>NZ_JBITGE010000019.1:0-116490 GCF_044456785.1 Micromonospora sp. NPDC050795 | reverse complement strand
CGCCCCCCGGGTGTGGGGGTGCTGGTCCCCCCGTGTCCCCCCCCCCCCCGGCGGGGGGGGGGGGGGGGGCCCGGGGGGGTGGCCCGGGGGGGGGGGGGGGGGGGGGCCCCCCCCCCCCCCCCGTTCCGGGTCAGTCGAGCTTGATCAGATGGTCAGCGCTGCAGGGTCAGCAGACCCGGCCGGTACGGCAGGAGGCCGTAGTCAACGCCGTCGGAGCTGGGGGAACGACCCTGGTAGAGCAGTTGCAGGTTGCAGGCGTCGACGGTCATGGTCTGGTCGGCGTTGGTGCGCAGCAGCTCACCGTGGCTGATGTCGTTTGTCCAGGTGGCACCGCTGTTGACCTTGCCGGCGAACGGGTTGCTCTGGGACGCGGCCTGCGGCGTCCACGTACCACCCAGGCTGGTGGCCGTGAACGAGCGGAAGTAGCGGCCCGTCGAGCCGATCGCCTCGACGATCATGAGGTACTTGTTCAGGCCCTGGAGCTTGTAGACCTGCACGGCCTCGAACAGGTTGTTCGTGGTGTCACTCATGATGGTCGTGTAGTTCGAGCCGAAGCTGCCCGGGAAGTTGCCAATCGGCATGCTGGCCCGGTAGATCTTGCCGTTGTCACCGGCGAAGAACAGGTACATGTTCGTGCCGTCACCGATGACCGCCTGGTCGATCGGGCCGGTGCCGGAGCCGGTGATGCTGCCGCTGAACAGCGTCTGCGGCGATGACCAGCCGTTCGGGTTGGTCGGGTCGGTCGAGGTCCGGTAGGAGAACGCCGGGCCGCCCCACTGGTAGGCGAGCACCCAGATGTTGCGCGGCGCGAAGTAGAACAACGACGGCGCGACGGTGCCGGAGTTCATCGCGTTCTGGCTGGCCGAACCCATCTGGTTGTAGTTCGAGAAGAGGCTGAAGTTCATCGAACCCCAGCTGGACCCGAAGTCGTGGGTGGTGGCGTAGACCAACTGCTGGCCGTTGTACGGGGCGACGGTGAAGTCCTTCAGCGACACCCAACCCGACCTCGGGTTCGCCAACACTCCGGTGGAGGACCAGCGGTACGTCGAGGGAAGGTCGCACGTGCCGCCCGGCGGCGGGGTCGTCGGCGGCGGAGTGGTGGGGTCGGTCCCACCGCCGACGCGGACGAACTGCCACTGCTGGTTGGTGCCGTTCCAGTCGTCGTACTGCACGATGTTGCCGCCGTCGGCGGTCGAGGCGCCCTGCACCTCCATCACCTTGTTGCTGTTGCGGTTGATCAGTCGGACGTAGCCGCTGTCCGAGTCGGCCAGCCGGAACTGCTGGTTGGTGCTGTTGTTGTCGCTCCACTGCACGATGCTGCCGCCGTTGGCGGTCGAGAAGCCCGAGACGTCCAGCACCTTGTTGGACAGCCGCGACTTCACCCGGTAGTAGCCACCACCGGAGTCGACGAACTGCCACTGCTGCTGGTTGCCGTTGTTGCGGGTCCACTGGGTGATCCGGGCCCCGTCGTTCGTGGCCAGGTTGTAGACGTCCAGGGCCTTGCCGCTGTTGCGGTTGACCAACACGTACCACGCGCTCGTGTCGACCGTCGCCGCGGCGGCGGGTGACGACACCACCGTTACGGCGGCACCACCGACCATCAACGCCGCCGCGCTGGCGGCGAGGATGCGGGGCAACCACCAACGTCGCCGCCGCGAAGGCGTGGCGATCGATGGAGACCTATCAAGGGCAGACATGATCCTCCTCCAGTGACCAAGAGCCGAACGGCCTGCCCGAGGGTGGGCGTACCGCGACGCGTGGCCGAGCACGCAGGCGTCAGAGAGTTAGCGCTAACAAGACGCCGGCAAGCAGTAGCGCACGCCTGATTCGAGGTCGACGAAGCAAGGCTCGCCCGGAAAGCCGAGGTGTCGTCGTCCTTAGGCATCGACTGTGAGCGATAACATGCCGTTCGTCAAGACGTAACTTGCTGGGAACATCTACCGCTGTCGACCTGCGGATCTTGAGGTGAAACGACTTCAACCGCATTCCCGCAGGCATCGCCCCAGATCCCCGGCCAGCACCACCGCCAGGCCCTTGAGGAGGCTCTGCGAGCGCGTTAACATCGACGGCTGCCCATTGCCGATGGCTCGCTGCGGGTAAATTCAGCCTGACGGGTCGACCGGCAGGAGCGATGGCGCGGCGACGGTCAGGACCGATCGCCGTGCGAGTCACGGCCCACCGGGTGGGCTGGTCCGCGGGAGCCGGGGCAACCCCGAATCAGACCGCGCCCCGATCGACGAGGCTGAACGTCGTGTTCAGCGGGGCGTCGCCGAGAAACTCGACGAAGATCTCGCTCTTGGTCGGGCTCCACTGCACCGGGCCGTACTCGTCGTTGATGATGCCGTAGGCGGGGCGCCCCTTGTCGTCGTTGCCCTCACGGTACAACGTGAACAACGTCGCCTTGCTCGGCCGACAATCGGCTCCGACCAACGCCGAGTACCCCTCGGAATCGACCTTCACCCCGAGGCACGGTCGGTGGGTGATCTCCGGGTTGACCGATTTGATCATGTAGTCGGCACCGACCGGTACGAGCACGAAGAGCGCATCCTTGCCGGTGCCTTTGCCGACCTCGACCTCGCCGTGAGACGGCAGCGACAGGTCACGATCGATCTCCACCACGTGCAGGAGGACTCGCCGCTGACCGGCCAGCATGGCCTGGGTCGGGTCCGCGCTGGTCGACGGGGAGGCGGACGGCTTGCCCGACGCAGGCGTGGACGCCGTGGCCGCCGGCCCGCTCGTCGCCGGGCTACCGCTCGGCGCCGAGCCCGTCTGGTCCTGTTTGGACTGCCCACTCAACAGTTGCGGACCGAAGAGGAAAGCGGGCACCAGCACGGCGACCACCGCGGCGGTCGCCCCCAACGCGGTGAGCCAGCCACGCCGACGTGAACCCGCACGACCGGCCTTGGCCGGACCCGATGTCGTCGACCGCACGCCCTGATCGTCACCACCGGCAGCGGGCGACACACGTGGCGGCGTCGCGCCCAGGAGTTGGGCCGGCTCGCCGGCACCCACCGGAGACGCCGCGGTCAACAGCCCGTCGAGCAACTCCCGGGACGTGGGCCGGGCATCTGGGTCCTTCTCCAACGCGCGGGAGACCAGATCCCGCAGCGGCCCACCGAGCCCGGTCAGGTCCGGTGGTTGGGTGAGGATCCGCATCGCGGTCGCGGTAGGGGAGTCGCCCCCGAACGGGCTGCGGCCGGTCGCGGCGTAGGCGACCAGGGCCCCCCAGGCGAAGATGTCCGCGGCCGGGCCAGCCGGACGGCCGGAAGCCGTGTCGAACCGCTCCGGAGCCATGTACGAGACGGTCCCGACCATCTGGTTGGTCCGGGTGTGCTGGCTCGTCGCCTCGAAGGCTCGGGCGATGCCGAAGTCGATGACCTTGATCCCACCCGGTGCGACCAGGACGTTCGCCGGCTTGAGGTCACGGTGGATCACCCCGGCGCCGTGGATGGCGGTGAGCGCGGTGGCCACCCCGACCGCGATGCCGTGCAGGTGCGCCCCTCCCAGCGGGCCCTGCTCCCGGACCACCTGGGCCAGACTCGGGCCGTCGACGTACTCCACCACCAGGTAGGGCGGGTCATGGTCCGGGTCGGCGTCCAGAACCTCGGCCGTGCAGAACGGTGGAACCTGGCGGGCGCGGTTCACCTCACTACGGAACCGACCACGAAACTCCTCGTCGTGCGAGAGGTCCGCGCGGACGACCTTGACCGCCACCCGCCGCCCCTGCGGCGACCGGGCCAGGAAGACACTGCCCATGCCCCCGTCACCGAGCCGGTCGAGCACCTCGTACCCACCGAGGCGTGCCGGGTCACCGGGACGGAGCCCGCCGCTCACGCCGGATGCCCGCAGACCGCGACCACCGCGCGAACCGATCCGCCCATCACCCGTCCCCCTAGGTCACTCCGACGCCGGCCGCAGCCTATCGTCCGTCCACCGAATCCCGTCGATGCCGTCCGTCAGTCGGCCGCGACCGGGGCTGCCGGCTCGTCGCGGCTGGCGCTGACGAAGCCGCCCCTGCCCGTGCTTGCCGGCCAGGGGCGGCCCGACTCTTCGGCTCGGGCGACGCTGCTGGCGCTGTTTCGACGTCTTCTACGTCGCCATGTTCGCGCAACTGTCGATGCAGTTGGCCACGAAGCCCACCTGGGGCGGACTGGGACAGAGCATCATCCTGCTGCTGGCCGCGTGGTGGACCTGGGCGGGCACCGCCATCGACACCGAGTACTACGACCCCCGACTACGGCGAGCGTGATGTCCCTGAGGCATCAATATGACTCACAGACATCACGGTCGTTCGGGCGTTGCCCTCCGCACACCAGGTTCTGCGGCAGGAGGTGCGCCTGGTCGGCATCACACGCACCGACACCTGGTGCCTCCGGCGCGCGACGGCCAAGGGGTATCGCAGGCGACGGTGGTCGGATCACCCGCGATCCGACCACCCGCCGCGACCGTACGAGCTACCGGCGGCTCCACTGCTGGTTGGCCTGGCCGGTGCAGGTCCAGAGAACGAGCTTGGTGCCGTTGCCCGTACCCACGTTGTACGGGTCGAGGCACAGGCCGGACTGCACCCCGGTGATGGTGCCGTTGGCGTTGACGTTCCACTGCTGGTTCGTTCCGCCGTGGCAGTCGTAGATGGTGACCAGGGTGCCCGGCGAGGTGCCGTAGCCGGCGGCGTCGAGGCACTTGTTGCCGTACACGGTCAGCGTCTTGCTGCTCGTGTAGGTCCACTGCTGGTTGGTGCGGCCGTGACAGTCCCACAACTGCACCTGGGTGCCGTTGGTGGTGGAAGAGCCGGGGACGTCGACGCAGCGGCCGGACAGGGCACCCACGATCGCAGTGGTCTGCTGCCCGCCGCCGGTTCCCGGGTCGCCGATGCTGCCGGGCACCGACTGCAGCGCGCTGTACCAGCGGGCAGCCATCTTGTCGTAACCGCCGGCCGTGGGGTGGACGCCGTCGATCAGGTCGGAGGTGGTGAGTGCGCTGTACATGTCGACCAGGCGTACCCGCTTGCCGGCGTTCACCTTGCTCTGCACGATGCCGGGGATCGCCGCGTTGAAGGTGCGGGCGGCCGCATTCTGGTTGCTGTTGGAGAGCGGGATGATCTGCGCGACGAACACCTCCGCGTTGGGAGCTGTGGTGGTGATCCGGTCGATCAGGGTGGAGAGCCGGTTCGGCGCGCTGCTCACGTTGTAGTTCTGCAGGATGTCGTTGGTGCCGATGTGCAGCAGAACTGTCTGCGGCCGCTGGGTGTTCAGCCAGCCGACGATGTTCGCGTCGATCTGGTCGATGCGCCAGCCGGGATGCCCCTGGTGGTCGTGGTCACCCAGGCTGGCAGGCCCGTTGAACTGCGACCCGACGAAGTCCACGGTGTAGCGCCCGTTGACGAGTCGCTGCCAGAGCCCGATGCGGTACCCGCCCGGCACCTGCGTGCCCTCGGTGATGGAGTCGCCGAGAGGCATCACCCGCACCCCGCCGTTGGATTCGGCGTTGGCCGGGCCGGTCGAGGTCAGCACCCCGGCGAGGACGACGCCGAGCGCGGCGGTCGCCGCGAGCCATCTTGCCCTGGTTCGCATAAATTTCTCCCCTGCAGTGGCAGTGCTGACCGAGGGGTCAGGCCGTCGCGACCTCGCCGCATCGACATGACGATGCCGCCGCAGCACTGGGACGGATTGTTAACGCTAACAGCGATTCCTGTAAATTCTTGTCGCTGATCCGGCCCACGTCAAGCGCCAGGTGATCGGTGCGGGTACGGGCAGTTGGTCCTCCTGGTGCAGTCGGGACAGCAGTGACGCGTACGCCGAATGTAGGCTTTTTTCGCATAAGTACCCTTGACATGAAGATCATTCGACTACCTTCGCCTTGGTGGCGACAACCGATTTGTCGCCCTCTGCACTTAATGCGACGTGCGGAACCTGGTGTCCGGAGAAGGGCTAGGTAGCTCGATGTCCAACTATCCACACCCGAAGATGAGCGAAGTAGCGGCAGCTCAAGCCCCGTTGTCGAGGAGGCGGCGGGCACGCTGGCTCATCGCCGGGGTGGCCGGGTTGACCGGAGTGGTCGGTCTGGCTGCCTTCACCCCGGCGGGGATGAGCGGAGCGGCCGGAAAGACCGGAGGCACCCCCGCGAAAGCCGGAAGCCAGGTCCTCGCCGACGGCAGCCGAGGCAGCGGCGACGACCGCGGAGGCCAGGACCCGGGCGGTCGCGACGGCAAGGACCACAAGAAGGACGACGACCATCGGGACGGCCGGGGCGACGACTTCCGGTCCGTACCCTGCAACGCCGACGAGCTGATCGCGGCGATCGTCCGCGCGAACGCCAACTCCGGGGCGAAGCTCCGGCTCGCCGAGAAGTGCACCTACACGCTCAACAGGTCGGCCCCCCAGCCGCCGGTGCCCTTCGGTGCGGTCGGCCTGCCGATCATCACTCAGCAGGTCGTGATCGACGGGAACGGATCCACGATCGTCCGCGCGGCCAACGCCACCCCGTTCCGGATCCTGGAGGTCGGAACCGGCGGTGATTTGACGCTACGCGACGCCACCATCAAGGGCGGCCTGGCCGACGGCGGGCTCGGCCAAGGCGGCGGTGGCATCCGCATCGACGTCGGCGGCAGGGCCACCATCGAGAACACCAACGTGGTTTACAACCACACGAACGGCCCGGGTGGTGGTATCGCCAACTTCGGCGTCACGCGGATCCTCGGCGGGAACGGCCACGACAAGGACCGGGACGGCAAGGACCGCGACAAGAAGTGGGACGACGTCAGCACCATCAGCAACAACAGCGCCGTGTTCGACGGCGGAGGGATCTTCAACAACGGCAACCTCACAGTGCAGAACACCCGGCTGAGCTACAACAACACGATCGGGGTCGTCAACATCCTGCCCATCGGTGGCGCCGGTGGCGGGCTGTCGAACAGCAGCACCGCGGTGCTCGAGAACGTCCACCTGGACAACAACACCGCGGGCTTCCGCGGCGGCGGCATCCGCGGTGGCATCAACTCCACCACCGAGGCCAAGAACGTCGAGGTCAACGACAACCGAGCCGGCAGCGAGGGCGGCGGAATCTTCTCCGACGGCGTCTTCAACCTCAGGCACGGCAAGGTCCACCACAACGAAGCCGGCCAACGTGGCGGCGGCGTCTTCAACCAGATCGGCCAGTTCGTGGCCGAGGACAGTTGGATCAGCGAGAACGTCGCCAGTACGAACAGCACCATCGAACACGGCGGTGGCATCTACAACGGCAGCGGCACCGTCGTCCTGCGCCGCACCCACGTCGACCGGAACCGGGCCATCGGCTCAAGCTCCCGGGGCGGCGGAATCTACAACAACGCCACGCTCACCCTCACCGAAAGCAAGGTCACCGACAACATCTCCACCCTGGCACCCGGCGGCATCTTCAACGACGGCGGCCAGGTCACAGTGGACCAGAAGACCGCCATCAGCGGCAACCGGCCCACGAACTGCACCCCCAGCTCGCCGCCGGTGCCCAACTGCTTCGGCTGATCATCCCGGCAGTCGGGTAGTACGAGACAGACAATCCGGTCCCGCACAGGTTCTATCCAGAAGATCGGACCTGCTGCGGGACCGGATGCCGTCCGCGGAACGACCGCAGGGACTCGCACCGTCGCCCCTCTGCCGGGCGACGACCCTCCGGGTGCCCGGTTCAGGTATCGATGATGTTGTTGTTCTCGTCGATGCCGTGGCTGCGCCAATAGACGTCCCACTCGTCGTCGACGTGCTGCGGGACCTTGCCCTCCGGGTAGCGGACGTACGGCGGGGTCGGCTCCTGCCCATCCGGGAAGCAGGCGCTGCCGCCCTGCCCGCCCACCGCGATCGCCGGATACTCACCACCAGCGCAGATGTCTTCCCGGAACGAGCAACCGGTGGTGGCCATCAGCCCACCTAGGCCGACTGCGGCCAGAGCGATCATGATTCGCGTTCGCATGGAGGGAATTCTGGTCGCTGCGGCAGCGCCTGCCATGCGCACGCGTACTCATCTCGCGCCGGGCGTCACGATTCCTCGCCCGGATCGACCAGGCCGACGGGGCGAGCAGAACAACCGCGTCCGACACGTACGCCCATACGAAAGCAGGAAAAATAGTCTACTGGCTATATTACCTGCTCAATTGGTGCGCCCGAAGGGGCTCGAACCCCTAACCTTCTGATCCGTAGGCGTCCTCCGTGGATAGACGCTACGACCTGCGGAAACACAAGGTCGTCCACACCAAAACGCTGCGGGGTTAGAAGGTCTGGAACCCGGCCGCACGGAACCCCTCACCCTCTGTAACGATCTGGACTACAGAGATCCCTTACGCCCTACGGCCCGAAGCGCGGGAGGGCTTCCCCGAGCCCTTCCGGACCGGGGCAGGCTCCCTACGGGCCGGAGAGACCGCCGGGGAGAGCTTCCGGAGACCGTACGGCTGGACGAAGAGTTCCCGGCGGGCTACCGCCTCACCCCGGGCGTCTAGCTCGTACCCCTCGATCCAGAGCCACCCGTCGTAGGTGATCCGGTCTTCGAGTACGCGGATGAGCCGGAAGCGGAACGGCCGGGAGAACTGGACGCTGGCGGCCTGCGTGATGTGGAGGAGGTCACCACCTCTGAATGGGTGCACGACCCACCGCCCTCCGCCACGTCGAGATGCGGTCTCGGGCGAGGGCGACGTTTGGGCAGCCCTCCGCAGCACACTCAGGGCACTGTCGGTGACGGTGGGCGTCGAGCGTGGTCCAGGCCAGCTCCACCAGGAACGGCACTTTCACCGTTCCCCCTCGTCCGGCCAGTGGCCCCGGTTGATGGGGATCTTGCGGCGGGAGCGGCAGGGAAGCTCGTTCCCACAGCGGCAGACGTACCGCCACCGAATCCATGACCAGACCGGGCGGTGTCGACGGGCAAAGGTCAACGCCGTCGCCATCAGGTAGTCGTCAAACCGAACTCTTCGCACCGGGCCTCCTACGGTCGGTGAGCACCTACCGACCGAAGGTAGTCCAACTCGTACAACCCGTATAGCCCGTTCAAAACGTCTAGCCCGTACCCGACGCTCCACCCGTATTGCCCGTCCATAAGGTTCCGATTATGGTTGACGAGATGAGCCCTGTGGCGCTCTACATCCAGGTAGCGGATCTCCTCACCAAGAAGATCGAATCCGGGAAGCTCAAGCCTCGTCAGCCGCTCCCCTCCGAGGCTCACCTTCAGCAGGAGTACGGCGTCGCTCGCGGAACGGTGCGAGCGGCTATCCGCCTGCTGCGGGAGCGGGGTCTCGTCGTGACCCTCCCGGCGCGCGGGACGTTCGTCGCCGACCGCTAGCCCTCTACCCCTCCCGAACCACCCCGGAGACCGGGCAGCCCCGGAGGCGCACGCCTAGCGGGCGGCACGAGCCCCGAAACGGCCGCGCCTCGGGGGTAGTTGCAGCGCTAACTACGCTGAGGCGGTGAGGGACCTTATCGACTGGATTAACGTCGAGCGACTGTCGGTGCTGGTGGCTGCATTGGCGCTTCTCGGCGTCCTCTATAGCTGGAGGTCGGCGCAAGCCGCTAAAGCCTCCGCAGACGCCGCTCGCTCACAGGCGGCCTCGGCTCGGGAGCAGGTCGACCTGGGTCGTCAGCAGATTGATCTTCTGCTGAGGCAGATGGAGCGAACCGATAAGGCGCAGCGGGCAACTCGACAAGCCCAAGAGGAGTCCCTCCAGCCTACCTTCGTAGTCGACATTGCTCCTGCGCCCAACGACCGAAGTGTCATGATGCTGGTGATCGAAAACATCGGTCCGTCGATCGCGCGCAACGTCCGCATCGACGTATCGCCCCCACCAGTTCGAGCTGCCGGCAATCCGAACGCCAAAGCCATACACGAGTGGCCTGTCTTCAACCGAGCAATCAAGACAATGCCACCGCGGCATCGTATGGAGTTCTTCTTCGACATCGGGTTCCAGCGCTTCGCCAATGGCGTCAACAACGCCTTCACCTTTACTGTGAACGCGGACGGCCCGTTCGGCCCCGTCCCCGGGCTCATCTATGACGTTGACCTTGAAGTCATGCGGGATACCTGGGTCGGCCAAGCAACCCTAGGCAAGGTCATCCAGCAGATGGAGAAGGGGAATCGCGCTGTAGATGGCCTAACGGCGGCAGTGCGCCACCTTGACCCGGAGGTCAGACGGTCCAAGCGAGCCGCAATGGAAGAGGCTGAGAAGGAGTTTGAGCTGGAATAAAGCGCCCCGGCTCCCATCTCGGGAACCGGGGCGCTTCTCCCTCTCGGCTAGTCAGGCCGAAAGGGTTGGGGAGTCTCGGGTGACTAGGCTGAGGCTCCGAGCAAGCGAACGAGGTCGAGCACTTGGTCTACGTCCGAGACCACCATGCCCGCTACCTCGCTCACCCGAGGGGAGCAGGCTCGCACCACAGCCGGATGATCGCTATGTCTCGCCTCGATTCAAAGTCTGTGCCGGAACACTCCGCGAGAAGCAGTTTCAATGCCTCGTCCGGCACAACGGGATCGGCTTCTCTGCAACCTTAGGCGGGGTCATCTTCCGCATTGGGGATTCGGGGATTAGCTCCTCTCGGACGGCCTAGTTGTAGAAGGCCCGGAGAGCCCGGTACCGCGCGCAAGCGGTAGTGGCCGAGCGGGTCTCCAGGACGTGGAGGATGTACCCCTCGACCCGCCCCCTGGACAGCTCCAGGAGGTCCGCCTCGTCGACGAACGCCGAGAGCTGGAGCAGCGTCTCCCGGTAGTTCTGCGCGGTCCTGGGCGACCGGTTGCGGATCTTGAGGTCACGCTCGTAGGCGTTGAGGTGGAGCGAGTTGATCTTGGCCATGCACGGAGAGTAAGAAGGTATTCACAGTCCTGGCTAGACAAGAAGAAGCCCCCTAGCGGCCGTTGGGCCTGCTAGAGGGCTGTCTGTGCGCCCGAAGGGACTCGAACCCCTAACCTTCTGATCCGTAGCCGGAAGGAAAGGGTTGCCCTGGGCTGCAGTTATGCTGGTTTGCCCGGATTCGGAATGTAGCAAGGTCGACGGAACGTGACGCCAGGGCGCATCTTCATCCCCCAGGGTGCACCCATGGGTGCATGATCAACCAAACGCGCCCTGTTGCTGGAGCGCCTATAGGGCGTGTGGCACCCCAACTGCGACAATCTTCGCTAGCCGACAGAGCTGCTGCACCGTCAGCGGATACAACAGGCAGGTCTGGACCGCCCGGGGTTGCAGCAACGGCCGGCAGCTCCAGTGGGAGCTTGACCTGCAAGAACATCCGTCAGCGGCTTGCGTTTTTGGCGTTTGTGGCGCATGCTCCAAGCATGGCGACCACGACTGAAGATCTTCTGACCACCGGTCAGGTGGCCAAGCTGCTGGGGTCGTCACGTCAGCGGGTGGTCAACCTGTGCGAGCGTGGGGAACTGCCGTTCGTGAAGATCGGCACGCATCGGAGAGTTAAGCGGGACCAGGTTGAGGCGCTGCTGCGCCCGAGGCAGGAACTGACGCGCGATCAACTCAAGTCGCTGTGGCTCCACCAGGCAGTGGCGGGAAGTTTGGTCACCGATCCAGACGAGGTACTGAGCAAGGCTAGGAAGAATCTCGATCGGCTCCTCCGGCAGCACCAGGGGACCATGACGGAGGTCTGGCTAAGGCGCTGGCAGGACAAAATCAACGATGGAGTCGGCACCGTTCTCAAGATGCTGAACTCGGAGGATCCGGAGGCCGTCGAGCTACGGCAGAACTCACCCTTCGCCGGAGTTCTTTCCCAGCCGCAGCGCAAGAAGGTTCTTGAGTCCTTCACTCGCAGCGGCTGGAAGCAAGCGGCGTGAGGCTCGAGCAACTCGAGCATGTCCTACGGTCTGCGTGCCAGATCGTAGGAGATTCGAACGTCCTCGTCATCGGCAGCCAGTCGGTGCTGGGGGCGATCTCGGAGAGCAGACTTCCACTAGAAGCCACCGCCTCAATGGAGGTCGATGTGGCGTTCTTCGATGACCCTCAGGACCGAAAGGCCGACCAGGTCGACGGTGCTATCGGCGAGTTCTCGCCGTTCCACGAGATGAACGGTTACTACGCCCAGGGCGTGAGCGTGTCGACCGCGGTGCTGCCCGATGGGTGGCGGGACCGGTTGGTTCTGGTGGAGTCTCAGAGCACCCAACCGGGGCGAGGCTACACGCTCGAGCCGCACGACTGCGTCGTGTCCAAGCTGGTTGCCGGCAGGGAAAAGGACCATGCCTTCGCCGACGCGCTGATCCGGGCCAAGCTCGTCAATCCAGCAGTGGTCGCCGAACGGATTGAGATGGTCCAGGTCCATCCATTGGTGCTGAAACGCCTTCGCGATTGGATCGCCATGTACTTGCCAGCCGCCTAGAAGCGGCTGGTGGTGGAGTGCGGCCTCGCTTCCTCACGACAGCGCGCCGCTCCAGTTGGTTGTGCGCTTCCCGTGCGGCTAAGCAGCCTGACGAGCGTCAAGCGTTCCGCCACTCGACCCTTCTCCGCTCTGCTGACGCCAGCATTACAGTCACTTATCGGATTCAACACGTAGCAGTGCCGACTGAGCATGGCGCCAGCGCAACTTCCCTTCGCCAAGGGTGCACCCGTGGTCGCATGATCAATAGTTCTGGAGCCCAGGTCCACCGCCTACGTGAGACGCTGGCGGCGTCGCTAGTCCTCCTCAATCCAGTCCGCAGGTATCAGCGCCTCGCCTTCGGCTCGCCACCGATACCTGACCGCGTCGCTGAACCATTGCTCCTCAAGATCGGCATGCTCCATGACGATGACTTGGAGGTCTACTTCGGGACGCGCGAGGGTCTCGATGACTGCCTGATAGATGCGGACGAGCGCCTCCCGGTCGTCATCTGGCAGCACATGCGAACCGTCGCCGGCGTAGTCCGAGGGAAACCAGACCTGCGACGGCTGGTCCATGATCAGAGTCCTAGGCACCGGCCGGCCCTCCGTCGCAAACCACTCGTGCAGCGCCAGGAAAGTTGCGACGTGGTACCCGACATAGTTCTCGCCGCTACCCATCTCGTCTAGGGGTACGGCACCGTTGCGGGTGTCGGCGACGACGGTCAGGTGCCTCAAGTCCAAGCGGACCGGCCACGCAGAGTGCTCGATCTGAAGACGCCGAGCTTTCTCCCACAAGTGCTGGCTGATGCGAGCCAGGAAGGAGGCCAGTAGGTCCGGGTTTCCGTTCTCCTCCAGCCTCGCCTCGATTTCGCCGATCTCGGCTTCAATCTCAGCAGTGCGGTCCTGGATCGGCGGCTGTTGACCACGTCGGTCGAGCATCTCGAGGTAGAAGCCAATCCGCCCCTGAACCAACGCCGTACGGGCCTCAGCGTTGCGAAGCCTCTCGATGGCCTGGACCCCGGCCGCCAGTTCATCGATCTCGGCCTTGTTCACCCGCAGTAGCTGCGTGACCTCTTGGATCTCTTCGACCAGAAGTGCCACCATCTGGTCGATCTTTGGCGTGTCCGTTCGAATAGCTACGATCTCTCCGTCAAGTCGCACCAACTCACGACGCATGTCAGCCCAAGCAGCCTCGGCGCTCGGGGCGTCGGTGCCGCACACCGGGCATGCATGTGAAGGGGCAGACTCGCTTCCGAAGAAGCCGAGCGATGCAAGGCGAGCCCGCTGCTCGCTGGCCTCGGACGCGAAATCGCCGTTCTCGCTGGCCGCACGACGCAGCCGGGTCAGTTGGATATTCAAGCCAGCGAGCCGATCTCGCAGTTGCGCACGCTGCTGATTGAGTGCCGTAATCTGGTCGCCTTGGGCTTCCGGCTGCCCAACGGACTGGACGTCCACGCGTAAAATCGACCGCAGGGTCCCAACGGCTTCGCCCTCATCGAGACCCTGTGGCGGCAGCTCATCTAGCAGTCCAACTGCCGCCGCCTCTGCGAGCAGTGCGCGGGCCTGGCCCGTGGCACCAAGCGCTGCAGCGCGTTCATCGAGCGCACGCCGTAGTGCGGCAAGCTCCCGCTTGAGAGTACGTAGCCTGATCGTGAGTGCAGCGTACTCGGTATCCACCGCACCCAGAAAGTAAGGTATGACGGCCCGGATTGCATTGGGCCGATGCTCATCTCCTTGGGTGTGGAACAGCACATCTTGGTTTGCAATCTCATTCTGTTCCTGCATCACAAAAAACAAGGCGTGACGGATGCTCGGAGATAGCGGGCCGGTAGTGCCGGGCATCGGAAGTCGCAGTGAGCGGTCGATCCCGCAGAGATCTCCGATGATCTGCTTGGCCGTGTCGACGTTCGTGTTGAATTCGAGTTCGTCGAATACTGGCACCGACTCCGGGTCGGCAGCAACGCTGACGTACATGCGATCGGCGGTTTTTTGTAGGCGCTCCGGCGCCGGCCGGGCGACATACATTGAACGATCGCCGCTAACGATCATGATGCCGAACCCAATCGAATTGTCTCTCGTGACTCCCGCCTTGACTGGATATCCCCTGCTACCGAGGCAGTAGTCGATGATCGTCAGGATCGCGCTTTTGCCTCTGCGCGAGGAGCCAGTGATGATATTCAGCTGTCCGAGCTCGAAGGTCACCTTGCGCATGCGCGCGCCGCGGCCGTACACGACGACATGCCTGATCTGGAAGCTCAAGGACGGACTCCAAGAAGTGTGAAGGTCGTGGGGAGGTCGCCGGCTCTCGGAAGCCACCGGCCAAGGAACAGGCTGGCCTTCTGCATCTCGGAAACCTCGGACGTGCCCCCGGCGATCTTCTTGGGGATTCGCCGGGTTGATCGAAGAAGGTGTTGTTCCTCCAACACCAAAACGCCGGCCCGAAGGCTAAGCAGAAGCCCTTCCCTCACGAGGGGCCCGAGCAACGGAGCAGCCTGACGAAGATGCACTCTGGCTGCAGATTCACGCTCGATCCAGTTGACCGTCGTCGACGAGATGCTTCCCGGCAATACGGCCCGAACTGGGGCGGTAAGGGCCATGACGGGAGCTAGGACGGCGAGAAGGACGTGGCAGCCCGAACCGTACTCCTGCTCATGCCCCTGCACGGCGCGGGCAACCAGAAGTCCGGCGAATGCGGGGTTGTACAGATTCCGCTCTTCCCTACTCAAGAGCTCATGCGTTGGCATTCACTGCACCGCCGACAGGCTCCAGGATGGCAAGAAGACGCGCCTCGAAGTCCGGGTGCCATCCCACACGCTGGTCGTCCGCGAGAATGTGAAAAGAACCCTTGCAGATGAAGGGGTCATGGCACTCCGCCCGGATGTTCCTCCGGAACTCGGTCTCCACCCAACCGTATATCCGTCTCGCCGCTGCGGTCTTCTTCTCTTCCGCCGCTTCCTCACCAATATCATCCTGCATGACAGCAAAATGCGTCTCCCACTCCTCACGCAGCCGCCGCTCGTAGTTTCCGATCTCGCCTGGAAGGAGCAGGTTTTCTCTCGACCAGCGGGAACGTTGGGTGGAAGCCCGCAGGTAGTCGCGCACCGCAAGTTCGATTCGACGATTACCTACGCCAATCAGATCGAGTTGTCGGACGAACGTGCGATCACCGTACTCATCTCGGGTTGCTGTCATTTCCGCGATGTCGTTGTCGATCGGGAGGTTGTAGGGCCGAAACTGGTCACGCAACTCGCTGAACTTTTCATCGATCTCGCTGCCCTGAATTGGCAGCGCGCCCTCGACTCGCATAGTCTCGATGCACCGCTGGATGAACCAGCCTTCGAGGCGGTTAAGTAGCGATTCGGCCGCCGGCCTGCCGACCGCGAAGTGGCAGACCTGAAGGAGGTCTCGGTGAACATCCTCGATGGAGGGACCGTCTCCTAGGACGGTGATGGAGGCAAGCATCGCCTGTCGTTGGCCGTCGCCTAGGCTGCGGTACGCCCCGATGCTCTTCTTCTTGGCATCCGATGTCGATTTATCGGCCGCTGCCTCGAGCAGCTCGCGCGCCCTCTCGACATCTCGGCCCGGACCAGCCTGTAGGTAGTCAGCCACCGAATCGACGGGAACGTCCGAGGTTGTCAGCAGCAGTAGCCGGGTACGGGCCGGGTCCAGCGAACCGTCCCTGATCGCTTCGCTCCAAATGCGCAGCGTCTTCCACAGGTCGGTGCTGCCGTCCGTGAGCCGGGTGCCGCTCGCTCGATGCTTAAGCTGCCAACGTCTGCTTTCGCCAACGGCGACGATCTCCACGTCGTCCACCACCTCAACCGACACGCTCCAACTCGCGTCAGTCCCGAACTCGTTGAGCCCAGCCAAAAGGGCATATCGGAGCTGGTAGAGATAGCCGATAGCCGAGGCCGAAGCATCGAAGACGCTGCTTGAACCACTCACCGGAGCTCCTCGATAAGTCCTGCCAGGTCAGTTGTCGTGGCAGCACATCACAGGTAGGTCGCTGAGTAAATACGTGTCGTCACACTCGGAACGATCGCATAGCCAGTACCCGGCGTCGCGCGGCCGCATCAGCCTCGCCCGGCTCGCCGAGCGGGTCGCGCGGGTGGCAGTCAATGTGTGCCTACCCGTCCGAGCCGAGCACGGCCTCGCCAGCACAGGAGTCTCAGCCACCACCAGCGGCAGCACGTTTTCCCTGAAGGATCATGCTTGGCGGCCATCAGGAAACCCCTCCGGCACTGCGCAGGTTGATCTGAACTCCCGCTGGGCAGGGGAGCCGGCGAGATCCGAGACGGGGGTTACATCGCGCTGCAGGCCTCACCAAGGCCGAGCCGCCGACGTAGATGAACCCCCTCCAGAGGCTGCCCCCAGCAACCCTCGGTGACGGCCAACGAGCGTCAGCGGCAGGGTGTGCACCCATGGGTGCACGAAAAACGCCCCCTGGTCGACTTCTGTCGATGAAACGCCCCCTGGTCGACTTCTGTCGATGACCAGAGGGACGCTTTCCCTGCTCAAACACTGTGCGCCCGAAGGGACTCGAACCCCTAACCTTCTGATCCGTAGTCAGATGCTCTATCCATTGAGCTACGGGCGCTCGTGCTCAGCCAGCATACACACCTGGCTTTCGCGCGGAGACTCCGGGATTCGAACCCGGGAGGGGCTTTAAGACCCCAACCGCATTAGCAGTGCGGCGCCATAGACCAGACTAGGCGAAGTCTCCCTGGTGATCCTCAGACCACCGCGCCCGAGAATACAGGTCACCACCCACCGGGAGCAAAACGACTTCCGGGGTACGCCCACCGGGACCCGTCCGCCCCCGTGTTTCCACGCTGTGCGCCGGCGTGATCGGGACTACGCTCCATCGATATGCAGGAGCAGCCGCCCAGCGAGTCGACCCGTCGAGAGCCTGCTGAACGAGCGCGCCGGCGCTCTCCACGGGCCACCTTCACGCCTCCGGTCGTGGCCGAGGAGCCCACCGGGACGGTGGAACCGGTGCCGCCGGCGGCGGCTCCGGCGGGCCAGCGTCCTCGACGGGCCAAGGCTGCCCCGGCGGTGCTCTTCCAGCCACCGGAGCCGGATCGCCCCCTGCCTCGACAGCCCCGAAGCGCCCCGCCCGACACGACCAGCGACACGAGCCAGGAGCACCCGCAGCCGTCGAGCGCCGACGCGAGCGCCAACCAGCCGATGTCGCCGAGCGGCTCGGGGACGAGCCCGGCGACCGGCGACCAGGCACGCCTGGCCACCGGCGAGGCCAGCTCCGCGACAGAGGTCGCACCGACACCTCCGAAGGCGCGGACCACCCCCGTTCGCAAGGCGCCCCGGAGGGCAGCCGAAACACCGACCGAGGTGACCCCGACCGCGCCGGCACCACGCAAGCGCGCCGCAAAACAAACCAGAGCGGCAGACACCGCCGAGACGGCGCACACCACCACACCCACAAGGGCCCCCGGAACGAGCACCAGCGCCCCGCGCCAACCCGAAGAGGCGGACACCGCCGCCTCAGCGACACCGGCCAGGGCAGCGAAGACCACCAAGCGCGCGGTCTCTCCGCGAAAGGCCACCCCGCCGACAGACACCGACCCCGAACCCGCAGCCGCCCGCCAGGCGACACCCGCCGAACCGCAGACGACACCCGCAGCACCCGCCGAACGGCCCGCTGAGCCGGCTCTGGGGCGTACCCCGGAATCGGAGCTGCGCGCGGTCGCCGCGCGCGTGCTCGACCACCCTGGCTTCGCACCGGAGCTGTTGGCTCTTGCCGCAGTGCGGACGTTCGGGCCCGGCGCGGCCGGGTGGGCCGCGGGGTTGCGCGACAGGTACCCGGATGCCTCGGCGGACGGCCTGGCCCGGTTGGCGGCCCGGCGGTTCGTCCGCTCGGCGGGTGCGGGTGGGGCGACCGCCGCGCTGGCCGGCTTCTTCGCGCCGGTGGCCGAATTGGCGGCGGTGCTGTGGACGCACTCGGAGCTGGTGCTGCACCTGGCCGCGGCGTACGGCAAGGATCCGACGCATCCCGACCGGGCCGTCGACCTGCTGGTGCTGACCCAGGTGCACCCGGATCGGGCGAGCGCGGCGGCGGCTCTGGCCGCCGCCGAGAGCGCTGGTGACCCGGTCGAGGGGGCGTGGCCGCGGGCGGCGGAGGCGGCCTGGCGGTTGGCCGCGCCGCTCACGGCGCAGGCCGGTGGTTGGGTGGCGTTGCGGCTGGTGGCCCGGTTGCTGCCGGGCGCGGCGGTGCTCGCGGCGGCCTTGGGTGACGCGGCGGCGGCCGACCGGCTCGCGGCCCGGACGGTGGCCGTCTATCGGCCCGACCGGCGCTGACGGGTCAGAGCCAGTCGAACCACTCCCGGGGCAGCAGCGCGTAGCCGACGAAGGCGAACACGTCGAGCAGGGTGTGCGCGATGATCAGCGGCATCACCCGCCGGGTGCGCAGGTAGAAGAGGCTGAACACGACGCCCATGATCGCGTTGCCAACGAACGCGCCGAAGCCCTGGTAGAGGTGGTACGAGCCGCGCAGCAGCGCGCTGGCCGCGATGATCGCGGCCAGCCGCCACTGGAGCTGACGCAGCCGGGTGACGAGGTAACCGACCACGATCACCTCTTCCAGCACGGCGTTCTGCACGGCGGCGAGGATCAGCACCGGAACCGTCCACCAGATGTCCGGCAGCGCGGCCGGCACCAGCGTGGCGTTGAGGCCCAGGTGGGCCGCGACCCAGAACAGCGCCAACCCGGGTAGGCCGATGAGCGCCGCCAGGCCGGCGCCGCGCGCCACGTCCTGGCCGGGCCGCCGGGCGTCCAGGCCGAGGGTCCGCGCCGGGTCGCCAGGGTCACGGGTGAGCAGGTGTACGGCGAGAAGCACCGGCAGCAGCGCGAACACGATGCCGAGCAGCTGGTAGGTGAGGTCCAGCCATGGGCGGGCCGACGCCGAGGTGTTCAGTGAGGCGGTCTGCTTGGAGAGCGGACCGTCGGCGGTCAACTTCGCGATGATCGAGACCACCGCGTAGATCGCGGACTGGCCGAGGGAGAGGCCGAGGACCAGCAGCGTCTCGGTGCCCAGCAGTCGGCGGGACACCGGGCGGGTCAGCTCAACGGTCACCGCACCACTCTGCCCGACGTATGGCACCCGTGACATGGCCGACCGGCCACCGTGAGCCGATCGCACATTCTGTGCGACCAGTCGACACGCTCCGTGGAGATTCTATGAGCGCCCGATCCGTTGCCGTCTGGAGAAGGAGCGTCAGTGGACAACCTCGCGCGGTTGCTGAAGGAGAGCTGGGCCCTGGTCGAGGACGACCGGGTCCGGCTGAGCGGTCACTTCTACGCTCGGCTGTTCCTGCTCGACCCCGCCCTGCGGCAACTCTTCCCGGTGCAGATGACCGGCCAGGGCGACCGCCTACTCGAAGCGATCATCACGGCGATCCACACGGTGGACGACCCGGAGAGCTTCGACGAGTTCCTCCGGGCGCTGGGCCGCGACCACCGCAAGTACCACGTCGACGAGCGGCACTACGCCACGATGGGCGTCGCGCTGCTGGACGCGCTGCGCAGCACCGCCGGCGACGGCTGGAACCTGGAGTACGACCAGGCGTGGCGGGAGGCGTACGCGGCGATCGCCGCCCTGATGGTGGCCGGTGCCGCCTCCGACGACGACCCGCCGTTCTGGCACGCCGAGGTGCTGACCCACGAGCGGTACGGCCCGGACACCGCCGTGCTGACCTGCCGGGCGTTGCAGCATCCGCTGCGCTGGCAGGCGGGGCAGTACGTGAGCCTGGAGGTGCCGCGCTACCACCCCCGGGTGTGGCGCAACTACTCGGTGGCGAACGCCCCGAACGACGACAACGTGCTGGAGTTCCACGTGCGGTCTCCGGGGGCCGGCTGGGTGTCCGGTGCCCTGGTGCGGCGGGTGCGGCCGGGTGACCTGCTCCGCCTGGCGGCACCGATGGGGTCGATGACCCTGGACCGCGCCTCGGAGCGGGACATCCTCTGCGTGGCCGGCGGCGTCGGGCTGGCGCCGATCAAGGCGCTGGTGGAGGAGTTGGCCACCTTCAACCGAACCCGGTGGGTGCACGTCTTCTACGGTGCCCGGCAGGCGGCCGACCTGTACGGCCTGGACGGGTTGCAGGAGTTGGTGGCCGCCCACCCGTGGTTGTCGGTCACCGCGGCGTGCAGCGAGGATCCGGACTTCGACGGCGAGCAGGGCGAGATCCCGGAGGTGGTGGCCCGGTACGGCCCGTGGACCACGCACGACTGCTTCGTCTCCGGTGCCGCCCGGATGGTCCGGTCCACCCTGCGGGTGCTGGCCGCCGACAACGTGCCGCCGCCGAACATCCGCTACGACACCTTCGGCGACCTCTAGACGTTCCTCCCCCCACACCGGGGCGCGTGCCCCTGCCCCCTGGGGCACGCGCCCCGGTCCCTTCCTGGTCAGTAGCGCCAGGGACGCCCGGCCTCGCGGTACTCCTCCACCGGCACCAGGGGCACGCCGGGTGCCATCCGGTCGACGTAGAGCCGGCCTTCCAGGTGGTCGATCTCGTGTGCGACCAGCCGGGCCATACCGAATTCGAACGACGTGATGATCCGGCTGCCGTCCCACTGCGCGTGTTCCACGTCCAGGCGTAGCGGCCGGGGCACCAGACCTCGGTGGTCGAAGAAGGAGAGGCAGCCCTCGTACTGCTCGTCGGTCTCCGGGTCGGCGTCGACCACCCGAGGGTTGAGCAGCACGACCGGCTCCGCCGACCGGTCGGGGGGCCGCACCACGGCCGCCGCGCGGCCGATGCCGAACTGCGGAGCGGCGACACCAACGCCCTTGCTGAACGGGTGCAGCTCGTCGAGGCGGGCCAGGGCCATGACGAGCCGGTCGACCACGTCCCGGGCGGCATGGTCCTCACCGGGCAGGTCGAACGGGCGGGCCCGCTGGCGGAGCAGGTCGTCTCCGCGTTGCACGATGCCGAGGCCGCGCATCCGGTCGCTGGGTCGGACCCGGGCGGCGCCGGGGCCGATGTCCGGTTCGGTCTCCGGGCGGGCACGGAACCGCCACTGCATCCGGTAGCGGGCGTTCAACGGGGGGTCGTCGGTCTGCCAGTCGTAGATCACCCGGTCGCCCTCGTCGTGACGCTGCGGCGCCGTCCGCAGCGGGCCTTCCTCCGCACTGAGCGAGGTCTCCACGCCCCAGACCTGCGGGTCGAGGGCGGCGGGCAGATCCAGGCGTACGGCGAGTTGCCGGGTGGGCAGTCGGACGGCCCGCTGGAACCAGGGGCCCCACTTCTCGTGGCCGACGCTGTACGCGTACTCGATGGTGGCCCGGTCGCCCGGGTAGAGGGGGAAGCGTCGCTCCCCGTTCTCGAAGAGCAGCCAGATCTCCTTGAACGCGTCCCGATCGTGCTTGGCTCGCCAGTGCATCGGCTCCGGGTCTCCGCCGCCGTCGTCTCGACGGGCCTGTATCTGCAGCTCGGCGAAGGTGAGGGGGTGCTCCCGGTGGTGCCGGTTGGAGCGGCCGGGGTCGTTCGGGTAGCGGTCGACGGCGACCCGGACCAGGTAGCGGGTGACCGGCTCGGTGCCGGCGTTGTAGAGCTCACGGTGGATGACGCACCGGTACCCGTCGTCGGCATGGGTGAGGGTGGCCAGCTCCCGTTCCACGACCAGCCCGGTGCCGGGTGGCAGCCACTGGCCTGGCAGGTACGGCTCGCGGTGCGGATGACCTGACCGGGCGTGCCGAAGGTCGTCGTACTCCCGGAAGCGCTGCCAGATCGCGCCGCTCGCCTCCAGGACGGCCTCCGCGCGGCGGGCGAAGTCTTCGGTGGGGCGGTGCCGGCGCCCTTCGACGTGGCTCACGTAGGACGGGTCGAACCCCATCAGGACGGCCAGTTGCTTCTTGGACAGCCCGCGCCCGGTCCGTTGCCGGGCGAGTTCGGCCGCGAAGGAGTCGGCAGCCCGTTCGAGGGGTGAGGTAGTCATCAGCTTCCTCGTGGCCGGGGCTATAAGTTTCACGTTCCGTGCGCGGGCACACACGCAAGTGGCATGTTTTCGACACACCGCTTGACAATTCACCGATGGCCGTCGATTGTGCGGCAGCGTTTCCCAGCACCGACTCCGGGTAGTAGGCGGAGCACTACTCTCGCCGAATGCGGGGTGACCTGGGCGTCCGGGATATGACCAAGGTGAGGCTTCCCTTACGGCCACGGGCTTGGTTAGGCTAGCCTTAGCTCAGGACGGCACTGGTTCGTCCGCCGGGGCGCACTCCTCGGTCAGACAGACAGGGGACGACTCAGGTGACAGCGGTGATGCCACGGCGCGAGGCCGCCACCACGCCGCTCGCCCCCGTCACCGCTGCGCTCCGGGCCATGTTCGGCACCGACGACCTCCCCGGCCTCGCCCGGGGCCTGCTGGTCGACGACGAGCTCGGCTGGGCGCCCGCCACCACCCTGATCGATGGCAGTCGACTGTCGGAGTTGCTGAACGGCGCGGCCGTCCGCTGGGGCGGCACCCCGCACGCCTGCGCGGCGCTCGCCTGGAAGTCCTACAGCTACTGGGCGGCCCTGCCGGTCATGCTCGGCTGGGCCTCCGCCCGCCGGGTGCCACTGCTCGACCCGGCCGACCTGCTGATCCATTTCGAGGACCATCGGCAGCTGCTCACCATGGGCCTGCGCCGGGGCACCACGGTGGCGGTGCTGCCGAACGACCCGCTGGCGCTGACCGGCCTGCCGGAGGTGCGGGTTGTCGCCGACGAGGCGGAGCTGCTGGCCGCGCTGCGCGCGTCCCTGCTCGACGCCCACCTGGCGCCGCTCATCACGGCGATCCAGTCCGAGGTCCGGGTGGGCACCCGGACGCTGCTCGGCTCGGTCGCCTCCGGCATCGCGCACGGCATCCTGCGGGCTGCGGACGCCCTGCCCGGCTCCACCGTGCAGAGCATCGACACCCTGCTGGGCGCACTCGACCTGGCCGACCTGATCGAGCTGGTGCCGGGGCCGACCGGTGAGCCGACAGTGCAGCGCCGCACCTGCTGCCTCGCCTTCACCCTGCCCCGCCCGAAGGTCTGCCAGGGCTGCTGCGTCCGCTAGGCCGGACCGGGACGGTATCGCTCAGTCGGTCAACGGCCGGACGTCCCACACCCACACACCGCCGGTGAAGACCGGTTGGATCCCGGTCAGCTCGGTCATGCCCCGGCGCAGCGCGGTCTCGTGCTCGTGTGGCCCGAGGATGACCACCCCGGCCCGCCAGTAGCGCAGGTCGTCGACCGCTCGGACCCGGCTCTGCGGCGTGATCGGCGGCACCGCCCCGGTGCGCCGGATCGTGGTGAAGAAGCTGCTGGTGGGGCGGGGAGTCGCACCGAACAACGCGACCTTCGGCGGATCGGCGTCCGGACGGGTGTCCGGGCCGAGGAAGTAGCCACGGGCCAACGGCATGTCCAACCGGGTCGTCGCGGACCAGCGCAGCGGCTCGGCGTAGGTGGTGTCCGGCAGCGGCAGGGTCACCACACTGCGCCCACCGGCCACGTACGGCCGCCACGCCCCACTGGTCACGAAGCTGGGGACCGGATCGGGGCGGGCCACGGGCAGCGGGGTGGGGACGATCGGCAACAGGGCCATCGTGAGCACGGTGGCGGCGACGAAGCGGACCTGCCCCCGGGCGGCCGGATGCGCGTGGGACAGCTCGCGGGCACGTTCGGCGCCGTAGGCGAGCAGCAGCCCGATGATCGGGGTGATCGCCAACGCCCACCGTGTCGGCACCACCGAGTGCAGGATGGGCAGGTTCTCCAGCGCCGCCCAGGGTCCCGGCACACCCGTACCCCGGTTGTCGAAGCGGACCTCCCGCCCCAGCGAGAGCACCGCGAAGAGCAACCCGAGCGCGGCCAGCGCGAGCACCACGATCGACCGGCGCAGCCACCAGACCAGGGCGATCACCAGCACCACCAGGGCCCACCCGAAGAAGCTGTTCTCCTCGGTCGGGTTCTTGGCCAGGCCCGCGGCGGTGCGCGCGCTACCTGCCAGCGACTCCCGGGAGTACGCGACGAACGAGGCCACGTCGCTGGAGTAGCCGCGGATCAGGCGGGACAGCCCGGAGTACGCGCCCGGTCCGAAGAACTGGACGTACAGGGGGTACGCGAGCAGGAGCCCGGCGACCCCGGCGGCGACGGCCAGCCCGGCGAGGAAGGATCGGGCCCGCGGCCGTAGATCCGCGCGGCCGAGGGCGAGTACGCCGACGACCACGCCGAGCCCGATCGCGGTCATCAGCAGGATTTCCAGGTTGAGGAACGCCTGCCAGACGATGACCAGCGCGAGAAGGATCCCGTTGCGCAGCCAGCGGCCCGGTTCACCGAGTCGTAGCGTGCGCCAAATGATCAACGGGACGACGAACTGCGACACGATGTTCGGGTGCCCATTGGCGTGCGACACCATGGCCGGCGCGAACGCGCAGAAGCCGGCGGCCAGCCACGCCGGCCCCCGACTGCCGATCAGAACCCGGGAGAGCAGGAAATACCAGGCCGTGGCGGTAGCAATCATGCCGACGGTGAGAAAGATCAGAAATGACGCTCGTGGCCCGAACAGCAGGGTGATTGGCGTCATTGGCAATGAAATGGATAATACGGACGTATTGGCCATCAGATTGACGCCGTCGGGCACGTTCATCTGATTGGAATGGAACGGATACGCAAAGTGCGTGACTACTCGCGCACCGTGGGCCATCACCCATTCGAACTGCGACTGATCGGACTGGTTGTCCCGCACATCGCTGCCGGGGTCCAGCCAGAGTCGACAGGTGACCCAGAAGCCGAGCACCACGAAGCTCAGCACGGCGGTCAGATCGGCCCACATCCCCCTACGGGAAGGCGGATCGGCACCGGAAGCCCTCTCCGCCGACGGCGCGGCGGCCGGGCCGCGGTTGTCGCTGGGCACGTCCGGTTCAGGAGTAGTCATGACAATTCATAGGGTAGTCAGCGTATGGCACCGCCGTGACATGTTTCGGGGTACTGCCGTACTATGTGCCGGGTTCGCCGACCGCCGATCACGAACCCACCCCCCGACCACAATTCGGCCACCCCGATGCCTCGATTCTTTCGCCGTCCCAGCGGATGATTCACTCTGTCGGTCCAGGCACGGGTCGAGTTCATATCGTGAGGAATCGAACCATGGCAGAAATCACTGGGGATCAGCGCGTGCAGTCCGAGGTGCTGGAAGGCCTGGCAACCGCTGTCAACCACCGTCGCTGGTTCATCGAACTGGCCGTGCCGTACCTCGGCGACGACCCGATCGAGATCGGCAGCGGTCTCGGTGACTACGCGCTGGAATGGTCCGAGCGGCTGCCACGGTTCACCGCCACCGAGGCCGACCCGGACCGGCTGGTGCAGCTCAAGGAGCGCCTCGCCGACCGCCCGAACGTCGACGTCCGGCAGATGCTGCTGCCGCACAACGACCGGGGCGACTACAGCGCGGCCGTCTCGTACAACGTCCTGGAGCACATCGAGGACCACGTGGGCGCGCTACAGAGCATGCGCGACCTGGTCCGACCCGGCGGCGCCGTGATCATCATCGTGCCCGCGTTCCAGTTCGCGATGGGCCCGGCCGACATCGCCACCGGGCACGTCCGCCGCTACACGAAGAAGACGCTCGGGGCGGCGATGACCGAGGCCGGTCTGACCATCGAGAAGATGCACTACGCCAACGCGCTCGGGCTGATCGGCTACTTCATGGCCACCAAGGTCTTCCGGCTGATGCCGAAGGAGGGCCCGATGGTCAAGGTGTACGACACCCTCGTCCTGCCCGCCACCAAGGCCGCCGAGCAGCTCGTCCTCCCGCCGTTCGGCCAGTCCGTCTTCGCCGTAGCCCGCGTCCCAGCCTGACCCAAACCCAAACCAAACCCCCGGCCCCGGCCCCGGCCCCGGCCCCGGCCCCGGCCCCGGCGATCTTGCACTTCCTGTCGTTGTTATGCCTGGTATGCCAGGAATGCCGGGACAGAAAGTGCAAGATCGCGGGAGCTGGGGAGGGCCCGGGTCAGTCCTTGATCTGGTACGTCGGGCGGATCACCGCTCGGGCCAGGGTGTGGAACGTCAGGTTGAAGCCGACGTAGGCGGGGCTGGCGTCCGGGGTCAGGTCCAGGCGGTCGACGTCCAGGGCGTGCACCGCGAAGACGTACCGGTGCGGGCGGTCGCCGGCCGGCGGAGCCGCCCCGCCGTACCCCTGCTCGCCGTAGTCGTTGCGGACCGAGAACGCCCCACCGAGGTCGGTGCCCGCCGCGCCACCAGCCCCGGTGGGCAGCTGGGTGACGTTGACCGGCACGTTCACCAGCACCCAGTGCCAGAAACCGCTGCCCGTCGGCGCGTCCGGGTCGTAGCAGGTCACCGTGAAGCTCTTCGTCTCGGCGGGAAAGTCCGACCAGGCCAGCTGCGGCGAGACGTTGTCACCCCCGGTACTGCCATGCGCGTGCCGGGCGTCCATCGGCTCGCCGTTCTGCACGTCGTCGCTCGTCAGCGTGAACGAGGGCAGCGTCGGCAGCAGCTCGTACGGGTCCGGGGCGATCGGTCGTTCCAGGGTCATGGGGACGCGTCCTTCCGATGTGCGGAGATACCAGCCCCTTCTTACCCCGCCGCGGCCCTCCCGACGACCGGAAGCACGCGCTGACCGACTGTGGTTTCGCAGAGCTACGGTTGAGGTCGGGCAACGCTCCGCAGGGGGACATCGTGGCCGGCATCTGGCGGGACTTCGCAGTAGCCGTCCTCACCGCGTTCCGCCGCCGGGACGAACGAGCCATCGCCGACGACCGCCGACGCGCGGTGGAGCGACTGGCCGAGGAGACGATCCGCCGGGAGCGGCGAACCGTCGACCCGCCGGAGTGACCGGGAGGCCGGACGCCGGAGCCCTCCGGGACGACCAGACAAGATGATCTGATGTGGCGGATCTTCCGGTCCCGGCCGGTGGTCACCGCGGAGACTCACCGACCGACGCTGTTCGAGGTCTTCTTCGACCTGGTGCTCGTCTTCGGGCTCATCCGGGTCACCACGTTCATGAGCGAGCGACAGTCGTCGGTGACTCTGGTGCAGGGCCTGCTCGTCCTCATGCTGCTGTGGAACTCCTGGCTCGTCTACGCCTGGCTGGGCAACTACGTCCGGCTCGACGTCGGGCTGATCCGGGTCGGCATCGCCGTGGCGATGGCAGCCGTCTTCCTCATCGCGTTGGTCCTCCCCGAAGCCTGGGAAACCGGCAGGGGTACGAGGACACCCCGGCTGATCCTGGTGCTGGCGTACCTCGTGGTGCGGTCGACCCAGTTCGTTCTCTTCTACTGGGTGTCGGTGGACGACCCCCGGCGACTCAGAACCGTTCGGCTCTACGCCCTCACCACAGCGCTGTCCTGGATCCCGCTCGTCCTCGGCGCGGTGTTCGGTGGCACCGCGCAGATCCTGCTCTGGGCGGCGGCGCTCATCATCGACATGGGCGGTGGGGTGCTCGCCCTGCTGGTGGGCGGGTGGCCGGTCCGCAGCCCCGGCCACTTCGCGGAGCGGCACGGCCTGGTGGTGATCATCGCGCTCGGAGAGTCCCTGATCTCGGTCGGCGCCGGCGTCGGAACTCAGATGATCCACTGGCCTACCCTGCTGGCGGCGCTGCTCACGCTCACCGTCACGGGGTGCCTGTACTGGCTGTACTTCCCCAGCGCGTCGAGCGCCGGGAACGCACTGACGACAGACTCCGGACTGCACCGGGGCTTCGTGGCCGGCAACGCCTACAGCGTCGCCCACCTCCCGCTGCTCGCCGGAACGATCTACGTGGCGCTGGGAGTCGAAGAGGTGCTCGCCGGCATGGCGCACGGAAAGTCGCACGAAACCCTGCACTGGATTCCGGCTGTCGCGTTGTTCGGCGGGACCGCCCTGTACCTCGCGGGCCGGGCGACGTTCCTGGCACTCAGCGTCCGGTGCGTACGACCCGAGCAGTTTCTCGCCCCCGCCGTGGCGCTGCTGTTACTCCCTGTCGGCCGCTACCTGCCCGGCCTGGCCGCTCTGGGCCTACTCACCGGGTTCCTCGTCATCCTGCTCAGTTACGAGGCGTGGACCAGGCGCGGTGCCGGGATCGACTGACCCGCGCCAGATCCACTCGACATTCAGGAAATCGCGGCATCCGCGCGGCCGTAACACCCCGACTTCTTGGAAGCCGAGTGGATCAAGAATGGCGGAGGGTGTGGGATTCGAACCCACGAAGACATCGCTGCCTTACCGGTTTTCAAGACCAGCGCCATCGGCCACTAGGCGAACCCTCCTTGACCGTCACCCGTGGGCGTACGGCCACGCATAGTCTGCCACGGCTCGCTCCGGTCGGCCCGGCGTCCCTCCCCGTGCGCCGGCCAGGCGGTCTGCCGCGTCCACTGTGGGCTGGACGGTGCGCCTGCGGCACCCGGGTAGATCGGGAAGACTGGGCCCATGCGAGCCATCACGATTCCGGAGCCCGGTGGACCTGACGCGCTGGTGTGGGCCGAGGTGCCCGACCCGGAGCCGGGCCCGGACGAGGTGATCGTGGACGTGCGGGCCAGCGGGGTGAACCGGGCTGACCTGCTGCAACGGCAGGGGCACTACCCGCCGCCGCCGGGCGTGCCCGCGTACCCCGGGTTGGAATGCTCTGGGGTTATCACCGAGGTTGGCGCGGACGTCGCCGGGTGGGCGGTCGGGCAGCAGGTCTGCGCGCTGCTGGCCGGCGGCGGGTACGCGGAGCGGGTCGCGGTCCCCGCCGGGCAGTTGCTACCGGTGCCGGCCTGCGACCCGGTCGACGCGGCGGCGCTGCCCGAGGTGGCCTGCACGGTCTGGTCGAACCTGGTCCAGGTGGCGCGGCTCGGCGGGGGCGACACGCTGCTGGTGCACGGTGGTGGCAGCGGGATCGGGACCTTCGCCATCCAGTTCGGGGCGGCCCTCGGCGTGACAGTGCTGACCACCGCGCGGGAGGCCAAGCACGCCCGGCTGCGTGAGCTGGGCGCGGCGCACGTCATCGACTACCAGGAGCAGGACTTCGTCGAGGAGGTCCGGCGGATCACCGACGGACGCGGTGTCGACGTCATCCTCGACATCATGGGTGGGTCCTACCTGGGGCGGAACGTCTCCACGTTGGCCACCGGCGGTCGGCTCGTGGTGATCGGGATGCAGGGCGGACGCAAGGCCGAGTTGGATCTCGGCGCGCTGCTGACCAGGCGGGCCAGCGTCGCCGCGACGTCGCTACGGTCCCGTCCGCTCGCCGAGAAAGCGGAGATCGTCCAGGGCGTACGGGACGAGGTGTGGCCGTTGGTCGAGGCGGGTCGAATCCGGCCGATCGTGGACCGGCGGCTGCCGATGACCGAGGCGGCGCAGGCGCACCGGATCGTCGAGTCGAACGACCACTTCGGCAAGGTGCTGCTCACCCGCCCACCGGGCGGAGGGTCGGCCGTCAGCTGAGCGAGCCGGCCCGGCCGTCAGGTGAGCGAGCCGACCCGGCCGTCAGGTGAGCGAGCCGGCCGGCGTCGGGTCGACGGTCGGTCGGGGCAGCACCAGCCGGGCGCCCGGGCCCTCGCCGGCCAGCGCGTCCTCCGGGTTGTTCAACGTGCAGCGCTGCAGGGACAGGCAGCCGCAGCCGATGCAGCCGTCCAGGTCGTCGCGGAGCCTGGTGAGCAGCCGGATCCGCTCGTCCAGCCGGTTGCGCCAGCTCGCCGACAGCCGCGCCCAGTCCTGTGGGCTCGGCGTGCGGGCCTCGGGGAGCGAGTCGAGTGCCTCCCGGATCTCGTCGAGCGAGACGCCGACCTGCTGGGAGATCCGGATGAAGGCGACCCTCCGCAGCTCGGCGCGGGCGTACCGGCGCTGGTTGCCGCCGGTGCGGTCGGCGCGGATCAGCCCGAGTCGCTCGTAGTAGCGCAGCGCCGACGCGGCCACCCCGGAGCGGGCGGACAGCTCACCGATCGTCAATGAATCCGGCATCCCCAGGTCCTTGAGTTGAAGTCCACTTCAACTAACACAGTAGTGGCATGGCCACCACACTGACCACCGACAGCAGCGCCCGACTGCCCGGGCTGATCCGACGACTGACCGGCGACGAGAAACACGCGCCGAGCGCGCACTCCACCGTCGACGTGCTCCAGGTGCTCTACGACCGGGTGCTGCGGGTCACCCCCGACACCACCGACGACCCGGAACGGGACCGGTTCCTGCTCTCCAAGGGCCACGGACCGGCCGCCTACTACGCGGTGCTCGCCGCGCACGGCTTCATCCCGGACGCCTGGCTCGACGACCTGGCCGGGCCGGAGAGCCGGCTCGGCCACCACCCGGACCGACTTCTGGTGCCCGGGGTCGAGATCGGCTCCGGCTCCCTGGGGCACGGCCTCGGGCTGGCCGTCGGCACAGCGCTCGGCCTACGCGCCCAGGGGCTGGGCAAACCCCGGGTGTACGTGCTGCTCGGCGACGCCGAACTGGACGAGGGATCCAACCACGAGGCGATCGCGTACGCCGGAGCGACCGGCCTGGACAGCCTCACCGCTGTCGTGGTCGACAACGCGTCGGCCAGCCACGGGTGGGCCGGTGGCATCGCCGGCCGGTTCACCGTCAACGGTTGGACCGCCGACACCGTCGACGGCCGGAACCACGAAGCCCTGTACGCGGCACTGACCGGGCACCGACCACGACACCCGCACCTGGTGGTCGCCCGCATCGAGAGCAAGGGATGACCGACATGCGTACCGCCTTCATCGACACCGCCACAGCGCTTCTCGACGAGGACCCGCGTACCGCGCTGGTGCTGGCCGACATCTCGGCGAGCCAGTTCGCCCCAGCCGGCCACCGCCACCCGGACCGGGTGCTCAACGTCGGGATCCGGGAGCAACTGATGATCGGTGTGGCCGGCGGGCTCGCCCTGACCGGGCTGCGTCCGATCGCGCACTCGTACGCGACGTTCCTGGTGGACCGGGCGTACGAGCAGATCAAGTTGGATCTGGACCACCAGGGCGTGGGAGCCGTCCTGGTCAGCATCGGCGCGTCGTACGACGGGTCGGCTGAGGGTCGCACCCATCAGTCGCCCGGAGACGTGGCGCTCTTCGACTCCCTCGGTGACGGCTGGACCGTCCGGGTGCCCGGGCACCCGGACGAGGTGGGGCCGCTGCTGCGCAACGCCGCGACCACCGACGATCCGATCTACCTGCGGCTCTGCGAGCAGCGCAATGCCGAGGCGTACCCGGACGCCACCCGGCTACGGGTGCTCCGGCAGGGCCCGACGGATGCGCCCCTCGTGGTGGCGGTCGGACCGATGCTCGACCCCACCCTGGCGGCGACCGAGGGAATGGACCTGACAGTGGCGTACACCCACACACCCCGGCCGCTCGACACGCCCGGGCTGCGGGCGCTCGCCAACACCGACGTGGTGTTGGTCGAGCCGTACCTGGCGGGAACGTCGAGCGCGCTCGTCAGCCGGGCCCTGGCGGACGTGCCGCACCGGCTGCTCGCCCTCGGTGTAGGTCACACCGACCTGCGACGGTACGGCGATCCGGCCGACCACGCCCGGTGGCACGGGCTGGACGCCGACGGCCTGCGGCGGTCGATCAGCGCGTTCCTGGGGTCAGTTGGCGGCTGAGACGGCGGGACGGCGGCGAGCGCGCTCGCGCCCGAGGATCCAGATCGCCTCGACGCCGTCCTTCCAGGTGATCTTCTTGCCCTCTTCCCGGCCGCGTGCCCGGTAGCTGATCGGCACCTCGTACGGCCGGATCCGGCGACGCAGCAGCTTGCCGGTCACCTCGGCCTCCATGCCGAAGCCGCGCGAACGCACCCCGAGCGACCGGTAGAGCGCCACCGGCATCAGCTTGAAGCAGGTCTCCAGGTCGCCGATGTACGAGTTGAACAGCACGTTGGCCGCCATCGTGACGCCCTTGTTGCCCATCACGTACCAGAAGCTGTAGGCGCTGTGGCTGCCGAAGGTGCGATTGCCGTAGACCACAGTGGCCCGGCCGTCGAGCACCGGGTCGAGCAGCTTGGGGATGTCCTGCGGGTCGTACTCCAGGTCGGCGTCGAGGATGACCATGTAGTCACCCTCCGCGCTGTCGACCGCCGTCTTGATGGCGGCACCCTTGCCGGCGTTGCGCTGGTGGGTGATGACCCGAAGGCGCGCGTCGTCGGCGCGACCGAGGACCTCGCCGGTGCCGTCGCGGCTGCCGTCGTCCACGACGACCAACTCGATCTCACACGGATAGTCAACCGCCAATGCCTGCTTGAGGGCATCCGCGATGCGTTCTTCCTCGTTGTAGACCGGCATGAGGATCGAGAGCTTCACGGGGATCTCCACGGTGGCGGCAACACGTCGGCCATAGCCTAACCTGGTTGGTTTGTTTACCGCGTACCGCTACCGCTGGGCAGTCGACGCGGCGGCCTCAGATCAATGGTGTTTACTTCCGCCATGTCGGCTGCCGGCTCCCTGCTCGCGGTGGTTCCTGCCGCCGCGGTGCTTTTGCTCGTCGTCGCGGTGATGCCACGAGAGGCTGGCGCGGTGGCACCGCTGCGGCTCGCCGTGGTGCGCGCCGTCCTGCTCAGCGGGGCGTACGCGGTGCTCGTCGTCGAGGTGCTCGGCGCGTCGCACGCGCTCACCCGAGGCGCGTTCACAGTCGCCTGGCTGCTTCTGCTGGTCGCAGCCGCGGCGGCGACCGGTCTGCGCTGGCGACGGGCGACCCGCCCCGGGCAGCCGAGCGCCGCCGCACCGGTGCCGGTCAGCGCTGCGCCGGCAGTCAGCGCCGCACCACGGCCGATGCCGGTCGGCGCTGTGGTGTCCGGTGGCGGCCCCGACGTGTCCGCCCCGGCCGCCGAGCGCGGTGAGCCCGGCCCCGCGCCGATCCGGGCTGCTCGGGGGTTCGCTGACCTTCGTGCCGCAGCGGTCGAGGCGTGGCGTACGGCCCGGCCGGGTGAGCGGCTCCTCGCCGGCACGGTCGGCGGGCTGGTCCTGGTGGAACTGCTGGTCGCGCTGCTGGCCGAGCCGAACAACTTCGACTCGCAGACGTACCACCTGCCGAAGGTGGAGCACTGGGTGGCCCAGGGCGACCTGGACTTCTGGCCCACCGCCATCCACCGGCAGGTGACCATTCCGCCCGGTGCCGAGTACCTGCTGCTGCACCTGCGTCTGCTCACCGGCGGGGACCACCTGCACAACCTGGTGCAGTGGGCGGCCGGAGTGGTCTGCCTCCTGGTGGCCGCACGGATCACCGCGCAGCTCGGCGGCGGCCGGCGGGCCCAGTTGCTCACCGCGTTCGTGCTGGCGACCACGCCGATGGTCGTGCTCCAGGCGACCAGCACGCAGACCGACCTGGTCTGCGCGGCGTGGGTGGCCTGCGCGGCGACCCTGACGCTGGACGGGCTGAGCCGACGGACCGGCTGGGGCACGCTGCTCGGGCTGGGGGCGGCCACCGGGCTGACCGCGGTGACCAAGACCAGCGGCCTGATCGCGGTCGGCCCGCTGTTGGTGCTCTGGGGCCTGGCCCAGTTGAGGCTGGCCCGGTCCGATCGGTCTGCGCTGGCAGGCCCGACGACGCCCGGCGGGGGTCGGCGGGCCTGGCCGGTCGGCGGGCTGGCCCGCACTGTCGGCGGTTCGGTGCTGATCCTGGTGGTCGCCGCCGTGGTGGTCGGCCCGTTCCTGGCCCGGGTGACCGCCGAGTTCGGGCACCCGCTGGGGCCGCCCCGGCTGCGCGAGTCCATCCCCATGGAGCGGCACGACCCGGCGTCGATAGTGGTCAACGCGCTGCGGATCGGGCACACCGCCTTCGACACGCCGCTGGCACCGCTGCGTCGGGCCGGAGCCGAGGCGATCATCAGCGGCGCCGAGGCGATCGGGGTCGACCCGCAGGACCGCGCGATCACCTTCGGGCGGGAGCTGTTCCCGGAGCCGGCCTGGTATCCGGACGAGGACCGGGTGGCGTTTCCGCTGGCTGGGGCGTTGGCGGTGATCGGTGCGGTGATCGCGCTCGCCCGACCACGGCGGATCACTCCCGAGCGGGCGGGGTCGCTGCGGGCGTACGCCGTGGTGGTGCTGACCGCCGTGCTGCTGCACACCGCAATGATCAAGTGGCAGCCGTGGGGCAATCGGCTGCTGCTCTACGCCGTCGTGCTCGCCACGCCCCTCGCCGGCCTCTGGCTGGACGCCCTCCTGCGCAACCGCGCGGGTGGGCGTCGAACGGTTGCCACCGTGGCGGCCGTCACCGTGCTGGCCACCTCGGCGCTGGCCGGAGTGCTCGCACTGTCGTACGGCTTTCCGCGTCGGCTGGTCGGTTCCGGCTCGGTGTTCACCACCTCGGACTGGGACACCCGGTTCCTGCGCCGCCCCCAGTGGGCCGACGAGTTCCGCTGGGCGGCGACAGCGGTCCAGGACAGTGGTGCGCGACGGATCGGGCTGGTGCAGCAGAACGACAACTGGGAGTACCCGTGGTGGTTGCTGCTGCGGCAGCCCGACGGCGGCTCACCGGACCTGGTGGCGTTGCAGTCGGTGTTGCCGGAACGACCGCCGGCCGATCCGGCCTCGGTCGACGCGATCGTCTGCACCGGCAACAAGGCGGCCTGCGCCAAACTCGTCCCGGCCGGCTGGCGGCTGGAGTACCGCAGCTACGTCGGCTACGCCCTGCCACCGGGCCGCTAGAGCCGCCGTGAGGGGCCGGATAGTCCGATCCGGGCGGTTCTGCATTCCGCGCGCAAGGATCTGAGGCGCATTCACATCTGTTGATTCGCACGTTACCGTCTGGTAACTCAATCGACGTCCCGCGATTGAGCCGAAAGGAGTGCGTCGATGCCTGCAATCCCCGCCAGGCCCGAACGCGCGACCCGACGACGGGCCATCACCGTCGCCGTCGCCGTCGCCGCTCTCGTCCTACCGATGCTCGCCGGACCGGCCACCCCCGCCACCGCCGCCGACCGACCAACCGTCCAACCACTCCCCGCCAACCTCGAAGCCATCCGGGCCGCCGAGGCGACCGCCCTCTACGGCAGCCCGGCGATCCGCCCGATCGAACAACGGCGTACCGCGCTGATCACCATGGGTGACAGCGAGATCTCCGGTGAAGGGGTCGGCAACTACGTCCCCGGCACCCACCAGGACGGCAACTGGTGCGACCGCTCGTACGACCAGGCGGTCTTCCGCACCGGCATCACGTCGGACGCGCAATACAACATCGCCTGCTCCGGTGCCACCCCCTGGAACCTGATCGCCGGCGGCCCGACCCAGCACAACGAGCTGAACCAGGGCGACCACCTGGGCATCAAGGCGCGCAACACGCACGTGAAGCTGATCTGGGTGGTGGTCGGCGCGAACGGTGACGGCACCATCCAGTTCGGTCCGGTCGCCACCGACTGCGCCGTCCGCCGGGTCTTCTTCCAGGGCGCCTGCTACCCCACCTACACCGACCAGTGGACGATCCGCACCGACGGCAGCCGGCAGGCCGTGGAGTCGGCGCTGACCGACATCCGGCAGACCATGACCAACGCCGGCTACCTGCGGTCGGACTACGAACTGGTGCTGATGTCGTACCCGAGCCCCGGCAGCCCCGACGTGGAGGACAACCCCAACTTCCCCGGCTGGTACTCCGGCGGTTGTCTGCTCTACCTGGCCGACGCGGCGTTCGCCCGGAACAAGGCGGTGCCGATGTTCGAGTCGGCGCTGCGCTCGGCCGCGGCGAACACCGGAACCCGCTACCTGGACGCCAGCCGGCTCTTCCACGGGCACGAGGTGTGCACCGACAACACCTCGGTGCGCGGCCTCTTCATCGAGGTCGGCATCTGGAACGAGAACGCCGCCCGACAGTCGTTCCACCCCAACGCCCGCGGGCACGGCATGTTCGCCCAGTGCATCACCCAGTTCTGGAACTCCGGGCAGACGCGGGCGAGCTGCGTCGACCCGGCCAGCACCGGCGGCGGCGTGCTCTACCCGGGCCTGCTGGAGTTCAAGCAACTGCGCAACCTGGCCACCGGCACCTGTGTCGACGGCAAGGGGTACGACTCCCGCAACGGCACGGCGCAGCAGCCGTACTCCTGCCACGGTGGGCGCAACCAGGGCTTCTGGTACGACTCGGCCCGGCGGTCGTTGCACTCGGAGCTGTCCCACGACCGTTGCCTGGACGTCGCCAACAGCTCGATGAAAGCCGGCACCGCGGTCAACATCTACGACTGCAACGGCACCGGAGCGCAGCAGTTCGTCTTCTCCGGCAACCAGATCAGGCCGGCCGCCGCGAGCAACCTCTGCGTGGCGTTCGACAACCCGCTGCTGGGTAGCTCTCGCCTGCGGTTGGCCAACTGCGGAAGCAGCACCCGGCAGCAGTGGTCGTTCGAGGCCCGTACCGCCGCCAACCCGGTCGGCTACGGTCACGACGACTTCATCGGCTCCCGCGTCTACTGACGAGTTCGCGTCTGCTGAGGAGGAGGGCAGGGGCCCTGGCTGACGTCAGGGCCCCTTCGCTCACTTGGCGCGGGGAACGAGGATGAGCCGGGCCACGCCCTTGTCGCCGTCCTTCGCCCCGGCGACGCCCAGAGTCGCGCCGACTTTCACCTCGCTCGGCTGCACCGTGGCCCGCCGCTCGACCACCCGCAGGTCGTCGCCGAAGGTCCAGGTCATGGTGAAGCCGTCGGTGGACTTGACGGTCATCGAGTCGCCGTCGATCGCCGTCACCTCGCCGCGCTGCACGGCGACGGTCTGCGTACCGCCGTCCTTCGTCTTCACCACCGCCTCACCGTGCAGGGTGTTCTTACGCAGCAGCACGCGGGCCTGGCGGCGCTTGCGCCACTCCTCACCGCGCTTCTCCCGGGCCTTCTCCTTCGCGCTGGGGGACGAACCCGGCGTCGGCGTGGCCGGTGCGGCGACGGTCAGGACGTCCAGGTCGTCGGCGTCGAAGCCCATCGCGGCCAGTGCCTGCCCCTCGACTCCCATGGCGGCGGCGACCTCGACGGCGACATCCCGGGCGGGCTGGCTGGCCACCTCGGCCGCGCCGCAGCCGCTGACGCCGAGCGCGACCGCCGCGAGCAGTGCCGTGGTGCCGGTGGCGATACCCCAACGTGGCATGACTCTCCCTCTCTGTCAGTGGACCCTCAGCCTTGCCGGGAACGGCGAGCGGAGCGTCAGGCCGATGTTCGGGTCAGGTAAGGATCACCGGGCAGCCGGACGGTGAAGGCGGCACCGCCCTCCGGCGCGTGCCCCGCGGCGACGTCCCCACCCAACCGGCGGACCAGCCCGGCGGCCAGCGCCAACCCGAGCCCGCTGCCCACCTTGCGCACCCCCCGGTACCGCTCGTGCAGCGCACCGCGTTCGAAGGCCACCGCCAGGTCGTCGTCGGTGAAGCCGGGCCCGCCGTCGCGGACCTCCAACACGCCGCCGTGCGCCGGGTCCGCGCCGGCCGGCCGGACCGCGAGCACCACCGGCGACCCCGGGGGTACGACCCGCAGCGCGTTCTCCAGCAGCCCGTCCAGGACCTGCCGGATCCTCCCCGGATCGGTGTACGCGGGCACCGGCTGACCGGGCGTCTCCACCCGGAACGGCACGCCCACCGCCGCGCACCGACCGGACCAGGTCGGCTCCGCGTCCACTGCCAGTTGGGTCAGGTCCACCGGTACCGGTTCCAGGGGAAAGTCGGCGGCCTCCAGCCGGGCCAGTGCCAACAGGTCGCCGATCAGCCGGTCCAGGTGCTGAGCCTCGGCCAGCATCGTCCGACCGGTGTCCACCGTGTCGTCGGCGCCGAGCACCCCGTCGGCGAGCGCCTCGGCGTACCCCCGGATCGCGGTCAGCGGGGTGCGCAGCTCGTGCGAGACGGAGAGCAGGAACTCCCGCTGTCGGCCCTCGCTGGTGGCCAGCGCGGCAGCCAGACCGTTCAACGCCTCGGCCAGGTCGGCGACCTCGTCCGGCGACTCGACCGGCACCCGGACGGCCCGGTCACCGGCACGCAGCCGGGCGGCGGCGGTGGCCGCGACCCGGATCGGCCGGGCCAGCCGACGGGCCAGCAGCAGCCCGGCCACCACACCGGCGGTCAATCCGGCCAGCAGCGGCAACCAGAGACTGAGCAGCACCCGGGCCCACAGCCCGTTGGCCAGCGGACGGGAGAGCACCACCCCGTTGCCGCCGGGCAGGGCCCGACCCTCGACCAGGGCCCGCTCACCGTTCACGGAGCGGCGGGCCGACACGTTGCGGCCCTGCCCGATCCGCTGCACCACCCGGGGTGGCAGGCCCGCCCGGTCGACCGCCCCACGGCGGATCAGGTACGCGTCGATGCCCTGGTCGCGCAGTTGTTGGATGAGCCGTTCCTCGTCGGCGCTGCGCCCCCGGTCGAGGCGGGTCCGCAGCACCTCGGCGGCGAGTCGGGCCTGGGCGGCGAGCGCCTGCTGCTCGCTGCGCTCCGCGCCCCGGATCGCCAACGGCACCGCGACGATGGCCGTGACCAGCACCGACACCAGCGCCACCGCGCAGGTGACGAGCACCGCGCGGGCGGTCAGCGTACGGCCGGGTCGGCGTCGTCGGGATGCGGTGGGTGGGGCGCCGACCACCGGCAGGGCCATGGTCGGCGACTCGACGCGCCGAGGGTGGTCAGGCATCTACCGCGTACCCGACGCCGCGATGGGTCCGGATCACGCTCGCCGGGCCGAGCTTCGCCCGCACCTGGGCGACGTGCACGTCCACCGTCCGGGTGCCGGCGTGCGCCGCGTAGCCCCAGACTCCGGCCAGCAGCTCCTCCCGGGTGAAGACCCGGCCGGGCCGGGCCATCAGGTGGGCCAGCAGGTCGAACTCGGTGGAGGTGAGCTGCACCGGGGCACCGGCGGCGGTGACCGTGCGGCGGGCCGGGTCGAGGGTCACGGGGCCGACGACACGTGGGCGGTCCGCGCCCTCCGGGCCGCCGGCGGATCGGCGCAGCACCGCGCGGACGCGGGCAACCAGTTCGCGAGGGCTGAACGGCTTGGTGACGTAGTCGTCGGCACCCAGCTCCAGGCCGACGATCCGGTCCACCTCGTCGTCGCGGGCGGTGAGGAAGATGACAGGGGTCCAGTCGCCGGCCTCGCGCAGCCGGCGGCAGACCTCGGTGCCGGGCAGACCCGGCAGCGCGATGTCCAGGACACAGGCCACCGGGCGTATCCGGCGGGCCGCGCTCAGACCGGCCTCGCCGTCACGTTCCAGGTGGACGCCGAACCCGTCCCGGGTCAGGTAGAGCCGGACCAGGTCGGCGATGGCCGGCTCGTCCTCCACGACGAGGACGAGCCCGCGATGCGGTGGTTCGACGGTCACCGGCCCATGATTGCCGACCGCGCAGGCTCGGCGCGATCGGTGTGTGTTCGAGTTCGGTAAAGCCAGGGCGACGCCCGGTCGGGGTCAGCTCACCAGGACGGCGCGAACAGCCCGGGCCGGGCGGCGGCCGGCGCGTCACCGATGCTGGCGACGACCCGCGCGCCGGGCGGCCGCAGGCGGGTCCGGAACGCCTGGTTGAGCAACGCGTCGAGCTGCCAGACCTGCTTCGGATGACTGGTCCGGATCAGGAACCGCTCACGGATCCCGTCGATCGCGGTGGCCGCCATCTCGACCGACTGCAGCCGCGGGTCCGGGCTCCAGGTGACGTTGCTCAGCTCGCGCAACTCGGTGTTGAGGTGCAGGCGCAGGCGGTGCAGGAGGCGGGTCTGCTGGGTCACCACCAGGCGGCGGTGCGTGAGCAGCAACAGGTAGTCGCCGGTGACCGGGCGGTCGGGGCGGCTGCAACGGGTGACCAGGATGGTGGCGTCACCGGAGCCGACGCAGCGCCGGAAGACCGGCATGTGCCGGCTCACCGTCTGCACGGCCAGGCCAGCCTCAGCGGCGGCCGGGAGGAACGTTCGGGAGAAGACGTCCATGACCTGCCCAACGACGTCCCCAGCAGGGTGACGTGGGTCACCCGGAATTTTTGGAAGTTCCACGCCGCCTGTCGCACTGCCTGTCCGACTTCCGACTCGGACGGATCATGGTCAGGAGTTCGGCTGAAGTGGACTGGCGGCGAACAGCTCCTCCAGCCAGCCCGGGACCGCGTCGGCGTACTCGGCGCGGGACTCCTCGGTGGTGTCCAGCGCCCGACGCCAGGACAGCGACCGACTCACCGGACCCAGGCCGATCGCGAGGTCGGCGGCCTCCACGAGGGTCCGCCGGTCGTACCGGTCGGTCCACACCTCCAGGTACGCGTCGCGCAACCGCACCAGCTGGGCGTCGTCGACGGCAAGCTTCCCGGCGTACCCGACGGCGCGCAGGGTCACCAGCAGCGTGCCGAACGGGTGCGCCACCGAGGCGTCGCCCCAGTCGAAGTACCGGTACCCGCGCGCGCCGGCGAAGACGTTGCCGTCGTGCAGGTCGTCGTGTTGCACGGTCGCCGGAATGCCGAGGTCGGCGAGCCGGCGGCACCGCTGCGCGTACGCCGGCAGCTCGGCCCGCAACCGCTCGTGCACCTCCGGACGGAGCCCACCCTCGGCGCCGATCAGCAGCGCATCGTGATCGTCGAGCAGCTCGGCGAAGAGACCGGCGAGCACCTCCGGACGCTGATCCGGCACGCCCAGGGCGACCAGCTCGTCGGCGCGCGACGCGCTCGCCAGTTGCAGCGCCGCGTACCCGGGCAGCGCCCGCTCCCAGTGCGCCAGGTCGGGGTCGCGCGCCAGCACGTCGCGCAACGACTCGCCGCCGTCGGGCAGCAGCGACCAGCCCTGCGCCGGGTCGACCGCGATCGGCGTCAGCACCCGGTCGGGCGTCAACTCGGCGAGCGCCGCGATCAGGACCGCCTCGTGCACGGTGCCCGGGTTGTTGGCCTTGAACCAGACCGGGCCGTCATCGGTGGGCACCCGCCACACCAGCGACCACGGCCGCAGCCTCGGCTCCACCAGCCCGGTCACCTGTCGGCCGGCCCGGCTGAGCTGCGCGTCGACCCAGGACCGGGCCCGCACCTGCCACTGCTCGCTGGACCAGTCGGGGGCACGCTCGCCGGCGATCGTCGTCACGCTGGGCACCCTAGGCCGTCTTACCGACGTTGGGGAGCGCTTTTCCGGCAGGCACGTCGCGGCGTCCGTTCGAAGGCCGATTGCGCACTCTGCGAGATGCGATGGGACAACCCTGAGCGACATCATCGCTGCGCATAGTCACGCGCGAATCGGCCCGGGGAGTAGAGCTATGACGGAAACGCCGACCACAGGCACCCGAGACTTCGCGGGTCCCCTCGTCGCCGAGCGTCCACACCGTAACGGCGTCATCATCGCGGTGAGCGTGGCGGCCGGAGTCCTGCTGGCCGTGCTCTGGTCCTACGAGTTCGTCGACTCGGTCATCGGTGACAGCGTCGCCAGCGGGCTCCTCGGTCACGACGCGAAGGCGACGGCGATCTCCGGCACCGCCGCCGGCCTGGTGTTCGCGTTCGTGTCGGGCCTCGCTGGCACCTTCACCGCATGCAACATCGCGATGCTCGCGTCCATCGGGCCGCTCGGCGCGGCAAGCGGTGGCAACGGCGACCGGCTCCGGCTGCTGTTGCGGCCGGTCGGCTACCTCACCCTGGGCATGGTCGCCGTCGCTGCGGCGTACGGGTTCGTCGGAGTCCTCCTGGGCGACCGGCTCCCCCAGCTGTCCACCGAGACCGCCGGTGGGGTGCCGGTACGCATCATCCAGTCGTCCGTGGTGTTCGGTGTCATCGGACTGGCCCTCATCTACCTCGGGCTGGCCGCGATCGGGACGGTGCGGGACGTGTTCGCCGACCGACCGGTCGCGCGGGTGATCACTCTCGGCGCGCTCATCGGCGGTTTCCTCATCGGCCGGCCGTACCCGCTGTTCAACAAGTTGTTCCACTGGGCGGTCGACAGCGGCAACCCGCTGTACGGTTCGGCCGCCTTCGTCCTGCAGTCCCTCGGCAACATCGTCGTGGTCACCGCGCTGTTCGCGCTGCTGATCATGCTCACCCGCGGCCGGTTCATCAGCTGGCTCGCCGCCGATGTGCGGCGCAGCATGGTGCTCAGCGGCGCCCTGCTCATCGCCCTCGGGGTCTTCACAGTCGTCTACTGGGACGTCCGGGTGCCCTCGATCTTCGGCTTCGGCTGGTTCCCCACCATGTTCTACAACCACTGACGCCGCTCCGGACCTGCCGCCCGCTGCGAAGACGGCACGTTCGAAGATGCTCCGGCACGTCAGGTCCCCGATGCTGTTCGGATGACTGGCGCGGCAGATCCGGACCGGTGGAGTGTGGCCAACACGGCACTGCGAACGGCAACCGACCGGTTCACCGACCTGGTGGCCGCCGCGCCCTCGCCCGTCGTCATGGCGACCGCCGACTGGACCGTTGCCGACACGCTGGCACACGTGGTGTCGATCGCGGTGTTGTACGTATCGAGACTGGAGGGCACCGAGGTCCCCATCCAGGTGCCGGGGCTGGAGGACCTGCTCGCCACCACGAACGTGGACACGGTGGCCGACGTCAATGCCCACGTGCTCGCCCACTTCACCGAACGCGACCCGCAGGTGCTGCTGACGCAGCTGAACACCATGGTCGACCGCCTCCTGGCGACGTCGGCTGACCCGCGATCGACGGTGAGTTGGTTGGGCAACGCGCGGGTGACGGTCGGCGGCCTGTTCGCCCACCTGACCAACGAGCTGCTGGTGCACGGCTGGGACATCGCCCGGGCACTCCGCCGGGCGTGGCCGATGCCGGACGAGCACGCCGCGCTCTACTGGGACCTGTTCATGTTCGACATGCTGCGCGACACGTACGGGGTGCTGCTCAACACCGAACTGCCGACGCCCCGGCACCATGTGTCGGTGCAGTTCCGCTCACGGTACGTACCGACGACGACGCTGACCCTGGGCGACCGCCGGGTGTGGATCGCGGCTCCCGACGCCCCGTTCGACGCGAGCGTGACGTTCCGCCCCGCCCGGTTCAACCTGATGATGTTCGGCCGGATCAGCACCGCGCAGGCGGTGCTGCGGCGCGACGTCGTCATCGGTGGGCCGAGGCCGTGGCGACTACCCGCGTTCCTCCGGGTCGTGCACATGCCGAACGGCCGGCTCGCACCTCCACCAGCATCCCGGCGGAAGTGACCCGCTGTGTGGCGGTGTCCTCAGACCAGCTCGACGATTGTGGCGTTGGCCATGCCGCCGCCCTCGCACATGGTCTGAAGGCCGTAGCGGATGCCGTTGTCCCGCATGTGCTGGAGCATGGTCGTCATGATCCGGGCACCGGAGCCGCCGAGCGGGTGGCCGAGGGCGATCGCCCCGCCACGCGGGTTGAGCCGCTCCGGGTCCGCCTCCGTCTCCGCCAGCCACGCCAGCGGCACCGGGGCGAACGCCTCGTTCACCTCGTACACCCCGATCTCCTCGATGCCCAGCCCCGCGCGGCGCAGCGCCTTCGCGGTGGCCGGGATGGGTGCGGTGAGCATGGTGACCGGGTCGTCGGCAGCGACCACGGCGGTGTGGATCCGGGCCAACGGGCGCAGGCCGTGTCGGCTGGCCCAGTCGGAGGTGGTCACCGCGAGGGCCGCGGCGCCGTCGGAGATCTGGGACGCGGAACCGGCGGTCACCACGCCGTCTGCGCGGAACGGGGTGGCCAGCTCACCCAGCTTCTCCAGGGAGGTCTCCCGGCGGATGCCCTCGTCGGCGGCGAACTTGCCGCCGTCGGCGAGCGGCACCGGGGTCAGCTCCGGGTCGAACGCGCCGGCGTCCTGCGCGGCTGCCGCCTTCTCGTGGCTGGCCAGCGCGAACTCGTCCAGTTGGGTACGCGAGAGACGCCACCGTTGGGCGATCAGCTCGGCCCCGACCCCCTGGTTGAATGGCAGCGGCGCGTCGTCGGCGAAGCCCTCGACGCCCCGGTAACGGGCGCGCAGTTGGTCGCTGAACGGCATGCCGCCGGCCACACTGGAGCCCATCGGCACCCGGGTCATCGACTCGACGCCGCCGGCGACCACCAGGTCGGCCTGACCGGAGAGCACCGTCGCGGCGGCGAAGTGAAGGGCCTGCTGGCTGGAGCCGCACTGCCGGTCGAGCGTCGTGCCGGGGACCGTCTCGGGCCAGCCGGCGGCGAGCACGCCGTTGCGGGCGATGTTCCAGGACTGCTCGCCGACCTGGGACACGCAGCCCCAGAAGACGTCGTCGACCTGGGCCGGGTCGAGCCCGGTGCGCTCGGCGAGGGCGCGCAGCACGTGCGCCGAGAGGTCGACGGGGTGGACGCCGGCGAGGCTGCCCTTGCGCCGTCCGACCGGGGTACGCACCGCGCCGACGATGACCGCGTCACTCATGTTTACTCCCCGGTAACTTGGGCTGCCCCGATCCTACGTCGTCCATCGACCCTCCGGCGTCGATCATGGACTTGTGGTGGGCAGAAGCTCCCGCTTCACACCATATGTGAGGCACCACAACTGCATGATCGACCCGCGCGGGGGCGGCGATTCGCTGGCATGCTGGGCGGGTGACTGAGACCTCCCCGGCCCGGCAGTGGCGAGTGCCCGCGAGCCTGCCGGCGGCGAAACTGGCCGGTGCGGTTCTGCTGATCGCGCTCGGTCTGCTCTTCGCCGACGGCGACCCGGTCCGGCTGGCACTGGCCGTCCTGGCCGCCGCCGCGCTGGCCGGCTGGGCGGTTCGTGACCTGGTCGCGCCGGTCCGGTTGGCGGTGGACCCGGCCGGGCTCCGCGTCATCCACGGCTTCGCCGGCCGGCGGCTGCTGCCCTGGTCGACGGTCGAGGCGATCGCCGTCGACCGGCGGCCCCGCCTCGGGCTGACCAGCGAAACCCTGGAGATCGACGCGGGCAACTCGCTGCATCTGTTCGGCCGGTACGACCTGGGGGCCACCCCGGAAGAGGTGGCCGCCGCACTGCGCGCCGCCCGCCCCGTCAGGTGAGCAGTGCGGCGGTCCGGAAGAGCACCAGCGCGAGCAGGATCAGCAGGATCAGCGCCCCACCGGTGACCTGCACCAGCGTGCGCCGACCACGTGGCGCGTACGCGAGCACCAACGCCATGAGCGCGCCGACCACCAGGCCGCCCAGGTGCCCGGGGATCGAGATGCCCGGCACGGCCAGCGTGAACACCAGGTTGATCACCAGGATCGGGATGATGCGGGAGATGTCCCGACCCAACCTGCGTTCGATGATGATCAGCGCGGCGAAAAGACCGAACACGGCCGTCGACGCGCCGACCGTGGCCGCCCGCGGGCTGCTGAACAGGTAGGCGGCCACGTTGCCGCCGAGGCCCGCGATCAGGTAGAGAGCGGCGAACCGCACCCGCCCGAGGTTGGCCTCCAACGACCGGCCGAGCACCCACAGCGCCCACATGTTGAGCAGCAGGTGAAGTACGCCATAGTGCAGGAACATCGCCGTGACCAGCCGGTACCACTGGCCCTCGGCGATCCCGCCCAGCGTGTAGTCGGAGAGGTAGGCCCGGCCGAGCACCGCACCCCACTCGGTCAGCGGCGTGCTGCCACCCATCAGGCCGCCGAAGCCAGAACCACCGACCGCCGCGTCCCCGCCCCGGGCGGAGGCGATGGAGGCCAGCAGGAACAGCACGTTCACGGCGATCAGCGCCTTGGTGACATAGCCGTGCCGGCCGGCCGTACCGCCGCCGAAGGCGGTACGCGCCGGCCGGACACTGCGACGTCCCTCGTCGACGCACTCCGGGCACTGGTGCCCGACGGACGCCTCCCGCATGCAGTCCGGACAGATCGGCCGGTCGCAGCGGGTGCACCGCACGTAGGTCTCCCGGCCAGGGTGCCGGTAGCAGACCGGGGTGGTCGGTGGAGACTCGCTCACCGGGCCGACCCTCCGTCCGCCACCGCACGGTCCACCGGCACCGGCCGTGCTCCGGAGCGCTCAATCATGCGAGCAAAGGTACCTCGCCGGTCGCTCAGGAAGCGGACCGCTCGATCTCGACCCGCTCGATGACGACGTCCTGGAGCGGACGGTCGCTCGGACCGGTCGGGGTGTTCGCGATCGAATCCACGATCTTCACCGACTGCTCGTCGGCGACCTGGCCGAAGATCGTGTGCCGGTTGTTGAGGTGCGGCGTCGGGGACACCGTGATGAAGAACTGCGAACCGTTGGTGCCCGGTCCGGCGTTCGCCATCGCCAGCAGGTACGGACGGTCGAACCGCAGCTCCGGGTGGAACTCGTCGGCGAACTTGTAGCCCGGGCCGCCCCGGCCGGTGCCGGTCGGGTCGCCCATCTGGACCATGAAACCGCTGATCACCCGGTGCGAGATGGTGCCGTCGTAGTACGGACCACTGCCCGGCTGACCGGTGCGCGGGTCGGTGTACTCACGGTTGCCCTCGGCCAGGTCGACGAAGTTGCGGACGGTCTTCGGCGCGTGGTTGGGGAAGAGCTCCAGCCGGATCGGGCCAGCGTTGGTGTGCAGGGTGGCGTAGACAGCCTCGGCCACGGGTACTCCTCACTCGTTGGTCAGTTCCATGCGGATCCTCCCATGTGCCCGATCTGGCATCGCGGAGGCATCCGAAGGTGGAGGATGACGAAGGAACAACTCCCAGGAGGTAGGACCGTGTTTGGATTCGGGCGGCGTAAGTCCCAGGGGCAGTTGGCGAAGGCCGAACTGAACCAGAGCATCAGCCACCTGATGCTGGCAGCCAACCACGCCGCGAAGGGCGCTGGCGCGACCGTCGGCCCGCGGGTCCAGGTGGCCCGAGGTTACGTCGCACCGACCGCCGCGAAGGTACGCGACCGCGCGTCGACCGGCTGGGGAACGACTCTCACCACGCTGGCACCGCTGGCGGCGGCTGCTCGTGACGGCGCCGCGCAGGCAGGGCCGCTGACCAGGAAGGCCAAGTCGAAGACCATGCGGATCACCGGTAAGAAGAAGCAGCCGCGTCGTCGCGGCTCGATGATGACCGGCCTCTTGGCGGCGGGTGCCATCGCCGGCCTGGCCGGCGCGGTCGCGCTGCGTCGCCGCCGGGAGCAGCAGGAGTGGGCCGAGTACGACCCGACCCGCAGCACCCTGGAGCCCATGCGCGACGAGGTCGATTCGATCGAGGTGCGTACGCCGTCTGCCGCCCGGGGGTCCGACGGTTCCGCCATGTCCGGCGCGGCGGGGATGACCGGCGCGGGCAGCTCGGCGGTGGCCGGCGGCTCCAGCGCCAGCACCACCGCCCCGGCCAAGCAGACCGGTGTCCGTCCGACCGACAAGGTCCCGTCGGTCGCCGAGGGCGCCACCGACGTCTCCGGTCGGCCGACCGACGACCTCACCAAGGCGCTCGGCAAGGACACGGCCCGCACCAACGGCCGCCGCTGAGGTCAACAGCAGCGCACCGGAGCGCCGGCGAGTGGTCACCCACTCGTCGGCGCTTCCGCGTGCGCGGCGCTGTCGCCGGATCAGAGCCAGCCGTTGCGGCGGAACCACCGGTAGAGGGCCAGTGAGACGCCGAGCATGAGGGCGAGAGCCACCGGATAGCCGTACGTCATCTTCAGCTCGGGCATGTTGTCGAAGTTCATGCCCTCGACGCCGGCGATGGAGGTCCAGACCGCAGCGATGGCCGCCCACGCGGCGATCTTGCGCATGTCGTTGTTCTGGTCGACCGTGACCTGGGCCAGCCGCGCCTGGAGGATCGAGTTCAGCAGGTCGTCGTAGGAGTTCACCTGCTCGACGGTGCGGCTCAGGTGGTCCTGCACGTCCCGGAAGTACTTGCGGATCTCCTTCGGCACGTCCCGGTTGACCTGGGAGGTCAGCGTCATCAGCGGCCGTTGCAACGGCACCACCGCCCGCTTGAACTCGACCAGCTCCCGCTTCATCTGGTAGATCCGCTGGATCCGCCCGTGGCCCTGCCGGTCGAAGACCTCCGCCTCCAGCACGTCCAGGTCGTCCTCGATCTGCTCGGCCACCTCCAGATAGAGGTCGACGACCCGGTCGGTCACCCCGTACGCCACCGCCCACGGGCCGTGCAGCAGCAACTCCTGCTTGGTCTCCAGGTCGGCGCGGATCGGGGCGAGCCGGCAGGCGTCGCCGTGCCGGACGCTGATCACGAAGTTCGGGCCGATGAAGAGCATCACCTGCCCGGTCTCCACCACCTCGGAGTTCTCGGTCAGCTCGGTGTGCTCGCAGTAGCGGGCGGTGCGCAGCACCAGGAAGACGACGTCGCCGAACCGCTCCAGCTTGGGGCGCTGCTCGGCCTTGACCGCGTCCTCGACCGCCAGCTCGTGCAGGCCGTAGGTCTCCGCGATGGCGGTCATCTCGGCCAGCTCCGGCTGGTGCAGACCGATCCAGACGAAGCCGTGCTCCTCGCGGCGGGCAGCGGCCAACGCCTCCGCGTAGGTCCATTCGCCGGGCTGCCGCTTGCCGTCGACGTAGAGCGCGCAGTCGACCACGGCGCTGCGGCCGGTGCCAGTGCCCGTCGGGGCCGGCGCGGGCGGCGAGCCGTCGACGTTGAGGATCCGGGTCATCGCCCGGACCGGGGAGGGCCACGCCCGAGGTCGCAGCACCCGACCGGTGGTCGACGGTGCCGTCCGGTCCCGCTCTGTCCGATCCGTCATCGCGTCACCTCCCGCGCTCAGTCAGCGGCTTGCAGGCTACGCCGATCGCGGTCGAGAACCGGTGTGACGGCGGTCGCGTGGGGGCGGCGCCGGGCGGGCCGGGCCGCATCGGGGGTGTGCGGGGGACGACACGGCCCACCCGGCACCTGTGGGGGCGGGAGGTTGTGCTGCCGCGTCGACCCGGCGGGACCGGCCCCGGAGGCCAACGGTGAAGACCGCAGCTCGCGGGGTGACGCTCGCAGCATTGTGGGCCAGCCGGCCGCCCCGAGGGGAGCCCCGGGACGGCCGGCATCGTCGTTCTGTCAGGAACCCGACAGTTGAGTCAGCTGCGGACGGCCTCGACGGCCGAGGCGAGCCGCCGGACGCCCTCGTCGATCCGGTCGGCGGTCACCGCCGAGAAGGCCAGCCGGAGAGCGTGCCGCCCGCCGTCCAGCACGAAGTCACTGCCCTTGACCACGGCGACCCCGCGCTCGGCCGCCGCCGGGGCGAGCCGGTCGACCAGCACGTCCTCCGGGAACTCCACCCAGAGGAAGTAGCCGCCATCGGGCTCCACGAACCGCGCCTGCGGCAGGTGCCGGCGCAACGACTCGGCGAGCACCTGGGCCCGCTCGCCGAGCGCCGCCCGAACCGTCTCGATCGAGCGGTCGATGTCACCGGAGACGCAGAACTGGTGAACGATCGCCTGGGACACCATCCCGGGGGAGATGTAGAGGCTCGTCGCGTTCTTCGCGATGGAGGCGATCAGGTCGGCCGGGCCGACCAGGTAACCGACCCGCACACCCGGGCAGACCGTCTTGGTGAAGCTCGACGCGTGCACCACCACGTTGCGGGTGTCCAGCGAGAGCATCGACGGCAGCGCCTCGCCACGGAAGCGGATGTCCGCGTACGGGTCGTCCTCGAAGATCGTGAACTCGTACTCGGCGGCCAGGTCGAGCAGCTCCCGGCGCTTCTCCTCCGACAGCGTCATGCCGGCCGGGTTCTGGTAGTTCGGGATGACGTGCGCGAGCCGGGGGCGGACCCCGGACTCCAGCAGCTTGCGCAGCTCGGCAGTGTCCAGGCCGTCCGGTTGGACGGCGACGCTGTGCAGCTCACTGCCCATCCGCTGGAGGTTGAGCAGCGTCCGGTCGTACGTCGGGCGCTCCACCACCACCGCGTCGCCTGGGCGGACCAGGTGGTCGAAGAGGAACGCATCGGCCTGAAGCGACCCGTTGGTGACCAGCACCTGGTCGGCCTCGACCCCGTGCTTCTCGGCGATCCACTTTCGCAGCGGTAGGTACCCGACGGAGGTGCCGTACGCCGTCACCCCCGCGGGGTCGGCGTCGAAGGCGCGGACGGCGGCGGCCTTGAGCCCCTCGACATCGACGATGTCCAGGGAGGGAGCCCCACGGGCAAAGGAGATCAACTGCTCGGCGGTCATGGATATTGAGCGTACGGGCGGCGGCGGGGGACGCGCGGTCGGCACGGCGATGTCCGCATCCTGAGCCACCGGGTCGGGTGACGGAACTGGGCCGGTCGGCGGCAGATCAGACCGGAAGGGCGAGCGCGTCGTGCTGCGCACCCCGGGAAAGTCCCTCCAGCTGCACGCCGAGCGCGTCGAGGAGCTGACTCCAGTCGAAGTAGGAGCGCCACGCGGTGATCCGACCCTTGCGGGCCCGGACCACGTCGGCCACCTCCCAGCTCACCAGCCGGCCGGTGGGCGCGACGGTGCCGTACGGCGAATGCAGGGTGCCGGTGTGGGTGCCGGTCAGCCGCAGCTCGACCGCAGCGCCACCGCCGGTGCGGACCGCGCCCATCGGGTCGACGCGCAGATCCGGGAAGGCGCCGGTCCAGGTGCGCAGCAAGGCGGGCAGCTCGATCGGCCGGACCGTCACGCCCGGCATGGCGTAGAACGCCTCCGGGGCGTAGAGATCCGGCAGCCGGGCCACGTCCCGACGCAGGAGCATGGCGTACTGCTGCTCGACCAGCCGCTCCGCGTCGCGCATCGGGACCTCCCCCGCGGGCCACGGCATCTCCGCGCCCGCAAGGGATGTCTACCCATCGATCCGGCCCCGCACACCACCCCCGGTCAGGTGGTGGCGACCGCCTGGCTCTCCGACCAGACCCGCATGATGTCCCGCACGGAGATCACGCCTGCCACCTCCCGGCCGTCCAGCACCACCAGGTGCCGGAATCCGCCCCGGGCCATCGCGGCGGCGGCCTCGGCCACCGTCCACTCCGGCCCCGCGTAGACCACGTCCCAGGTCAGGTGCGCGCCGGTGCGTTCGACGTCGCAGTCCAGACCGGCACCGATGGCCTTCAACACGTCACGTTCGGTCATGATCCCCACGCCCTCGGAATCCGGGTCGATCACGACCGCCGACCCGACACCGCGGGCCGACATCATCCGAGCCGCCTGGCGGAGCGTGTGCTCCGGACCGACGACGAGGACCTGGCTGGACATCGCATCCCGTACCTGCATCACACATCACCCCTTTGGGACGGTGGCATTCGGTACGGACATGGTGGTCGGTGGATGTTTCCGGGACAAGAGCGGCATCGCACAAGCTGCAGACGCTGGCTACTGTCGGATGGTGTCCACCGAGCCCCTGCGCTGCGCCGGCGCGCTGATCGTCGACCATGACGGCCGCATCTTCTTTCAGCGCCGCTCACCACACCGACGCCTGTTTCCCGACTGTTGGGACATCGTCGGCGGCCACGTGGAGCCGGGCGAGGACATCGACGAGGCGCTGCGCCGGGAGATCACCGAGGAGACCGGCTGGGTCCTCTCCCACGTCCTGGGCCAGGTGGGCGAGTACAGCTACGTCGGCGACGACGGCCTGGCCCGGACCGAGTACGACTTCCTGGTCCGCGTCGACGGTGACCTCGACCGCCCGACGCTGGAGGCCGGCAAGCACACCGAGTACCGCTGGCTGGCCGAACACGAGGTGACGGTGCTCGACGAGCACCGCGACGTCAACGACGGGCTGATCCGGCGGATCGCGGAGGAGGGCTTCGCCGTCCTGCGGTCGATCGGTCTGTGAACGCCGTCGAACTGGCACCCCACCGGATCGCCGGGCTGCTCGCACCGGCCGTGGACCGGACCTTCCGCGCCGGCATCCTGGCCGGCCGGGACGGCGGTGGCGCCGAGTTGTCCCAGCGCTACGGCGGAAGCACCGCCACCGGCTTCCTGGTCGACCTGCGCACCCGGCTGGCCGCACCCGGTGGCACCGTCGACGGGCAGGGGTTCGCGGCGATCACCCGCTACCAGGACCCGGTCGCCTGCCGGCGGACCGTGGACAAGCAGGTGGCCCACGGGATGATCTACCGCGGCCCGGACGGGGCCCTGTCCGCCACCGAGCGCGGCGCGGCGTTCCTCGCCGAGCTGTACCAGGTGCACGCCGAGGTCACCGAGGAGTTGTGGGCCGGCCACGACGACCGGGTGGCCCGGCTGGTGTCCCTGCTCGGACGACTGCTGTCGTACGCACTCGTGCTGGCCGACGAGGAGGCGAACCCGGTCGCCTCCTCGGCCTTCACCGCGCTGGCGCCCCCGTACGAGCGGGACGGCACCCCGTCGGGCGTGCTGCTGCTCAACCGGCTCGGCACGCTGCGACACCACCGCGCCGACGCGCACGCCGCCGCCTGGACCGCCGCCGGGCACACCGCGTCGAGCATCGCCGCCCTGCCGGCTGGTCCCGAGCGGCTCGCCATCGAACTGGAGACCGACCGGCGGGCCGCCGCCCCGTACGCCGCGCTCAGCGCGGAGGAGCGCCTGACCATGCTCGCCGACCTGGCGGCCTTGCCCGGCTGACCCGGTTGGCCGGAGCGACGCACCCGGCCGGCGCTATCCTCCACCGGTGACCGGAGCAGGACTAGGGAGGATGTCGCGATGATCGGAATGGTGCTCGCGGCCGGAGCGGGACGACGGCTGCGCCCGTACACCGACACCCTGCCCAAGGCGTTGGTGCCGGTGGACGGCGAGACGACGATCCTGGACATCGCGCTGGGCAACCTCGCCGCGGTCGGGCTCACCGACATCGTGATCGTCGTCGGCTACGCGGCGGACGCGGTCGTCTCCCGGCAGGCGGAGCTGGAGAAGAAGTACGGGGTCACGCTCACCCTTGTGCACAACGACAAGGCCGAGGAGTGGAACAACGCCTACTCGCTCTGGCTGGCCCGGGAGTACTTCGCGCGCGGCGTGCTGCTGGTCAACGGGGACACCGTGCACCCGGTGAGCGTGGAGAAGACCCTGCTCGCCGAGCGTGGCCCGGGCATCCTGCTGGCCGTGGACACCCTCAAGCCGCTGGCCGAGGAGGAGATGAAGACCACCTTCGACGCCGCCGGCCAGCTCACCCGGATCACCAAGATCATGGACCCGGGCGAGGCGTACGGGGAGTACATCGGCGCGACACTGATCGAACCGCAGGTCGCCGACGCCCTCGCCGACGCGCTGGAGGCGACGTGGCGACGGGACCCGAACCTCTACTACGAGGACGGCTACCAGGAGTTCTCCGACCGGGGCGGGGAGGTGCGGGCGGCACCGATCGGTGACGTCCCGTGGGTCGAGGTCGACAACCACGCCGACCTGGCCCGCGCGCGGGAGATAGCGTGCCGCTACTAGCCCGGAGCGTCCTCACCCCGCTGCACATCGACGTGCGACGCGGGGCGGTCGCCGACCTGGGCGCGATCCTGGCCGACGGGCGGATCTCCTCCGGGGGCGACGTCGCGGTGGTGGTCGGCCCGGGTCAGGGCGCCCAGATCGCGGAGCTGATCCGACCGTCACTGCGCTCGGCGGACGTGTTCACCGTGTCCGGCGGGACACTGGACGCCGCCGACGACCTGGGCGGCAAACTCCGCGCCCGGTCCTACGACGCGGTGGTCGGCATCGGTGGCGGCAAGACCATCGACGTGGCCAAGTACGCGGCGACCCGCCGAGGGCTGCCGATGGTGTCGGTGGCGACCAGCCTCGCCAACGACGGGATCGCCTCCCCGGTGGCCAGCCTCATCACCGACGGGATCAAGGGCTCCTACGGCGTACACATCCCGATCGGGGTGATCGTCGACCTGGACTTCGTGGAGAGCGGCCCGGACCGGCACAACCGGGCCGGCATCGGCGACGTGATCAGCAACATCAGCGCGCTGGCCGACTGGGAGCTGTCCCGACAGGTACGCGGTGAACCGGTCGACGGGCTGGCCGCCTCGCTCTCGCGGGCGGGCGCCGAGGCGGTGCTCAACCACCCCGGCGACATGAGCGACGACGCCTTCGTGATCGTCCTCGCCGAGGCGTTGATCTCCAGCGGTCTGGCGATGGCTGTCGACGGCACCAGCCGCCCGTGCAGCGGCGGCTGCCACGAGATCATGCACGCGGTCGACTCGCTCTTTCCGGGAACCGCCTCGCACGGCGAGCTGGCCGGGCTCGGGGCGCTGTTCTGCACCTGGCTGCGCGGAGATCTCCGCCGCTTCGGGGAGATGTCGGCCTGCCTCGCCCGGCACGGCCTGCCCCGACTCCCCGCCGAGGTGGCGCTGACCGACGACCAGTTCATCGAGGCGGTGCAGTTCGCGCCACGTACCCGGCCGGACCGGTACACCATCCTCGAACACCTGGCACTGTCGCCTACCGAGACCCGGGAGCGGCTGGCAGACTACGCCGGTGCAATCCGCGACCAGCTTGGCTGACCCCCGTCCCACCGTCGCCGACTTCCACCGGGTGAACCGGGGGGGCGGCCTGTTCAGCGAGTCGATCAGCCAGTGGCTGGGGGCCGTCTTCGCGCTCGTCGCCCAGCGGCTCGGGCTGCGACCGACAGCGTTGACAATCACCAACCTGGTGCTCGGGCTGGCCACCTCGGTCACCGTCGTGGCGCTCGCCGGCCCGGTCGCCGCCGGGGACGTACCGGCCTGGGTGGTCGGCCTGCTCGCCCTGGTCGGCTGGCAGGTGGCGTATTCCCTGGACTGCGCGGACGGGCAGCTCGCCCGGGTGACCGGCCAGGGCAGCGCGGCCGGCGCGCGCGTCGACGTGCTCTGCGACGTGGCCGCGCAGATCGCCCTGGTGGCGGCCCTGGCCGCCACCGCTGTGGCGCAGGAGCCGGCCACGCCGACCTGGCTCGTGGCGACCTTCGCGGGCACCTGGATGGTCAACCTGGTGACGTCCGTGATGCAGGCCGGCCCGAACGCGGCCAGCATGGTCACCTCGACCTCGCTGCCGGTGCGCCTGGTGAAGCTGGTCCGCGACTACGGCGCGGTGATCTTCGTGGCCGCCGTGGTGCTCGCCGTGGCCCCCGCGCTGGTCCTCTGGGTGATGGTCGCCTTCACCATCGTCAACGGCGGCTTCCTGCTGGCCAGCATCGCCTTCTCCGCCCGAGCCTCCTGGTAAGGAAACCCCGACTACCGCCTTCGCGTAGGTAGGGCTCCTTATCGACCACCGCGGGGCGGCGTCTTCGTCGCCGGCACCGCTGCCATCAGGATCCCGAAGGCACTTCCGTCCCGCCGTCTTCAGCATGTTGTCGGCGGAGTTGTTCGAGGACGGCGGTGTCGGCTTCGAGGTCGGGGTCGTCGACTTGCCGGTCGAGGTCGACGACGTGTTCGAGTTCCCGGATTGCCTGCTCGAGGTCACCGTCCGCCTGGTGGATCATCGCGATGTTGTAGCGGGTGACGGCTTCGCCGGCTCGGTCGCCGACCTCCCGCCGGATGGGCAGGGCCTGGTGGTAGTGGTCGAGGGCCTGCTGCCGATCCCCCAACCCGTGGTACGCGTGGCCGATGTTGTTGAGGGTGACGGCTTCGCCGGCCCGGTCGCCGATTTCCCGCTCGATGGGCAGGGCCTGGTGGTAGTGGTCCAGGGCCCGCTGCCGATCCCCCATCCTGTCGTAGACGTGGCCGATGTTGTTGAGGGTGACGGCTTCGCCGGCCCGGTCACCGACCTCCCGTCGGATGGGCAGGGCCTGGTGGTGGTGGTCGAGTGCCTGCTGCCGATCGCCCAACGCGTCATACTCGTGGCCGATGTTGTTCAGGGTGGCGGCTTCGCCGGCCCGGTCGCCGACCTCCCGCCGGATGGGCAGGGCCTGGTGCAAGTAATCCAAGGCCCGCTGCCGATCACCCAACCTGCCGTACACGCCGCCGATGCTGCTGAGGGTGGCGGCTTCGCCGGCCCGGTCACCGCCCTCCCGCCGGATGCGCAGGGCCTGGTCCAAGTGGTCCAAGGCCCGCTGCCGATCACCCAACCTGTGGTACACGCCGCCGATGTTGTGCAGGGTGGTGGCTTCGCCGGCCCGGTCGCCGGCCTCCTGGTACAGGGTCAGGGCCTGCTGATAGTCCTCCAGCGCCAGCCAGGGCCGACCGGTCGACGACCGCGCCCAACCCCGGGCGGAGAGGGCGTTGGCGTCCGGGCCCAGGGCCAGGGTCGCGGTGGTCATGGCCTTGACCGCCGCGAACCGCGAGGTACGCAGCCACACCAGACACACCCGGTCACCGACATTCCGGGCGATCAGCGGCTGCTGACCGGCGACAGCAAGCCGATGCACTTCCACATGTCGGGCGGCAGTCGCCGCAGCGCGAGTGACGGGGCGCAATGGTGACGGTTCTCGATCCTCCATGCCCGATGAACCTCGCTCTCCTACTGCTCCCGGTTGCCGCCTCGGCGTGGCCAGGGTCGGACCGCGGCACACCACCGATGTACGGCGGTGGTGTGGGTCGTCATTGTTCTTCCCACCGGTGGCCGGGACTCGGTCGGCGAGTCGGAAACCCGTCAGCCGGGTTCGCCGAGCGGTCCCGGGACGCGAATAAAACGTACAGTGGCCGCCAAGGTCCACCCGATGATCGCCCGGCCCAGGCCAGGGATCCGCGATCCTGGGCGGGCTTGACCAGGCGCATCAGGGGAGGGTGCGGGTGATGGGGAACGCCACAGTGGAGGTGTCCGGGGCGCAGGCCGCGCGCTGGGCGGCGGAGCTGCGGTCTGCCCTGATCGGGGTGATGGGGCCGGACGACAGCGTGTCGCCGGTACAGGTGCAGCGGTCGGCCGAAATGGTGATCGCGGTCATCGGGCTGGTGTTCTCCGGGGTCGAGGTGGCCAAGACGATCGCCGAGTGGTGGAGCGCCCGCCGCCGGGAAGGTGCCGCGGTGACCGTACTGCTGCCGGACGGCACCCGGATCGAGCTGGCCGAGGGCAGCCAGGCTCGGCTGGAGATCGCCATGCGGCAGGAAGGCACCGGGCCGCACTGAACTGACCGCCACGACGGGATGGGCAGATGGGCACCTTCGAACTGGAGGTCTTCGCGCAGACCTCGAACTACTACGAGCTGCGGCTGTCCGCCGACGGCACGGCGCCCCAGACCCGCAGCCTGGACCGGGCCGCGGTCGATGAGCTGGTCGCGCTGGTTCGGCGTGACTACAGCACCGACGCCGCCGCACAGAAGGTGTACGGCGCGGTCCGGCTGGCTGAGCTGGGGGCGAGGCTGGCGGATTTCCTCGACGGCGATCAGCGGTGGCTGACCCCGATCCTGGCCCATCCTGCCGGGGCAGTGTTGCGGATCGCCGCCGAGGAGCGGTTGCGGCACCTGCCTTGGGAACTGCTCGCCCGGGAGGGCACGTTCCTGACCGTGGCAGGGCGGGCACCGCTGTTGCCGGTTCGTGCGGTCGGCACCCACGCCGCACTGACCAACCCGGTCACGCCGAACAACCGGCCGTTGCGGGTGTTGTTCATGGCAGCCTCGCCCGAAGGCGTCGAGCCGGTGCTCAACTTCGAGGCCGAGGAGGCGGCGATCCTGGCCGCGACCCGACGGACCGGCACCGACCTGGTGGTCGAGGAGAGCGGCACCCTGGAAGGGCTCCGGTTCCTGAGCCGCGCCTACGGGCCCGACCATTTCGATGTGCTGCATCTGAGCGGGCACGCCACCACCGACGGCGGGGAGCCGGTCTTCGTGGTGGAGGACGAGTTCGGCGGGCGCGCCAAGGCGACGGCCGACCAGATCGCCCAGGCGATGCAGGGACACTGGCCGAGACTGGTGTTCGTTTCCGGCTGCCTGACCGCTGACGCCCCCGAGGGTGGGGTTTTCCCGTCGATGAGCGAGAGCCTGGTCGACGCCGGCGCCCCCGCGGTGCTGGGCTGGGCGCTACCGGTGGGAGACGTCTCCGCCACCGATTTCGCCGCAGCTCTCTACCGGGCACTGGCTGACGGCGGGTCGTTGGACCAGGCCGTCATCGAGGCTCGCCGTCACCTGTTCCACGACAAGAAGAGCAACTACTGGCATCTGCTCCGGGTCTACGCCGACCGATCCCCGCTGACGCCCCTGGTCACGCCGCTGCACACCAGGGGCCGCAGACAGTCGCAGGTGCGCGCCGCCGACCGGCAGTTCCTGGACCCGCAGACCCAACTGTCCCGGGTCGCGTCCCGCGCCGAGTTCGTCGGCCGACGGCGGATCATCCAGCGCTGTCTGCGCGCCCTCCGGCAACCCGCCGACACCCCCGGCGCGGCACAGGGCCTGCTGCTGGCCGGCATGGGTGGGCTCGGCAAGAGCAGCCTCGCCTCCCGGCTCCTGGAACGCATGCCCACCCACCAGCATGTCGTCTGGTACGGCCAGGTCGACGCCATCAAGTTCCGTGAGCTGGCCACCAAGATCCGCTTCGACAGCGGTGAGCAGTCCGAGGAGGCCGGCAGGCTTCTGGACAACGAGCAGATTTCGCTCCCGACCCGGCTGCGGCACCTGCTCGACGCCGACGGGCTCCTTGGTGGGACACCCTGCCTCTTCGTGTTCGACGACTTCGAAACCGGCAACCTCGACATCCGCGACGACGGCAGCCACGTGCTCGCCCCGGCGATGGCCGAGATCCTGCCCGCCCTACTCGGTGCGATCCGCGACACCGGCAGCCCGAGCCGCGTCATCATCACCAGCCGCTACCGCTTCCCCACCCCGGCCGGCACCACCGTCGCCGTCGAGGCTCTGGAGACCCTCAGCCCCGTCGAGCAGACCAAGAAGATCGCCAATCTGGTCAACCTGCGCCCCGAATCCACCATCGACCCGGGCATCCGAAACCGGGCGATCGAGGCCGCGGCGGGCAATCCCCGCCTGCTCGACTGGCTCAACCGGATCGTCAACGATCCCGCCCTCGACATCGATGGCCTGCTCACCGCCATCGAGAACGAGACCGACAGGTTCCGCCGCGAGACGGTACTGGCCGACAACCTGCTCGACTCCCAGCCGCTCGAACTCCGCCGCATGCTCGCCAGGATCAACGTCGTCGAACTACCCGTACCCGCCGCCACCGTCCACGCAATGCACCAACACGCCGATGCCGATCGGCACATCCAGCGGGCCGTCCAACTCGGCCTGCTCGAAGAGGGCATCAACCCCGAGACCCGCCAGCCCCGCTACTACGTCTCCAACGTCCTGCACCCCCTTGTCCGCCCTCTGATCACCGACGACGAGTACATCGAGGCATGTGCCGCCGCCGCCCAGTCCCTCTACCAACTCTGGGTCCTCGACCCCGCCGGTTCCGATGGCCACTGACCCGAGGGACCTCTCCCGATGGGTCGAGGTGCATCGGCTTTCCGTCGCCGGTCAGCACCTGATAATCGCCAGGGATGTCGGTGCCCGGGTGTGTCGGGTGTGGCTGCGTACCTCGCGGTTCGCGGCGGTCGAGGCCATGGCCACCGCGACCCTGACCCTCGGCCCGGATGCCCGCGCCCTCTACCAACGTGGCTGGGCGCGGTCGGCGACCGGCCGGCCCCGGCCGGCGCTGGAGGACTATCAGCAGGCCCTGACCATGTACCGACAGGCCGGCGACCGGGGCAACGAAGCCGCCACCCTCAACAACATCGGCAGCGTGTACAACGGGTTGGGGGATCGGCAGCAGGCCCTGGACCACTTCCACCAGGCCCTGCCCATCCAGCGGGAAATCGGTGACCGGGCCGGCGAAGCCACCACCCTCACCAACATCGGCAGCGCATACAACGGGTTGGGGGATCGGCAGCAGGCCCTCGACCACCACCACCAGGCCCTGCCCATCCGGCGGGAGGTCGGTGACCGGGCCGGCGAAGCCGCCACCCTCAACAACATCGGCCACGTGTACGACAGATTGGGGGACCTGCAGCGGGCACTTGACCACTACCACCAGGCCCTGCCCATCCGGAGGGAGGTCGGTGACCGGGCCGGCGAAGCCACCACCCTCAACAACATCGGCAGCGTGTACCACGGGTTGGGTGATCGGCAGCAGGCCCTGGACCACTTCCACCAGGCCCTGCCCATCCGGCGGGAGGTCGGTGACCGGGCCGGCGAGGCCGTCACCCGGTTCAACATCGCGATGGTCCACGAGGCGGATGGCGAGCTGGACCAGGCGATCCGGGAACTCGAACACGTCGTCGAACTCGACCGGCAGGTCGACCACCCCGACCTCGAAGCCGACACCGCTCTCCTCGAACAACTCCGCCAACAACGCTCCCTGGTTGACCCGACCAGGGGTCAATGAGGGCGGGTCAGGCTCGCGTAGATGTCCAGGTGTCGCTTGATGACCACGTCGGGGTGGAAGGTCTGCTCGTACCGCAGCCGGGCCGGTGCGGAGAGCGCGGCGGCACCGGCCCGAGCGACCGGGAGCGCGGCGGCCAACGCGGCCGCTTCCGGTGGGACCACCCAGCCGGCACTGCCGGTGACCAGGCCAGCCGGCACCGCAGGCGGACCTGCCGGCGGCGGGGAATGGCCGGCGACGGCGGAGGCGATCTCGGCGGGCCCGGTGCCGGCGGGCTCGTGCGGGGCGTCGGCACCGACGAGGTACGGAATGCCGCCCAACGCCGTCCCGAGCACGGGTCGGCCGCTCGCCAACGCCTCGATGATCACGGTGGGCAGCACGTCGTGCCACATCGCGGCGGCGATCACCACAGCGCTCGCCTCTACCGCCGCCTGCACGCCGGCCCGGTCGAGCTGACCGAGGTAGACCACGTCGGGTCGCTCGGCGGCGGCTGCCTCCACGAGCGGGCGCAGCTCGCCGTCGCCGGCCACCCGCAGCGTGCCCAGCGAACCCACCGGGTGCCGGCGCCAGGCGTCCAGCAGCAGGTCGACGCCCTTCTCCGGAGAGAGTCGGGCCATGTAGAGGAACCCGTCGCCCAGCGGCGCCGGCCGACCCGGGTCGGGGACGGAGTTCGGCTTCACCACGATGCGTTCGTCCGGAATGCCGTAGTCGCGGAGGTGATCGGCGATGGCCGAGGTGAGCGCGATGTACCGGTCCACCGAGCGCCAGGTGCCCCGGTGCACGGCCAGGGTGGTCGCCATCAGCGCGCTCTGCACCGCCGAGTCGCGGTAGCAGCGGTGCTTGATCGCGGGCACGCCCAACGCCCGACCCTTGCAGTCCTGGCAGATCACGCCGTCGCGGAAGTAGATCCCCGACGAGCAGACCTGCCGGTAGTTGTGCACCGTCTGCACCACCGGCACGCCGTGCCGGTGCGCGGTCCGCACCACCCAGGGCGAGATCAGGGGGTACGGGTTGTGCAGGTGCAGAACGTCCGGTCGGTGCTCGGTGAGCAGGCGGCTCAGGTCGTGCTGGGCGCGGGGCGCCCAGATCGGCGAGATCGGCAGCAGGGCCTTCGCCGACTTCGACATCGACGGGATCTCGTCCGAACTGCGGATGAAGGGCAGCACCTCGACGCCAGCGGCGGTGAGCTGGGCGATCTCCGAGTCGACGATCGTGTTCTCACCGGAGGGCTGGGCTTCCCGGTACCGGTTGTGTGCCACCACGATTCTCACGGAGCTTGCCTCTCGTTCGCGATTGCGGGACTCGCAAGCTCATTCCTCACGCTCACGGGAAAGAAGGCTACCGTTGTGTCGTGCCCGAACTACCGGAGGTTGAGGCGCTCGCGGGTTACCTGCGTCAGCGCGCGGTGGGGCGGCGCGTCGATCGGTTGGAGATCGCCGCGATCAGCGCCCTGAAGACGTACGAGCCGGCACCCACCGAGGTCGCCGGCCGGGCGGTGGTCGACGCCAGTCGGCACGGAAAGTTCCTCGATGTCCTGTTCGAGGGCGGCCTGCACCTGGTGGTGCATTTGGCGCGAGCGGGCTGGCTGCACTACCGGGAGGCGTTCCCCGCCACCACGCCGCTCCGTCCGGGCAAAGGCCCGATCGCGGTGCGGGTACGCCTGGACGACGGTTCCGGCTTCGACCTCACCGAGGCCGGCACCCAGAAGAAGCTGGCCGCGTATCTGGTCACCGACCTCGCGACGGTCCCCGGGGTGGCCAAGCTGGGCCCGGACGCGCTCGCCGCGGATCTGCCCCTCTTCGCCGAGCGGCTGCGGAGCAGGCGGGGGCAGGTCAAGGGGGTGCTGACCGACCAGTCGGTGCTGTCCGGGGTGGGTAACGCGTACTCCGACGAGATTTTGCACGCCGCGAAGCTGTCCCCGTTCGCGATCACCGATCGGCTCACCGACGCCCAACTCGCCACCCTGCACGCCGCCACCCGACAGGTTCTCGGCGACGCTGTCGAGCGGTCCCTCGGTCAGCGGGCCGCGGAGCTGAAGGGCGAGAAGCGCTCCGGGCTGAAGGTGCACGCCCGCACCGGTCTGCCCTGCCCGGTCTGCGGGGACACCGTGCGCGAGGTGTCGTTCGCCGACTCCAGCCTCCAGTACTGCCCGACCTGCCAGACCGGCGGCAAGCCGCTGGCTGACCGTCGGTTGTCTCGTCTCGTACGGTGAGTAATTGCACTTCAGGCCTACGGAGTGGAATCTTCCTCGTTGAGCGGAAGCTCCGGTCCGCCCTTCTCGCCACACGCGCATCCATCGGTATAGTGGCCCGGTCCCCGGCTTCTGAAATGGTGCGGAGCCGGCCAGATCCCGCCAGCACCGGCGGTCGCCAATCTCCTTCGGGGCGACGACCGGTCGGAGCCCGCGTGGGAGACTGGGACGGTGGGCGACCCGGGCCCTCACGCCGAGTGAGCGGCCCGTGTCATGCGGGAGGACATGGGTGAGGTGACGGCAAGCCTCCAGCGCCCGGTAACCAACGAAGGCCGGAGCAGACTCGTGCGGCACGTCGACAGCTTCGAGATCCAGCCGCCGACGCCGCCGTCCCACAACGGCGTCCCTCGGTCGGCGTGGACGAGGGCGCGACGCCGTGTCTCCCGCTGGCACCGCCCCTACATCGCGATCCTGCTGCTGCTCGACTTCGGCGCGGCGGCGTTCGCCAGCTGGATCGCGATCCAGCTCTTCGACCAGGCCGCCTCCGGGTTCTCCGGGACCCAGCAGGACCCGACGTGGTTCCACACCGTCTCCTACCTGCTGCTCCCACTCGGCTGGGTGGTCATCCTCTGGAGCAACCGGGCCTACGACCGGCGCTATCTGGGGCTCGGCCCGGACGAGTTCAAACGGGTGATCCGGGCATCGGTGACGGTGGCCGCGAGCGTCTCCTTCCTCGCCTTCTCCACGGTCACCCAGCTCTCCCGGTTCACCGTGGGCACGGCGCTGGTCGGCGCGACGCTGCTGATCCTGTGGGGCCGTTTCGTCGCCCGGTGGGCGCTGCACTACATCCGGCGGCGGGCCGGCCAGGCCGCCCACCGGATGGTGCTGGTCGGCACCCTGCCCGAGTGCCTGGAGGTCTACGCGGCGGTCACCCGCAGCCCGGCCGCCGGGCTGATGCCCGTCGCCATCCACATCACCGACGGGTACGCGGCGGCCAGAGGCATGCCGACCCCGGTTCCGGTGTACGCCGGACGCGACGTCCTGGCCCTGGTCCGTGAGGTCGGTGGGGACACCATCGCCGTCTGCGGGTCGGCCAGCGCCGAGCCGGGCGAGTTGCGCCGGCTGGCCTGGCAGTTGGAGGGCTCCGGTGTCGACCTGGTGGTCGCCCCGCAGCTCACCGACATCGCCGGCCCCCGGGTGCACATCCGGCCGATCGAGGGTCTGCCGCTGCTGCACGTCGAGGAGCCGACCCTCTCCGGGCCGGCGCTGCTGGCCAAGAACCTGATGGACCGGGTCGCCGCCGGCCTCGGCCTGCTGCTGCTGATCCCGCTCTTCCTGGCCATCGCCGTGGCGATCCGGATCTCCGACCCCGGGCCGGTCTTCTTCCGCCAGCCCCGGGTGGGGCACGAGGGGCGCACGTTCCGGGTGTGGAAGTTCCGGACCATGTACGTCAACGCCGAGGACCGGCTGGCGAGCCTGGTCGATCGGAACGAGACCGACGGCATGCTGTTCAAGATGAAGGAGGACCCTCGGGTCTTCCCGGTCGGCCGCTTCCTGCGGGCCACGTCGCTGGACGAGCTGCCGCAGCTGATCAACGTGCTGTGGGGCGAGATGTCGCTGGTCGGGCCCCGCCCGCTACCGGCCGACGACGGTGACTTCCTGGGTGACGTGCGGCGCCGACTGCTGGTCCGCCCCGGCATGACCGGGCTGTGGCAGGTCTCCGGCCGCTCCGACCTGTCCTGGGACGAGTCGGTCCGACTGGACCTCTACTACGTCGACAACTGGTCGCTCGCGTACGACCTGAGCATCCTGTGGCGCACCGTCGGGGTGGTGCTCGCCCGCAAGGGCGCGTACTAGAGGGTTGGCGCGCAGGCTCGCAGGGGCGAGGATCGCTGCGTGGCTGCCAACCTCTCCGCCGTGGTCGGCGTCGTCTCACTCGTCACCGCGCTGACCGCGGCCCTGCTGGCGGTGCTGCGGCTGCGAGCCCGCCGTGGCATCGCCACCGCCACCCAGCGGGCCACCTACGAGGTGCTGCACACCGCCGGCCTGGCCGCCGAGCCGCTGCGGGCGGGGTTGAGCGAGGCGGACGCGGCGAAGGCCGTACGGCATCTGCGGGCGTTGGTGGGCGCGGTCGGGCTGGCGCTCGCCGACGCCGACCGGCTGCTCGCCCTCGACGGGCGCGGCACGCACCACGGGGAGCAACTGCTCGCGGCGGCCCAGCGGACTGTGGGCAGCGGGCGCTCGACGGTGCTGGGTGAGCAGGAACTGCACTGCGACCGGGTCGACTGCCCGGTCCGCGGGGCGGTGGTCGCACCGTTGCTGGGAGCCGACGGCCGGGTGGTGGGCGCGCTGGTGGCGGTCGCGGACAGCCCGCCACCTCCGGGGTTGGTGCAGGCCACCCTGGAGACGGCGCACTGGGCCGGCAACCAACTCGCCCTGGCCGAGCTGGACTCGTCGCGGGAGCGGCTGGCCCGCGCCGAGATCCGTGCGTTGCGGGCGCAGATCAGCCCGCACTTCATCTACAACGCGCTGACCGCCATCGGCTCGTTCGTCCGCACCGACCCGGAGCGGGCCCGGGAGCTGATCCTGGAGTTCGCGGAGTTCACCAGGTACTCGTTCCGGGCGCACGGGGAGTTCACCACGCTGGCCGAGGAGCTGCGGTCGATCGACCGCTACCTGACCATCGAGCGGGCCCGGTTCGGCGACCGGTTGCAGGTGCGGTTGCAGATCGCCCCGGAGGTGCTGCCGGTGACGTTGCCGTTCCTCTGCCTCCAGCCGCTGGTGGAGAACGCGGTTCGCCACGGGTTGTCCCGCAAGCCGGGCACGGGCATGGTGAGCATCGAGGCCCGGGACGCGGGAGCCGAATGCCACATCACGGTGGAGGACGACGGAGTGGGAATGGATCCGACCACGCTGACCGCCGGCATCGCCGAGCTGGCCCACGGCACCGGCGACCCCGGTGAGGACACGGGCCAGCACGTCGGCCTCTCCAACGTTGACGAGCGGTTGCGCTCGGTCTTCGGGGACCGGTTCGGCCTGGTCGTGGAGACCGGGTTGGGCTCGGGTACGAAGGTGAGCATGCGGGTGCCGAAGTTCCACCCGGGCGTACGGGCAGGGTCGTGAGCGAGCGGACCGGGACGGGGGCGGTTAACGCGACCGGTTTCCTGCGCGTCCTCGCCGTGGACGACGAGCCGCCCGCGCTCGACGAGCTGGCGTACCACCTGCGGGCCGACCCCCGGGTGGCCCGCCTGCACACGGCCGGGGATGCCACCGAGGCGCTGCGGTTGCTGCGTGACGGTGACGTGGACGTGGTCTTCCTGGACATCCGGATGCCGGGCCTGGACGGGATGGAGCTGGCGCGGGTGCTGCGCCGGTTCGCCCGGCCACCGGCGATCGTGTTCGTCACTGCGTACGACGACGGCGCGGTGGACGCCTTCGATCTGGGCGCCACCGACTACGTGCGGAAACCGGTACGCGCCGATCGGCTGGCCGAGTCACTGCGCCGGGTGATCGGCTCACGGGTGGTGCCGTCGCACCCGGCGGCGCTGGCCCGCGCGGAGGAGGACCCGACCATCCCCATCGAGCTGGCCGGCACCACCCGGATGCTGCCCCGCTCGGCGGTGCGCTGGGTGGAGGCGCAGGGTGACTACGCCCGGTTGCACACCGCTGAGGGGTCGCACCTGGTGCGGGTGTCGCTGGCCACGCTCGCGGAACGCTGGGCCGATGCCGGCTTCGTGCGGGTGCACCGGTCGTACCTGGTGCAGTTGAAGTTGATCGCGGAGTTGCGGTTGGTCAACTCCGGCTACGTGGTGGTGATCGACTCGACCGAGCTGCCGGTGAGCCGGCGGCACACCCGGGAGCTGAAGGACAAGCTGGTCAGGGCCGCGAAGCAGGATTGGAGTCGCTGAGCCGGGAATGACAGGAGCCCTACCGTACGTTGTACGCTAGTCCGTACGACTTCCGGGAGGCCTGCCGTGACCGAGACCCCGTTCGACGCCGCATCCGAGTTCGACAGCCAACTCGACCGACTGGTGCAGCTCGGTTACCCCGCCCTCGCCGGGCTGACCGAGAGCGCCTTCCGCGACCTGGTCGCGCCACTGCGGGCCACTGCGGTCGAGAGGGCCGCCGCGCTGCCCGCCCCTACCGACGCCCGGGTGCCGTTCCTGCTGGTCATCACCCGGGACCTGATCGGTGTGCCGGAACGGGTGGGGCTCACCACAGTGGCCGGCAAGCGCAAGCCCGGCGTCATCGACCGGAACTACGCCGAGGACGACCTGTCCCGCTTCGACCCGATCAAGGAGTTGGAGGTGCCGGCCGGTCCGGCGTACCTGCTCTTCGACGTCGACCGGGGCGAGGAGTTCCGCAATCTGGCCCCGGCCACGGCCATGGAGGGGATCACCGCTCAGGGCCGGTTGCCGCTGAGCATCGACGAGGGGCTCGCCTTCATCACACTGCACCCGGCCTCGTTGGCGAGCAACCGGTGCTTCTCGCTGGTCGGCTCCCGCTGCGGCGACAAGCGGGTGCCGGCGCTGTGGATCAGCCAGGGCGCACCCAAGCTCGGCTGGTGCTGGTACGGCAACCCGCACACCTGGCTCGGCTCCGCCTCGGCGCGACCGGAGCGCGTCGGCCTGGACTGACCACCGTGAGCGGTAGGCGCGTCCAGGACGTGCCGTCGGCGGTCAACTGCGCGTGGTCCGCACCGCCAGTCGTCATGTCGTCCCGGCCGTAGAGCCAGGCGTACCCGGGCGCGGCACCGACGCCCCCGTCGCGTCGGTCGTACTCACGGATCTTCTTGAAGTGTCGCCCGCCATCCAGGCCGATCATGGCTGTGGACCTGTTGCCGGAGGGCTCCATGTTCCCCGCCTCGACGAGCAGCAGGGTCCCGTCCGAACCGACGACGAGGAACCGGGTCTCCAACGAGTTGGGCAGGTCGGTGCCCTTGTCCGCCCAGGTTCGGCCACCGTCCGTGGTACGTAGCAACTGCGACGTGCCCTCGACCTCCATCGGCCCGGCACCGGGCGGTGGTGGCGGCGCGATCAACAGGTACGCCTCCTGAACCGCCTCCTGGGCCGCGTTCAGGTCTCCGGTCATCGCATAGAGCTGGACCACCAGGCGCCGAAAACAACTGCCGTACAGCTCGGAGATCACATCACTGTCGGACACCGTCACCCCCTCTCTCATCTATCCCACTCCTGGGCGGGAGAAAGGGTTCCGGGTGGAGGTCGTCCACACCGAGCCTGCGGGATCACCGCACGCCAACCGGCATGGCCTCCCGAGTTATCCACAGGCGTGAGCCGTTCTCCACAGGTTGTTCACAACGCAACCCACTGATCTCCACGGCCGCTCCCTACAGTCAGGACCCATGAACGAACGCCGGGTACTGGTGGTCGAGGACGAACGGACCATCGCCGAGTCCATCGCCGCCCGACTGAGGGCCGAGGGATTCACGGTGGAGATCGCGGCGGACGGGCCCAGCGCGGTCGCGCAGTTCCACGCCGGACAGCCGGATCTCGTCGTCCTCGACGTGATGCTGCCGGGCTTCGACGGACTGGAAGTGTGCCGCCGGATCCAGGCCGACCGGCCGGTGCCGGTGCTGATGCTCACCGCCCGGGACGACGAGACTGACCTGCTCGTGGGGCTGGCGGTCGGCGCGGACGACTACCTCACCAAGCCGTTCTCCATGCGGGAACTCACCGCCCGGGTGCATGTCCTGCTGCGTCGGATGGAGCGGGCCGCCGCCACTCCCGCGCCGCCGGCCATCCGCCTCGGCGACATCGAGATCAACCAGGCCGAACGACGGGTCCGCCGGGCCGGGGCGGACGTGCACCTCACCCCTACCGAATTCGACCTGCTGGTCCACCTCGCGGGACGACCCCGCACGGTGCTCCCCCGGGAACGGCTGCTCGCCGACGTCTGGGGATGGGTCGACGGGAGCGGCACCCGCACCGTGGACAGCCACATCAAGGCTCTGCGCCGCAAGCTCGGCGCCGACCTGATCCGGACCGTCCACGGCGTCGGGTACGCCCTGGAGATGCCCGCGTGATCGGCCGCGCGTTCAACTGGCTGGAACGGGTGCTACCGCGTCCACTGGATCCCGTCCGTTCGATCAAGATGAAGCTCGGCGTCCTGCTGGTCGCGTCCTGGGCTGTCGCCATCGGTTACTTCTGGTACGGCATCGGTTGGCTCCCGCCCGGCACGGCGGTCACCAGCATCTGCATCGCGCTGGTGACCTCGCAGGTGCTCGCCCACGGGATGACGTCGCCGCTGCGCGAGATGACGGCGGCCGCCGGGGCGATGGCCCGCGGCGACTACACGCGTCGGGTGCGCGCCACCTCCCGCGACGAGGTCGGGGAGCTGGCCCAGGCGTTCAACAAGATGGCCGAGGACCTGCACGCCTCCGACCAGCGACGACGCGAGCTGATCGCGAACGTCTCGCACGAGCTGCGTACGCCGATCACCGCGTTGCAGGGCGTGCTGGAGAACATGGTGGACGGGGTCGCCGACCCCGAACCGGCCGCGCTGCGTTCGGCGTTGGCCCAGACCGAACGGCTCGGGCACCTCGTCGCGGACCTGCTCGACCTGTCCCGACTCGACGCCGGGGTGGTGCCGCTGCGGCGAGTACGCATCGACGTGTGGGACTTCCTCGACGAGGCGGTGGATCATGCCACCGCCAGCGCCTCCGGTGCCGGTCTGGACGTGCGCTTCGAGCTCCGGGACCTGCCGACACCGCTGACGGTCCACGCGGACCCGTGGCGGCTGCACCAGGTCTTCGCGAACCTCCTCGACAACGCGGCCCGACACAGCCCACCCGGCGGCACGGTACGGGTGTGCGCCGAGGAACACGGCGACCAGCTCCGCTTCGAGGTGAGCGACGAGGGCCAGGGCATTCCACCGGCGGAGCGTTCCCGGGTGTTCGAGCGGTTCACCCGCGGCGACCGGTCGGCCGGCGGCGGGACCGGGCTCGGCCTGGCCATCGCCCGCTGGGTCGTCGAACTGCACGGCGGTCGGATCGGTGTCCTCGATCCCGCCGGACCGGACCGGGGCGGCCGGCCCGGCTGCCGCATCCAGGTCACCATCCCGTGTGACGGGCCATACCGAGAAGAGGCAGCATGACCAGCCCCGGCAGCACCCCTCTCCAGGCCACCGGGCCGACCGGGCCGGCGCAGGTCGCCCCGACCGTCAGGCCCGGTCCGGCCGCACCGCCGATGCACGGTCGCCCCCAGGCAGCTCCGGCCACGCCGTTCCCGCCCCGGCCACCATCGGCGATCGCGCGGCGCTGGCCGGGACCATCAGGCGACGCGGGTCCGATGGTGCTGGTGGCGTCGGCGGCGGCGGCGGTCGTCGGGGCCTCGGTACTCACGATGGTTCGTCCGGGCCTCGGCTGGCTGGTCGCCGCGTTGGCCGGCACGGCCGCCCTCGGCACCGCCGCCGTCGTCAGGTCCGGGACGTCCTCCCCGGTCGCAACCCCCACCGAGCCAACCGAGCCAGGCACCGCAGCCGGCACCGAACCCGCCCGTCCCGGTGCCACGGGGGCACCGGGGCGGGTGGCACAGGCCGCCTGGGCTGCCGCGACGGTCGCGGTGATCGCCGTCGGCACGTTCCGGGCCGCCGGTTGGCTCTTCGCGCTCTGCCTGATCGCAGCGGTGGGGACCGGGACGCTGGCGGTGACCGGCGGCCGAAGCCCACTGGGAATGCTGGTCGCCGCGACCCTGCCACCCGCTGCGACGGTACGGGCGCTCCCCTGGGCGGTACGCGGAGTGCGCGCCAACCCCTCGGCGGTTCCGGGGATCGGGTTCGGACGCATCGTGACCAGCCTGGCGGTGTCCGCCGTCCTGCTGACGCTGTTCGGGTTGCTCTTCTCCTCCGCCGACGCGGTCTTCGCCAACCTGGTCGGCGGTCTGCTGCCGGACATCGCGCCGGCCGGTGTGATCGGCTGGTTGCTACGGCTGATCCTGATCGGCGGTGGTCTGCTCGGCGGGGCGTACCTGGTCACCCGCCCACCCGACCTGGAGGGTCTGCGACCGGTGTCGTCACGGCCGGCCCACCGGCTGGAGTGGACCCTCCCGCTGGTGTTGCTCGACGCACTCTTCGCCGCGTTCGTGCTGGTCCAGCTGACGGTGTTGTTCGGCGGGGCGGGACACGTGCTGCGGACGGCCGGGCTCACCTACGCCGAGTACGCCCGCGGTGGGTTCTGGCAACTGCTCGCCGTCACCGCACTCACCCTGCTGGTGATCGCTATCGCCGCCCGCCGAGCGCCGAAGGCCACCCGGGGGGACCGGCTGCTGGTCCGCGTACTGCTCGGCACGCTCACCGCGCTCAGCCTGGTGATCGTCGCCTCGGCGCTCTACCGGATGCAGGTCTACGCCGACGCGTACGGTGCCACCCGGCTGCGGCTCGTCGTGTCGACAGTCGAAATCTGGCTCGGGCTGCTCTTCGTCCTGGTCGGGGTTGCCGTGGCGCGGTTGCGGGCCGAATGGCTCCCCCGGCTGGTGGTCGGCACCGCCGTGCTGACGCTGCTCGGGTTGGCCCTGCTCAACCCGGATCGCCTGATCGCCGAGCGGAACGTCGACCGGTACCTGGAGACCGGCCGGTTGGACGTCAGCTACCTGTCCGGGCTGTCGGCGGACGCCGTACCGGCCCTGGACCGGCTGCCCGAGCCGATGCGGTCCTGCGCGCTGGGGCAGATCGCCGTCGAGCTGCCCCGGGACGGCTTCTGGGCGACGAACCTCGGCAGGGAACGCGCCCGGCGGGTTCTCGACACGAAGCCGGTGAGCGCCAGCGTGACCGACTGCCTCGGGTTGCAACGCTGGTGAGCACGAACGCTTGACAATCGCGTACGGCGGGTGAGACTGCCGGGGTGGCCAAGCAACTCCCCGACGTGGGGTCGAGCGGTGCGGTGCCGCCACCCCGGCGGTCCCGGATCGTGCTGGCCGAGATCACCAGGCAGGACACCCGCGCCGAGCGGACCCGCGCCGAGCTGGCCCAGCAGACCCAGGTCGGCGAGGCGCTGGTCCGCGGCCTGGTCCGGGCCCAACTCGCGCTGGCGCTGCGGCTGTCCCTGGTGGTGGCCATCGGGTTGGGCGGGCTGCCCTGGCTGTTCGCGATCGCGCCCTCGCTCGGCCGGACCACTGTCGCCGGCGTCAACCTGCCGTGGCTGCTGCTCGGGGTGGCCTCCTTTCCGTTCCTGATCGCCGTGGGCTGGGCGTACGTGCGGCTGGCCGAGCGCAACGAGCAGGACTTCACCGACCTGGTGCAACGGCCGGAGCGCTGAGTGGGCAACGACTTCGTGGTCCCGGCCATCGTCGCGGTCACCCTGGTCACCGTCGGGATCGGCTTCTACGGGCTGCGGTTGGCCCGGACCACGTCCGACTTCCTGGTGGCGTCCAGGGCGATCAGTCCGACCTGGAACGCCGCCGCCATCGGTGGGGAGTACCTGTCGGCGGCCAGCTTCCTCGGCATCGCGGGGCTGGTCCTCAAGTACGGCGTGGACGTGCTCTGGTACCCGGTCGGGTTCGCCGCCGGGTACCTGGCCCTGCTGCTCTTCGTGGCCGCGCCGTTGCGCCGCTCCGGGGCGTTCACCCTGCCCGACTTCTGCGAGCTGCGGCTGGGCTCGCGTCGACTCCGCATCCTGGCCACCGCCTTCGTGATCTTCATCGGTTGGCTGTACCTGGTGCCGCAGCTCCAGGGCGCCGGGCTGACCCTGGCCACGGTGGCCGGCTCCCCGTACCCTCTCGGAGCCCTGCTGGTGGCGGCCGTGGTCACCGCGAACGTGGCGCTGGGCGGCATGCGCGCGATCACCTTCGTGCAGGCGTTCCAGTACTGGCTCAAGCTGACCGCTCTCGCCGTACCGGTGATCTTTCTGGCTCTGCAGTGGCAGGCCGACGGCCGCCCGGCGGTGACCCCGCCCGACGGGCCGACGTTCCGGGCCGCGACCACCGTCGTGGTCGAGCACCGCGCGGCCCTCACCCTGCCCAACGGTGACATCCGGGAGGTACGCCCCGGCGACGAGTTGACCTTCGCCGCCGGTGATCCGGTGCCGAACGTCTCCGGGGTGGCCACCGATGCCAACGACTGGCTGCTGCCCAGCGCCGCCGGTGACGACGACCGGGGCCTGTTCGCCACGTACTCGCTCATCCTGGCCACCTTCCTGGGCACCATGGGCCTGCCGCACGTGCTGGTGCGCTTCTACACCAATCCGGACGGCGCGGCGGCCCGTCGGACCACCCTGGTCGTGCTGGCGTTGGTCGGCGCGTTCTACCTGCTGCCCACTCTCTACGGGGTCCTCGGCCGGATCTACACCCCACAGTTGCTGCTCAGCGGCCAGACCGACGCGGTGGTGGTGCTGCTACCCGAAGCCGCCCTGGGTGACGGCCTGGCCGGGCGGCTGCTCGCCGCGCTGGTCGCCGCAGGCGCGTTCGCGGCGTTCCTCTCCACCTCGTCCGGTCTGCTGACCAGCGTCGCCGGGGTGATCTCGACCGACGTGCTCGGTCGGGGATCGGTACGCGGGTTCCGGCTGGCCACCGTCATCGCCGGTGGTGTGCCAACGGTGCTGTCGCTGCACGTTTCCGGGCTGGACGTCTCGCAGGTCGTCGGGCTGGCCTTCGCGGTCGCCGCGTCGAGTTTCTGCCCGCTGCTGGTGCTCGGCATCTGGTGGCGCGGGCTGACCGACGTGGGTGCCACCTCCGGCGTGGTGGCCGGCGGCGGCGCGGCGATCGGCGCGGTGCTGGTCACCGTGCTCGGCCCACCGCTGTCCGGCTGGCCGGCCACGCTCATCGCACAACCGGCCGCCTGGACGGTGCCACTGGCCTTCACCGTGATGGTCGCCGTGTCGATGGCGACCCGCCGCCGGGCACCGGCCGACGTAGCCGCCACCATGCTCCGCCTACACACCCCGGAAGCCCTCCGCCTGTAGGCGCGAGCTCGGCCTCGGTCTTGCGCCAAAGCCGGCGCCGATCTTGCAGTTTCGGTGGTGGATACGAGTGTTTATGCACCTTGTGGCGGTGCAGAAAGTGCAAGATCGCGTCGCGGTCCGCCTCGGGGATGATCGCGGGTCCGCCTGTCGCTGGACGGCGGAGCTGGCGGGCGGCGGATAGCGTCTGCTCCATGACTGTTGAGCACCCCGCGCTCGCACTGCGTGGCCTGGCCAAGCGGTTCGACGGCACGATCGCGGTGGCCGGCGTCGACCTGGACGTCCCCGCCGGCTCCTTCTACGGCCTGCTCGGCCCGAACGGCGCCGGCAAGACGACCACGCTGTCGATGGCTGTCGGGCTGTTGCGACCGGACGCCGGCTCGGCCTGGGTGCTCGGGCACGACGTCTGGCAGGACCCGGTCACCGCCAAGCGGCTGCTCGGCGTGATGCCCGACGGGGTCCGGTTGTTCGACCGGCTGACCGGGGCGGAGCTGCTGGCGTACAACGGGTTGTTGCGGGGGATGGACCCGGCGGTGGTCGACCAGCGGGCCGCCGAGCTGCTGGACGTGCTGGCGCTCGGCGACGCCGGTCGCACACTGGTGGTGGACTACTCGGCGGGCATGAAGAAGAAGATCGGGCTGGCCTGCGCACTGCTGCACGGTCCTCGGGTGCTGGTGTTGGACGAGCCGTTCGAGGCTGTCGACCCGGTGTCCGCGGCGCTGATCCGGGACATCCTCACCCGGTACGCGGCCGGTGGCGGCACCGTGGTGTTCTCCAGTCACGTCATGGAGGTCGTCGAGCGGTTGTGCTCGCACGTGGCGATCCTCGCCCAGGGCGTCATCAAACGGGTCGGGACCATCGACGAGGTCCGCGGCGGTCGCTCGTTGGAGCAGATCTTCGTCGAGGTGGTCGGCGGGCGCACCGCGACCGGCGAGGAGCTGTCGTGGCTCTCCCAGTGAGCGCGGACGCCACCCCCGCCGCGCCGCTACGGTCGGTCTCCGCTCGACACTTCGTGCGGCTCAAGCTGCGGGTGATGGGCAACAACTTCCGGGGCCAGGGCTGGCGGATCGCCCTGTTCGTCGGCGGCGCGTTGCTCGGGCTCTGGTTCGCGGCCAGCGGGTTCTTCCTCTTCGCCGCGCCGGGCCTGGCCAGCAACGGCCGGTACGCGGTGCTCGTCGCGGCGGCCGGCGGCGGGCTGCTGGTGCTCGGTTGGCTGCTCCTGCCACTTGTCTTCTTCGGCGTGGACGAGACACTCGATCCGGCCCGGTTCGCGCTGCTGCCACTGCCCCGGCGGACGTTGGTGACCGGCCTGTTCGCGGCGGCTCTGGTCAGCGTGCCGGTGCTTGCGGTGCTCCTCGCGACGTCCGGGCTGGTGCTGACCGCCTGGTCGTTGGGTGGCTGGTCGGCGGGGTTGGTCGCCGCCGTGGGTGTGCTCGCCGGGCTGCTGCTCTGTGTTGCGGCGAGTCGCGCGGTGACCAGCGCCTTCGCGACCATGCTGCGGTCCCGACGGGTCCGGGACCTGGCAGCCGTGCTGTTGGCGGTGACGGCAGCGCTGCTCGGCCCCCTCCAGGTCATCGGCCTCGCCGCGCTACGGGAGGCGGACTGGAGCCGGTTGAGCGGTGTGGCGACCGTGATCGGTTGGACGCCGTTGGGCGCTCCGTGGACGCTCGGCATCGACGTGGCCCAGGGGCGGGTCTGGGCGGCACCGATCAAGTTGCTGATCACTGTGGTGGCGCTCGGCGGTCTGCTGGCCTGGTGGTCCCGGTCGCTCGAGTCGGCGATGGTGGGCGCGGCGAGCGGCGGTAAGGCACCGGTTCGACGCGGGGTCGCGGGTGGCGCGGTCGCCCAACTGTTCCCCCGGGCCGCCGGCTGGGCCCGCCGGGACCGGTTCGGTGCCCTGGTCGCCCGGGAGGCCCGTTACTGGTGGCGGGACGCGCGCCGCCGCGCCAACCTGATCTCGATCGCGGTGGTCGGCATCTTCGTACCCGTCTTCGTCAACGTCACCGGCGGCGACTTCGCTGCCATGGACAGCGGGGGGTTGACGGCGGCTGCCAACGACAGCTCACCGGTCGTGGTCACCATTTCCATGGTTCTCGTGGGTGTGCTCGCCGCCGCCACCCTGGCCAACCAGTTCGGTTTCGACGGCAGCGCGTACGCCGCGAACGTGGTGGCCGGCGTGCCCGGCCGGGTCGAGCTGCGGGCGAGGATGACGGCCTTCTCGCTGTACGTGCTGCCGATGCTGGCGTTCGTGTCGGTGGTGCTGTCGGTGCTGCTCAGTCGACCCGGGTGGATCGGGCTCACCTTCGGCAGCCTGGTCGCCACCTACGGCGTCGGGCTGGCGGTGAACAGCCTGGTCTCGGTGCTCGGGGCGTACTCACTGCCGGAGACCAGCAACCCGTTCGCGATGAACAGCGGCGCGGGCCTCACGAAAGGGCTGCTCACCCTGCTGAGCATGCTCGCCTCGGCGGTCGCCGCGGTGCCGATGGTGGTGGCCGCCGCGCTGCTCGGTGACGCGTGGCTCTGGCTGGCCCTGCCGGTCGGCGGCGCGTACGGGCTGGGCGCGGCGCTGCTGGGCGCGTACCTGGCCGGCGACGTACTGGACCGCCGCCAGCCGGAACTGCTGGCCACTGTCACCCCGCGCCGTTAACCGACGCCGCGGCCAGCCGCCTGGCCAGCGTCGGCGAGAAACCCACGCCAGGCGGCCGGAGCGAAGGTGAGGACCAGGCCGGAGCGATCCTTGCTGTCCCGGACCAGCACGACACCGGGCAGGTTGTCCGCGACCTCAACGCAGGCACCGCCCGTGTCGCCGGACCTGGTCGACGTCCGCCAGCGGGGCGTAGACCCGCGTGGGCTGACGGGCCGACGGTGGCCCTGCCGCGACCCGGCCGGGCCGGTTGGCGGACCCCGGCGCAGACGTGGCGGGCGAACGGCGGGCGCTGGTGAACCCCGCAGCCCAGCGGCCGGATCGGGCCTCGGACCAGGCAGGCGACCGGACGGCGCACCGCACCAGGGACCGGTGTCTCACCGCGAGAGTGATGTCTGTGAGGCATCAATATGACTCACAGACATCACGGTCGTTCGGGCTTTGCCCTCCGCCGAGCGGGCCGCGCCGCGGCCGGGCGACCCCACCGCCCCGGACGGCCGGAGAGCCGAGGTGAGCCGGCCGCACCTGCCGATGCGGCCGCTCTGGCGGTGCCGTGGCTGTGGCGCGCTCTGGCCGTGCCAACCGGCCGACCTGCACGAGCGCTTCCTTGGTTGGGCGAGGGCCCGGGGCGGCACAATGTTTCACGTGAATCATGAGCCGGGTGCCGAGATCCACCACACCGATCCGTTCGCGGTGCCGACCGGGCAACGGTCGCCGGTACGCCGGCTGCGTGGTCGCCTCGCCGCACCGGTGACCCTCTGGACGGCGCCCGGTCCGGCCGGGCTGACCGTCTCGTCCACCCTGGTGGCCGAGGGGGAGCCCGACCGGCTGCTCGGGCTGATCGACCCGGAGTCCGACCTCTGGGCGTCCGCCGAGGAGTCGGGTCGGTTCGCTGTCACGCCGCTCGGCCCGCCACACCGGCAGCTCGCCGACCGGTTCGCCGGTCTCTTCCCCGCCCCGGGCGGGCTCTTCGCCACCGGCGCGTGGAACGAGACACCGTACGGACCGGTTCCGGCGGACGCCGGCGGCTGGGCCGGGTGCCGACTGGACACCGCCCGGGAGTACGGCTGGGGCCTGCTGGTCGAGGCCACCATCGAGGCGGTCGACCTGACCGGGGAGGCCACCCCGCTGCTGCACTACCGGGGTCGCTACCACGAGCTGCCGATCTGAACGACTCCCAACGAGGCGACCGATCACCGCAGTGACCTGAGTCACTTGGCGCAGCCAGCCAACCGCTCGGCGCACTCGCCGACCGGCGTCGATCTCAGCCTTCCCTGCCGGGGAGTGCGCTCTCTACGGTGCGCGAAACTCCTCTGACGCCTGTGAAGGTGGTGATCCACAGATGTCCACGGACACACCCGCTCCGGCCGCTTCCCAGTCGGACAAGTACCTGGCCGTACAACGGTCGGACGAGTTCGCCGGGCTGCGGCGTGCGCTGCGCGGCTTCGTCTTCCCGATGACCGTCGCGTTCTTCCTGTGGTATGCGCTCTACGTCATTCTCTCCGCGTACGCCCGGGACTTCATGGGCACGAAGCTGTTCGGCAGCAACATCAACGTCGCACTGGTCTTCGGCCTGCTCCAGTTCGTCTCCACGTTCCTGATCGCCTGGCTCTACTCCCGGTACGCGGACCGGAAGATCGACCCCATCGCGGACCGGATCCGCGCCGAGATCGGGGAGGTGACCCGTGAAGACGGTTCACGCGGTTGAGTCGTTCCTCGCGGCTGAGGCGGGCAATCACACCGCCCGCAACCTCACCATCACGCTCTTCCTGGTCTTCGTGGCGGTGACCCTGGGCATCACCATCTGGGCCAGCCGGCAGACCAAGACGGCCACCGACTTCTACGCGGGCGGCCGGTCCTTCTCCGGTTTCCAGAACGGCATGGCGATCGGCGGCGACTACATGTCGGCCGCTTCGTTCCTCGGCATCGCCGGCATCATCGCGTTGTACGGCTACGACGGCTTCCTCTACTCGATCGGCTTCCTGGTCGCCTGGCTGGTGGCCCTGCTGCTGGTCGCGGAGCTGCTGCGCAACTCGGGCCGGTACACGATGGCGGACGTGCTGGCCTTCCGGATGCGTCAGCGTCCGGTGCGTACGGCGGCGGCGGTCTCCACCATCACAGTGTCGATCTTCTACCTGCTCGCTCAGATGGTTGGCGCCGGCGCGCTGGTCGCGCTGCTGCTCGGCATCCGGCCCGGGACGACCTTCCTCGGCATGGACGCGGCCACCGCCAAGGTGGCCACCATCATCATGGTCGGCACCCTGATGATCATCTACGTGACCGTGGGTGGCATGAAGGGCACCACCTACGTGCAGATCGTCAAGGCGTTCCTGCTCATGGGCGGCGCGCTGTTGATGACCATCCTGGTGCTGGCGAAGTTCAACTTCAACCTGTCGGAGCTGCTCGGCCAGGCGGCCGCCGCATCCGGTAAGGGCAGCGCGTTCCTCGAACCCGGGCTCCGGTACGGCGTCGAGGTCGCCGGCAACTCGACGCAGACGTTCTACAACAAGGTCGACCTGCTGTCCCTGGGCATCGCCCTGGTGCTCGGCACCGCCGGTCTGCCGCACATCCTGATCCGCTTCTACACGGTGCCGACCGCGAAGGCGGCCCGTAAGAGCGTGCTCTGGGCGATCGGCATCATCGGCACCTTCTACCTGCTCACCCTGGCCCTCGGCTTCGGTGCGGCGGCGCTGGTCGGCAGCCAGGCGATCACGGCACAGGACAAGGCCGGCAACACCGCCGCGCCGCAGTTGGCCGAAGCGCTCGGCATCGACTTCTTCGGCGGCGAACTGGGCGGGGCGGCTCTGCTGGCGATCATCGCGGCGGTCGCCTTCGCCACCATCCTCGCGGTGGTCGCCGGGTTGACGCTGGCCTCCTCGTCCAGCCTGGCGCACGACTTCTACGCGAACGTGCTGAAGAAGGGTGAGGCCTCGGAGCGGCAGGAGGTTCGGGTCGCCCGGATCTCCGCGCTGGGGATCGGCGCGGTGTCGATCGCCCTGTCGATCTACGCGCAGAACCTCAACGTGGCGTTCCTGGTGGCGCTGGCCTTCGCGGTCGCCGCCTCGGGCAACCTGCCGGCGATCCTCTACAGCCTCTTCTGGCGGCGGTTCAACACCTCCGGCGCGGTGTGGGCGATCTACGGCGGGCTGATCTCGGCCGTGCTGCTGGTGTTCTTCTCGCCGGTAGTCTCCGGTGCGGCGACCTCGATGTTCCCGGACCACGACTGGCAGTGGTTCCCGCTGTCCAACCCGGGCATCCTCTCCATCCCGTTCGGTTTCCTCTGCGGGTGGATCGGCACTGTCATCTCCAAGGAGCACGACGAGGACAAGTACGCGGAGCTGGAGGTGCGCGCCCTCACCGGCTCCGGCGCCCACTGATCGCGGCACCTGTCGAGGGGTCCCCTGTTGACGTGCGACGTCAACAGGGGACCCCTTCGGCGAATTCGGCGGTCGGTAGGCTGAGCCGCATGAAGGTTGCTGAGCGCTTTGGTTCCGATCACCGCGTCCTCGTCACCGGAGGAGCTGGCTTCGTCCCGTCACACCTGGTGGACGCCCTGATCGCCCGAGGCTGCACGGTGGTGGCGCTGGACAACTTCGTGACCGGCTCCAAGGAGAACGTCGCCCACCTGCTGGACCGGCCGACCTTCACCCTCGTCGAGGCGGACATCTCCGACGGTCTACCGACCCACCACCCGGCGCTGGCCGAGCGGTTCGACGCGATCCTGCACATGGCCTCTCCGGCCAGCCCCACCGACTTCGCCCAACTGCCGGTGGAGATCCTCCGGGTCGGCTCGGTCGGCACCCTGCACCTGCTGGAGCGCGCGGTCGCCGACGGCGCCCGGTTCCTGATGGCCTCCACCTCCGAGGCGTACGGGGACCCGAAGGAGCACCCGCAGCGGGAGACCTACTGGGGCAACGTCAACCCGATCGGGGTCCGCAGCGTCTACGACGAGGCCAAGCGCTTCTCCGAGGCCGCGACGATGGCGTACCACCGCTACCGCGGGCTCGACGCGGCGATCGTCCGGATCTTCAACACGTACGGCCCTCGGATGCGCCCGGACGACGGCCGCGCCATCCCCACCTTCATCTCCCAGGCGCTGCGCGGCGAGCCGATCACCGTGCACGGCACCGGCAACCAGACCCGGTCGATCTGCTTCGTCGAGGATCTGGTGCGCGGCATCCTGCTGCTGCTCGACTCGACCGAGACGGGCCCGGTCAACTGCGGCACCGAGCACGAGCTGACCATGCGGCAACTCGCCGAGTTGATTGTGTCGCTCTCCGACAGCACCTCGAAGGTGACCTATGTCACCCGCAGCTCGGATGACCCGGAGATGCGCCGACCCGATCTGACGCTCGCTCGCGAACTGCTTGGATACGAGCCGTCGGTCGCGCCCGAAGATGGCCTGCGACGCACGATCGAGTACTTCCGGTCGCGGCTAGGGTAACCGGATTTCCGCGTACCGCCTGCCGCTGAGTGTCGCCTGAAGGCGGCAGTGGCTCCCGCTACGTACCCTGATTCACATGTCCGCGACCTCGTCTGCCGGCGTCCCGCATCCGTACCTGCACCGCAGCGCCGGGCGCGCATCGGTGCCCGGCCCCGATCGGGGCGCCTCCGGGCGTGCCCGTCCGACCGAGGCGCGCTTCTACCCGTCACACGACGAGGAACAGCCCCGCTCCGGCGGCCCGGCGGGGCCGACCGGGCCTGGCGGCCCGGGTGGCACCGGCGGGTCGGGACGGCGCGGCCCACGACCGCGCTGGGGCCGGATCGCCCTGGTGGCCGGGGCCGCGGTGCTGGTACTGGCGCTGCTCGGCAGCGTCGGCGCCTGGTTGTACGCCCGCAACCTCAACAGTGACCTGGCCCGCACCGACCCGTTCGCGGAGATCACCGGTGGTCGGCCCGCCAAGACCGTCGATGGCGCGCTGAACATCCTGCTGGTCGGCAGCGACTCACGGGACCCGGACGCGCCGGTCGACAGCAAGAGTCAGTGGCGCGCCGACACGATCATCGTCATGCACATTCCGGCCGACCACCAGGAGGCCTACCTGGTCTCCATCCCCCGGGACCTGTACGTGCCGATCCCGGAGAGCGCCGGCGCGGACTGCGGCTCCGGTTCGCGCGCGAAGATCAACGCAGCGTTCGCGTTCGGTGGGCTGCCGCTGGCGGTACGCACCGTGGAGTGCTTCACCGACGTTCGGATCGACCACGTGATGGCGATCGACTTCGGCGGCTTCAAGGAGGTCACCGACGCTCTCGGCGGGGTGGACCTGAAGGTGGAGCGCACCATCACCTCGATCCACAAGCCGTACCGGACCTTCACCAAGGGCACCAACCACATGGACGGCGCGGAGGCCCTGGACTGGATCCGGCAGCGCAAGCAGTTCCCGGACGGTGACTTCGCCCGGATGCGGCACCAGCAGGAGTTCCTCCGGGCCCTGATGGACAAGGCGGCCAGCACCGGAACGCTGGCGAACCCGAAGAAGCTGAACGATTTCCTCAAATCGGTGACCGCGGCCGTAACCGTCGACCAGACTTTCTCGGTTACAGACATGGCGCTGCAGTTCCGTAACCTGCGCGGCCAGAACCTCACCTTTGTGACCAGCCCGAACTCGGGCAGCGACACGATCAACGGCGAGTCGGTGGTGGTGTCGGACCGGGAGAAGGCGCTCGCGATGTACCAGGCCATGTCCGCCGACACGATGGCCGACTGGGTCAAGGCGAACCCGCCGAAGAGCAACGCCGGTGGCTGAGCGCGGCCCGGCTGGCACCAGCCGTTCGGGTTATCGAGCGGCGACGATCGACTGAGTCTGCAAAATTCGACGTCCGGATTGACCCGGGATGAACTCGCCAAGTCGATTTGATGTACGTACAGTGGTGCCGCCCCCTCCTGATCACGAGCTGGAGCACGCATGCCGGTTCAGGCCAGTCGTCGCCCTTCCTCCTCCGGGTCCGCCGCCCCCAGCGGTCGGGTCGCTGCGGCCATACCCGCGCAGGCACGCCCCTCGGGAGGCGGGCCGGGCTCGCGTCCGCCGGGTAGCGGCGGTGGCGGCGGTGGCGGCGACCGCCCGGGTGGCGGTGGGTCGAAGAAGCGGACCAAGCGCAAGGACCCGCTCTGGGCCAGGCTGACCGTTGTCTTCGGTGCCGTGCTGATGCTGAGCAGCGGGGTGGCCATCGTCGGCAGCAAGGCGTTGATCGGGCAGGCGACCGGCGGCATCGCGAAGGGCAACCTGCTGGGTGATGCCGGCAAGTCCGACGCCGAGGGCGGCGCGAGCCTGGACGGCCCGATCGACATGCTGCTGCTCGGCGTGGACGCGCGGGAGCGCTGGGCCGCCGACGACGTCCGCTCGGACAGCATCATCGTCCTGCACATTCCGGCCACGCACGACCAGGCGTACCTGATCTCGATCCCCCGGGACACCGAGGCGCAGATCCCGCCGTTCAAGAAGAGCGGCTACGGCGGCGGTTCGGGCAAGATCAACGCCGCGTTCCAGGCCGGTGCCGCAAACGGTGGCGGCTGGGAGGGTGGCGCCCAGCTGATGGCCCAGACGATCAAGCGGCTCACCGGGATCAGCTTCGACGGCGCGGCGATCATCAACTTCGGTGGCTTCAAGAACGTCATCGACACCCTGGGCACGGTGCGGATCTGTGTCAGCCAGGAGGTCAAGTCGCTGCACATGTCGTACGTCGACGGCAAGCCGATGTGGAACGCGGACGCCAAGAAGACCGGCAAGCAGCGGACCCCGGTGGTGCACAAGAAGGGCTGCCAGGAGATGGAGGGTTGGGCCGCGCTCGACTACTCCCGCCAGCGCAAGACCCTCAAGAACGGCGACTACGACCGGCAGGCCAACCAGCAGCAGCTGATCAAGGCGATGGCGAAGAAGGCCACCGAGGGCGGGATGTTGTCCAACCCGGCCAAGATGAACAACCTGATCAAGGCTGCGGGCAAGGCGTTCGTGCTGGACACCGGCGGCGTGCCGATCGAGGACTTCATCTTCACCATGCGCGGGGTCACCGGCAACGAGCTGACCATGCTCAAGACCAACAACGGCACCTTCAACGCCAACAACAACAACACCGAGGGTCTGAACGAAGAGACCCTGGCGATGTTCCAGGCGGTCAAGCAAGACAAACTCGCCGAGTTCGTCTTCACCCACCCCGAGGTGATCTCCACCCGGAAGTGAGGCCGGGAGTCGCGGAAAGCCAGCGACGACCTCCTCACCGCCCGTAGCCTGACGTGAACGGGTTTCACGTATCGGCTGCGGGGAGGCGGTCACGTCCAGGTGGGGACGGAACGCAGCGGGCCGGGCCGAAGCAGCCCCGTCCGCCCGGTCGCCCCGCGCCCGTGGGCCGTGGATCCTGCTCGGCATCGGCCTGGCCCTCGTCCTGCTGGCGGGGCTCGCCGTGGCCGGGCTCAAGACGCTCAGCCACCGCTACGACCGCACGGTGACCAAGGAGCAACTGCTCGACGCCGACGCCCGCACCGAGCGCACCGACCTGGACGGGCCGCTCAACTACCTCCTGGTCGGCTCCGACCGGCGCCCGGGCGAGAGCGGCCCCGACCAGCGCTCGGACACCATCCTCATCGTGCACGTCCCCGCCGGCCAGCGGGAGGCGTACCTGGTCTCCATCCCGCGTGACCTGCTGGTCGCCATCCCGCCCGCGAACGGCTTCGGCGGTGGCCAAGACAAGATCAATGCCGCGTACGAGCACGGCGGCGGCGGCCAGGCCGGCGCCCAACTGCTCTCCGCCACCCTGCACCGGCTCACCGGCATCCGGTTCGACGGTGCCGCGCTGATCGACTTCTCCGGCTTCCGGAAGGTCATCGACCTGCTCGGCGGGGTGGAGATGTGCGTGGACACCGAGGTCCGCTCGATCCACACCAACCGGGTCTTCCCCACCGGCTGCCAGCAGATGGACGGCGCGCAGGCGCTCGACTACGTCCGACAGCGCTACGACCTGCCCGGCGGTGACTACGACCGGCAGCACCACCAGCAGCAGCTGCTCAGGGCGATGTTGGACAGCGCCGGAAGGGCGGACCTGCGGAGCAACCCCGTCAAACTGGACCAGGTGCTCCGGGCGGTCGGTGGCTCGTTGACCGTCGACACCAACGGCGTACCCCTGGAGGACCTGCTCCTCGCGCTGCGCGCGCTGCCGCCCGACGGGATGCGCGGCGTCCAGGTGCCCTCTTCGCCGCAGACCATCGACGAGGTCTCGTACGTGGTGCTGGACAACGGCGGCAACGGGCTGTTCGAGGCGCTGCGCGACACCCGGGTGCCGGCCTGGGCGCAGGCCAACCCCCGCTGGGTGACCCGGTTGTGACGGTGCCGACGGCCCGGTCGGTGTCGAACCGGGCCACGAGGATCTAGTGTTGCTTCCTGTGTTCGGACCCCAGGTTCCCACAGTGCCCGTGACCGAGATCGCCGACGAGACCTACCTGCTGGATGTGCGGGAGGACGACGAGTGGGCGGCCGGCCACGCCCCCACCGCTCACCACCTGCCGATGATGCAGCTGCCGGCCCGGCTGGCCGAGGTGCCCACCGACCGGGAGGTGGCGGTCGTCTGCCGTTCCGGCGGGCGTTCCGCCCAGGTCGTCGCCTACCTGATCAACAACGGTTGGGAGCAGGTGCGCAACGCCGACGGCGGGATGCGCCAGTGGGCTGCGGTCGGCCGACCGGTGGTCGACGCGAACGGGCAGCCCGGCCAGGTCATCTGAGGCCGGCGCAATGGGCGGGCCACTGGTCTTCGCGCATCGCGGCGCCTCGTTCGACCTACCCGAGCACACCCTCGCCGCGTACCTGCGCGCCCTCGACGAGGGCGCCGACGGCCTGGAGTGCGATGTCCGGCTGACCCGGGACGGGCACCTGGTCTGTGTGCACGACCGACGGCTGGACCGCACCAGCAACGGTCGCGGTCTGGTCAGCGCGCGTACGCTCGCCGAACTGGACGCCCTGGACTTCGGCTCGTGGCACCCGGGCGGCGCCCCGGACGGCGACCTGCCGCCTGACGAGTCACACACCCGGCTGCTGACCCTGGCCCGGCTCCTGGACGCGGTGCTCGCCGCCGGGCGGCCGGTCCGACTGCTGGTGGAGACAAAGCACCCGTCCCGCTACGGCTCGAACGTGGAACGGCGGCTGGTCAGCCTGCTGCGCCGGTACGGGCTGGCCGACCCCTCGCCGGATGACCCGGTGCAGGTCACCGTCATGTCGTTCTCCCCGCTGGCGGTCCGTCGGGTGCGCGAGCTGGCCCCGACGCTGCCCACCGTGCTGTTGCTGGAGGTGCTGCCGCGCTGGCTGCGGTTGGGTCGGCTGCCGTTCGGCACCCGGATCGCCGGGCCGGGCATCGGCCTGGTCCGGGCCCGCCCGCAGTTGCTGCCCGCGCTACGGGCGGCCGGCAACCAGGTGTACGTCTGGACGATCAACGAGCCGACCGACCTGGAGCTGGTGCTGGCCGCCGGGGTGGACGGGATCATCACCGACCGGCCCGCTTACGCCCTCGCCCGGCTGGACCGCTGACCCATCGACCGGGCGGGGGTGCCCAAAACCGGGTCGGCGGGGCAGACTCGGCACATGCCGGAGCGTATCGATTTCCCCGCTCTCCTCGCCGGCCACACCGTCGTGATCGAGATGATCAACTCTGGGGACGCGGGCCTGCCGGTCCTCACCCAACTGCTCCGGGTGGCCCAGCCTGCGCTCGGCGCGACCGGGATGGCGTTCGTCGAGTTCGGTCCCACCGGCGGTCGCGTCATCGCCGCGACCGGCGCGGCGGAATGGGCCCTGGGCCGACCACTGGCGGTCGACGACCCGGACACCGTCTGCCTGCTCACCGGACCACGGGTACGCCAGGCGCGGGTGAGTGACCTCAACGGCAAGCTGGCCGGCGAACTGGCCGGCAGCGGTCTGCGCCGGATGGTCGTCTCCCGGGCCGAGATCGGCGGTCACACCGTCGGCAGCCTGCACGCGCTCTACCCGGGCGACGACGAGCCGGGCGCCGAGCAGCAGGGGGTGATCGCCTATCTCGCCTCCTGCGTCGGGCACATGTACGGCGACCAGAGTGGCCTGCCGGTGCACGGCGACGGCCCGGTGGTGGCGGCCCTCGCCGACGGGCTGGCCGTCGTCGACCGGGACGGGCACGTCCGGCTCTGGAACCCGGCCGCCGCCCAGGTCACCGGCCGGACGGTCGAGCAGTCGCTGAGCCGCCCGTTGCCGTTCCCGCTGCCACCCTCCGGGCAGGTTCGGGACCACCGGATGCCGGACGGCCGCTGGCTGCGGATCACCTCCGGCGACCTACCCGGCCCGGGAACGTTACGGGTGGTCACCTTCCGCGACATCACCGACCAGCAGCGCCGCGACCACGACCGGGAACTGTTCGTCGCGGTGACCAGCCACGAGCTGCGCACCCCGGTCACCGTCATCAAGGGGTACGCGGACACCCTCACCGACCACTGGGAGTCGCTGACCGACGTCGACCGACGGCAGGCGGCCCGGGTGATCGGGCAACGCGCCAACGAGCTGGCCCGGCTGGTCGACCGTCTGCTCAGCTCGGCGGCCGAGGTGGGGCCGGGCGACGACCCTCCCACCCCGTTCGACCTCGGTGAGGCGCTGCGCTCCGCCGTCGTCGACCTGCCGGCTGAGCTGCGCCGCCGGCTGGTGCTCCGCCTTCCGAGCGATCTGCCCAAGGCGCTCGGTCACCGACCCAGCCTGGCCACGGTGCTGACCGAGTTGACGACGAACGCCGGTAAGTACTCGGCACCTGACTCTCCCATCGAGATCACCGCGTCGGGCGACGGTCATCTGGTGGCGTTCCGGGTCAGCGACCAGGGCATCGGCATCCGACCCGAGCACGTGGAGCGGGCGTTCGACAGGTTCTGGCAGGGCGAGTCCGGCGACCGGCGCGGCTATCCCGGAGCCGGGCTCGGGCTCTATCTCGTCCGCCGGATCGTTGAACAACAGAATGGATGGGTATCCCTACGTCCGAGGACCGGCGGCGGTACGGTCGCAGAGGTGCGGCTACCACGCGGTTGACCAGGGGTGGCGCGACGTGGAGGCGACGGTGGCAGCGGCAACGAGGGATCGGGCCTGGTGCGTGGTGGTTCCCCACCACCCGGGCGGGGCACGGCTGGCCCGTCACCGGCTCGCCGCCGAGCTGACGGATGTCGTACCCCCGACGATCCTCGCGGACCTGATCGCGGTGCTCGCGGAGCTGGTGGGCAACGCGGTGCGGCACGCCAGACCGCTGCCCGGCGACGTGATCAGGGTTGCCTGGCACCTGCGGCCCTCGGCCGAGGGCACACTGATCCAGCTTCGGGTCACCGACGGCGGCAGCGCGGGCACCGGGCCACGGCTCCGGACGGCCAGCCCGGATGCGGCGGACGGGCGCGGCCTGCACATCGTGGCCGGCCTGGCGACCCGTTGGGGCGTCGAGCAGGACGGCATGGGCCAGCGCGTCTGGGCGGAGTTCGACAGGGTGCCGACACCCCGACCCGACCTGGTGCCGGCGGGCTGAGGACGACTCGGGCGGGTCCCGGTCACGGCGAGCCGCTCGAAGCTCTAGGCTGTGACGCCGTGAGTAAGCGTCGAAAGAGCCAGCGCGCCGCCGCCGAACCCACCCCTCGTCGCGACAAGGTGCGGGACGTCTTCGTGCCGCGTCCGTTCGACGGGCTGGTCGACGAGTCCGAGTGGATCGCGCTGCGCGAGTTGGTGCCCGCCGCGTCCGCCCCGCTGCGGCTGGCGCCCGCCCTGGTCGAGGAATTCGGCGACCGCACGGCGACGCTCGCCACGGTGCTGCCCATGGCCGCCCCGGCGATAACCAAGCCGGACGGCCGGGTGCTGATCGGCCTCCAGCGCCACCAGCAGTCTGGTGACGTGTCGCGGGATCTGGCCGACGCGTTGCTCAGCGCGCTGCGTGCCGAGCCGGGTGGCCAGGTGGCGGTGGCGCCGCTGCCCGGCCCCGGGCCCCGGCTGCAGGACATCCTCGTGGACGGTCCGCTGGACATCACCATGCACGACGGTTTCGACTTCTGGCTCGACCCCGGGGCCGCCGACGATCCGACCGTCCAGGCGTCGCTGGAGCGGGCGAACGCGGCCATCTACCCAACGGTCCGGCTGACCGCGGCGAAGGCCGCGTACTGGTGTCAGGTCCCGGAGAAGGCCCACGTGCGCTGGGTGCTGCCGGACGACGAGGACGCCGCCCTGGACGCGCTGGCCCGACTCGGCGCGGCCGGCACGTTGACGCTCGGCGAGCAGACCAAGTTCGCCGGCATGTTCCGCGCGCACGGTCGACTCGTGCCGGTCTGGGACCTGCCGGAGGAGACCCCGGCCGCCGAGTGGGAGGAGCCGGTGGCGCAGTTCGCCAAGCGGTACGCCGAGGCGCTCACCGTCACCGACCCGCTCGACGCCGCCGGCCGCCGGGCCCGTCAGGGGCTGCTCGGCCGCCAGCTCACCCTGCGCTGAGCGGGTCCCGGCTGATCGGGCAGGACATGCAGCGCGGTCCGCCCCGACCGGAGCCCAACTCGGAGCCGGCGATCGGGATCACCTCGATGCCGGCCCGCTCCAGTTGGGCGTTTGTCGCCGTGTTGCGCTCGTAGCCGACGCAGAGCCGGGGGGCCAGCGCGAGGGTGTTGTTGCCGTCGTCCCACTGCTCGCGTTCCGCGGTGACCGGATCCAGGCCGGTGTCGATGACCCGTAGCAGGTCGAGGTCCATCGCGTCGGCGGCGGCCCGCAGGAACGGCGCCGGCCCGTCCACCCGCGGGTCCTCGCCGTCCCCGCCGGCGATCACCGTGTACGCGGACAGCGTGCTGGCGATGTTGGGGTACATCAGGACGGCGTCCACGTCGACCATCGTGCACACGGTGTCCAGGTGCATGGTGGCGCGTTTCTGGGCGATCGGCACCACCAGGATGGTGTGGGCCAGGCCGGCGGCGAAGACCTGCCGACCGAGGCGTTCCGCACCGGCCGGGGTCGTCCGCTCGCCCACCCCGACCGCGAGTACGCCGGGCGCGAGCAGCAGCACGTCCCCGCCCTCCAGGTGCTCGAGGCTGGGGCGGTAGACGAAATCGGTGCCGGCGAACCGGGGGTGGTGGCGGTAGATGGCGTCGGTCAGGGTGGTCTCCCGGCGGCGGGCCGGCATGGCCAGGCTGGTGACACCGACCCGGTCGCCGATCCACAGCGACGAGTCGCGGGTGAAGAGCAGGTTGGGCAACGGGTCGATGACGAAGTCGTGTCGGTCCATCAGCGTGTAGACCAGCCCACCGGGCCGCTCGGAGCTGATCCGCAACTCCTCATGGGCCAGCCCGGCGGTGAGCACTTCGGCCAGCGCGGCCGGGTCCAGGTAGGAGAGGTAATCGGCGACGCGGGCGCGCAGCGTGTCGCCGAGCCGCCGGGAGCGCAGCACCTGCTCGGTGAGTTCGGCCCGGGCGTCCGCGACGGCCAGCGTCTCGGCCAGCAGGGTGGCCAGGTAGAGCACCTCGACGCCGCGTTCGCGCAGGGCGGCGGCGAACGCGTCGTGCTCCTCCTGGGCGCGCTCCACCCAGGGGATCGCGTCGAAGAGGAGCGAGTCGTTGTTGCGCGGGGTGAGCCGGGCCAGTTCGGGGCCGGGCCGGTGCAGCAGTACGGTGCCGAGCCGGCCGACTTCACTGTCGACGTAGTGGGTCACTCCCGCAGCGTAGGGCAGGGTTTCGCGGCATCCGAGAAAAGAACTGTGGATGAATATGGCATTCATCCACAGTCACTCCGGCGCTCCGGCTTGCAGAACACCGGTAGTGGCAACGTAGGGTAGTGAGGACATAACTTCGAGGGACCTTTTGCCGGAGGTCGCGATGACTGTCTTTCCCGCACGACGAGCCGTACCGTCCGCTCGGGCACTGCCGCCCGTCGCGGTGCCACACCCCCGCGTCGAGGCGCCGGGGGTTCTCGAACCGGTCCGTCCGACACCGCTCGAATGGGCCCGCCGCCGTCGGGCCGAGCGGGGCGCACGCCGCCTGGAGGCGGCCGGGGCGCGGGCGCTGGGCCAACTCGACCACCTCGGTCCTTCCTGGCACGTGATCGAGTGGCCGCGCACCGACGTTACAGACGTCCTCGACCACGGTCAGGACGATCGAGCCGGGTTCCTCGCCATCGGGCCGAGTGGCCTCTTCGCCGTGACCATCGCCGACCATGGCCGGGCCCGGGTGCTCGTCGCCGGAGACGTGGTGCAGATCAACGGCAAGCGACCTCCGTACGTGGCCGAGTCCCGCCGGGACGCCAAGCGGGCCAGCAAGGCCCTCTCCGAGGCGGTGGGGCTTCCCGTTCCGGTGACACCGGTGCTGACCTTCGTCGGTTCGGGCGTGATCAGCGTCTACGGCCTTCCGAAGGACTGTCTGATGGCCACCCACCGGGAACTGGACCGGCTGCTCGTGGCCGGCGGCAGCCGGATCAGCCCCGCCACCGCCGAAAAGCTTTCCCGGGTCGCGCAGCACCCGGGCACCTGGCTGAACGGCACGTACCGTCCAACCGCCGACTACCGGTGGTACGACGAGGGCCGAACGGCCGCTGACAAGCCGGCCCACCGCCGGTAACGTCACCGGCGACGCCACGCGGCTCCGGTCCCCCCGTTCACCTCACCGGTCTCCGCGCCGTCACCGGTCGCCTCGGTTCACGCTGCGCGCCCCGGTGACCCGGTGCGCTCGGTGATTCCGTCGGCGACCCGCTAGCGTGGACAGTCGATCGGTGCACATAGGAGGCGCGGTGGCCCACGTCGAACTTTCGCTCTCGGAAGCGTTCGTGCCGGCGGTGCGGGCCTCGACAGAGCCGGAGTCCGACAACGTCGGCCAATGGTCGTCGACAGTCTCCCGGGCCGGCGAGCCGTGCCTGCTGATCGACGCCGACACCCGGGTGGTGGCGATCTCCGCGGCCGGTTGCGAGCTGCTCTGCCTCGGTGAGCCGGCCGGGCTGATCGGTCGACCGTTGCTCGATGGCGGGCTGCGCCTGCTCGACTTCACCGCCAACCGGGGCGAGCTGACCGAAGCCGAGATCGACAAGATTCCGCCCCTGCTGGCGCTCTCCTCCGGCCGACTCGCCCGAGGGCTACTCAGGGTGCAGGCCGCCTCGGCGAACAGCTCCGACGCGACAGTCGACGCGATCTCCACCCCGGTGCTCACCGACGGCACCGTCGCCGGCTCACTCACCTTCTTCTCCGAGGTCTGACCTGCGGCGCAGTGTGTCCTTCGCCGCACGCGGCGTTGCCTGGGCGGGTTTGCAAGAAGGCCGTAGGGTGCCCTCATGCTCGATATCGCTCTGCTGCCGGGGGAATACGCTGTGTGCCGGCTGGCCGCTGGCGCCACGGTGCCGTACGCGCTGTCGAGCGGGCTACGCGGCGCGGACGTGGTGACCGTGAGCTGGACCTCCGACGGGATCTCCGTGATCTGCCCGACCGAGCGGGCGCCGGCACAGGCCGTGGTGGAGACGACCTGGCGCTGCCTACGGGTCACCGCCCCGGTGACGCTGGCCGGCACCGGCAGTCTGGCCGCGCTGGTCGACCCGCTCGCCGAGGCCCGCGTCAGTGCCGTCACGTTCTCCACGTTCGACACCGACTATCTGCTGGTGCCGACCGTCCGGTTGACCGAGGGCACGGCCGCGCTCCAGCGCGCCGGGCATCGCGTCACCGGCTGACCTTCACCCGACCGGCCGCTCACCCTACGATGGGCTCGGCCACCCCGGCCGCGACGAATTCTCCGATGTCCCGAGGATCGGCCCGTGCCGTTCACCCCGCCCCCGCCCGCGCCCGCGTCCCCCGCACCGCGGTCGACGATCCACCCAGCACCGGCGGCTCCTGACCGGGCAGCCGATCGCGTCCCGGCGCGGAGCCTCGCCCGAGTCCTGCCGATGGCGCTCGCCGTCGCGGCGCTGGCTGGCTGTGGCGCCCCACCCGGGCTGGGGGAGCCGACCAGCGTTCCCACCCACACCGCAGCCCCGACACCGTCCGGCCCGAGCACCGCACCGGCCACCCCGCCGAACACCCCGCCGGCCACCGCGCCGTCTCTCGGCGCTGTCACGCCCACCCCGGACGCCGGGTTGGTGGCGACGGCCTGCCGCAACGGGCCGACCGGCCAGCGGGTGCTGCAACTGTTGCGGGGCAGGGCCGGGGTGCTGCCGGCGAACGTCCGGGTCCAGGTCCGCACCGGGCCGCTCTGCGCCGGCGACTGGCAGTTCACAGTGCTGACGGTGACCGGGCACGAGGAACTCCAGGTGATCACCCGGGGCGAGCCCGGTTCCCCGGTGCTGGTCACCGCCGGCACGGACGTCTGCACCATCGAGGTGCGCGCCACCAGTCCGGCCGGGATTCGGACCCTCGCCTGTGACGCCGGCCCGGCCAACGGGCCGGGTGCGTAGGCTGATCGGCATGCCGGGAACACCGCCGACACGTTTCGTCTTCCTCGGGCCGGAGGGCACCTTCGCCGAGCAGGCGCTGCGCTCGATACCCGCCGCCGAGCGCGGCGCCCGTACGCCCGCTCGCAGCGTCGGAGAGGCGCTGGACAGCGTCCGCGCCGGCGACGCCGACGCCGCCCTGGTGCCACTGGAGAACTCGATCGGCGGGGCGGTGGGCGTCACGCTGGACGAGATGGCCGAGGGCGAGCCGCTGGTGATCACCCGGGAGGTGATCCTGCCGGTGGAGTTCGTGCTCGCCGCGCGGCCCGACACCCCGCTGACCTCGATCCGCACCGTGGCGGCCCATCCACAGGCGTCCACCCAGTGCCGGGGCTGGTTGCGCAACCACCTGCCCGACGCCGTGGTGGTCGACGTGCTCTCCAACGGCGCGGCGGCCGCCGGTGCCGGCACTGGCGAGTACGACGCGGCGATCTGCGCACCGATCGGAGCCGCCAGGCACCGACTCACCACACTCGCCGACAAGATCGCCGACCACCCCGACGCGGTGACCCGGTTCGCGCTGGTGTCCCGCCCCGGGCCGCCACCCCCGCCGACCGGTGACGACCTCACCTCGCTCGCGGTCTTCATCGCTCACGACCGGGTCGGCGCGCTGCTGTCCGTGCTGATGGAGTTGGCCGTCCGTGGGGTCAACCTGACCCGGATCGAATCCCGGCCGACCGGCGAGGCGTTGGGCCGCTACGTCTTCTTCCTGGACTGCACCGGCCACGTCGCCGACGTACGCCTGGGCGAGGCGTTGCAGGGGCTCCGCAGGGTCTGTGCCGACGTCCGCTTCCTGGGCTCCTACCCCCGGCACCGGTGGGCCGAGGCGGGCGAACGCCCGGTGCCCGCGCCGGCGGGCCTCTCCGACGTCGACTACGCCGACGCGGCGGCCTGGTTGGCCCGCCTGCGTACCGGCGAGTTGACCTGACCGGCGCGGAGCGCCCCCGAGGGAACAGGAGCGCCCGCGCCGCCGCGGTCAGCTCGACGGATCAGGTGCGCGTCGCGCGACTGTCGATCAGCTCAGCAGGCCGCCGAGCAGACCGCCCTCCTGCTGCTGCTGGCCACTGCCCATGACCGGTGGCTCCTCGGACGGCTGCACCACCACGAAGCCCTGGCCGGCGAAGCTCATGGTGAACGACTCACCGGTGCGGCGCCCGAGCAGAGTGCCGAGGCCGAGCTGCTCGGCCCGGTGGTAGCCGGTCTGGAGGTTTGCCGACCAGCAGACCGCGGCCTGGGGGTCGACGTACGTCGGAGCGTCCACGTTCAGCACGACCGGGGTGCCCTTGGTGGTGATGGCGATCCGCCCGTAGCCGCTGAACACACAGTTGAAGAGGCCGGACGAGGACGCCATCCCGGCGCCGCCGACCATCCTGATGTCGTACTGGAGGGTGGAGTCGAAGGCGAGCACGCTGCTGCCGTTGATGGAGAGGGCATCGCCCGGCTCCAGGTCGATGATGTGCACGTCCTTGGCCAGCTCGGCGAGGAAGACGTCACCCTGCCCGGTGACCTTCATCAGCGGGACGCCCTCGCCGGTGAGCTTCTGCTTGAGGAACTTGCCGAGCCCACCTGAACCCAACGCCTGGAACTGCACATTCCCCTGGTAGGCGACCATCGACCCTACCCGGGCCATCGCCTCGCCGTTGAGCTCGATCTTCAACATCTTGGAGTTCTGCAACCGCATGCCGGGCTGCGCGGACTCCTTCTCCAGATTCTCCGCGGAGAACAGCTCGCTGCGCATGAAAGGGCCTCCTGAATTGGGTCGCGTTCGCTGCACCGACGGTAGGCGACCTCGGCAAGCGCCGGCCGTCGGACGGGCGGCGCGGCGCGTTCGTGTGGCGCGGCTGGGCAGGCGGACGTCGAGCGGCGGGGCTCAGCCCCAGCCGAGCGCGTGCAACCGCGCGTCGTCGATGCCGAAGTGGTGGGCGATCTCGTGCACCACCGTCACCGCCACCTCGTCGATGACGTCGTCGTCGTTGTCGCAGATCCGCAGGATCGGACGGCGGTAGATGAAGATCCGGTCGGGCAGCACACCGGAATAGTCCCAACCGCGGTCGGTGAGCGCGTGCCCCTCGTAGAGGCCGAGCAGGTCGACCTCTCCCGGTGGTGGGTCGTCCTCGACCAGGATCACCACGTTGTTCATCAGGCCGAGTAGTTCTTCGGGCACCTCGTCGAGGGCTTCGCCGACCAACTCCTCGAAGCGCTCACGGCTCATCTCCACCGGCACCTCGCCCATTGTGCCCGACGCGGTGGCGCGCGGCCCGGTCCTGCTGGACGACGGTGACTGTCATCCGCACATGCACGGAAGAAGCGACCACCCGCAACCGGGCGGAGGCTCCTTCCGTGGACGTACGGTGTGGGCCGGCTGGCTCAGGCAGCCAGGCGGGCGTTGAGGGTGATCTCGGCGCCCGGCGAGAGCAGGCGGGAGATCGGGCAGTTGGCCTTGGCGGCCTCGGCGAGCTTCTGGAACTCCGCCTCGTCGATCCCCGGGACCTGGCCGACCGTCTCCAGGTCGATCCGGGTAACGGACATGCCGGCGTCGGTCTTGTCCAGGTGCACCTTGGCGGTGGTCTCGACCGAGGTGGCCGTCGAGCCCGCGTCGGCAAGCGCCTTGGAGAACGCCATCGAGAAGCAGCCGGCGTGCGCGGCGGCGATCAGCTCCTCGGGGTTGGTGCCCTCACCCTCCTCGAAGCGCGACTTGAAGGAGTAGTTGCCGGACAGGCCGCCCTTACCGGTGCGGACGGTGCCCGCGCCCTCGGTGAGATTGCCCTGCCATTGTGCTGAAGCGGTACGGATAGGCATGGGGCAAACGCTAGCGGAAAGGCGACCGTCGGGCGACAGACCGGCGCGCGCGACAGCCCTGCGATCCCGGTCACCACCAGCTTGCTGTGCCATGATGCGACCCAGGTCCGTGACCGGCGGAAGGGTGGCCGATGTCCGAGGAGCTTCCGATCCCGCGGCAGGGCGACCGCTCCGAGGCCCCTGCGGTGATCGAGTGGGGTGCCGACGAGCCGGCCCGGCGACGCCGCTTCGCCTGGTCCCTGGCCGACCTCGCGCAGGATCCCCGGCTGCCCCTGCTGCTCGCCGGTCTGGGCGCGGTGGCCGCGATCGCCTCGCTCGTCGGTGAGTGGCTGGTGATGAGCCTGCCGAACGGTGGGCCCGTGGGCAACACGACGATCGAGGTGCCCGCCGGGGTGTCCGAGGTCGGGGGCTTCGGGGTCGGCTACCTGGTCGGGCTTCTCGCCCTCGTCTGCGCCGTGGCGCTGACGTTGCGCGGCACGGCGGCCGTACGGCCGAACGCCCGGCTCGCCGGCCTCACCCTGGCCGGTGCCCTGCTGGTGCTGCTGGTGGCCGCCACGGCCGGCCTCGACAACCCCGGTCAGCGAAACTTCTTCTACTCGCTTGAGGACGGCTTTCGGATCGAGTACGGCCGTGGGCTGGTGATGGCGTTCGTCGCCTGTGTGCTGTTCGCTGCCGCCCTGCGGCTGACCCCCGCCGCGCCCTCCTGCGGGTTCGGCGGCCCACCGGACGATGACCGGCCCGGCGACGCGCCAGCACCGCGCCCCTGGCGCCGCCGCCGGGACCCCGACCCGATCGAGGACGGCCTTCCGTCTCCGGCCGACCTGACGGTCACCCCAGCCGCCCCCTTCGCCCGCCCCGACCCCAAGCCCTAAACCCCCACCCCGCGTCGACCCACCCCGCGTCGATCTTGCACTTACTGTCCCGACATAGGGCGCATAGCACGCAGAACGACAACCGAAAGTGCAAGATCGCGGCGGCGGCGGGGCGGGGACATCATGTGGGGGCCGGGGGTTGGCGTCCGATTCGCCTGGAAGTCATGGATGCGACCCGTTCCGCGAGGTACGGTTGCTGACCCGCCGTCACTCCGAGACTCGGGTTCCCTGACCCTGGCGGTGCGACGGCGGCGGGCGAAGGAGGAACCATGACACGCCCGGGACTGCCCAAGTTGATCGCGACCGACCTCGACGGGACGCTGGTCCGCAGCGATGACACCGTCTCCGCGTACACCCATGGGGTGCTCGACCGGGTGCGCGCCGCCGGAATTCCGGTGGTCGGCGCGACCGGACGCGGCCCTCGGTTGACCGAGTTGACCCGCAACGACATCCGCGCCGCCGACTTCCTGGTGATGGCCGGCGGTGGACGGGTGGTCGACCAGAGCGACCCGAGCGGCCCGGTGGTGCTCCGCGACGAGCGGCTGCCCGCCGAGGTGCTGGCCCGGCTCCTCGCCGATCTGGAGGCGGAGGTCGGCCCGCTGACCGTGATGGTCGAGGCGTCCGACGAGCACGACGCCCCGCTGTGGGGCGACTACCACGAGAGCTGGCCGTACCAGGACCGCTTTGAGGCGCGCACCCGCGACGAGTGCCTCGCCTGCGACGTGATCAAGGCGTTTGCCCGGACCGCCGACCACCACGTGGACGAGCTGCTGGCGGTGGCCCGCCGGATCGTCCCGCCGCAGGTCGCCACACTCACCCAGGCCGGGCTCGGCTTCATCGAGATCTGCCCGCCCGGCGTGGACAAGGCGACCGGGTTGGCAGTGGTGGCGCAGACCTTCGGGGTCGACCCGGCCGATGTGCTGGTCTTCGGCGACATGCCCAACGACCTGCCGATGTTCGAGTGGGCCGGCTGGTCGCGGGTGGCCGTTGCCAACGCGCACCCCGAGTTGCGTGCCGTCGCCGACGAGGTGACCTTGCGCAACGACGACGACGGGGTGGCGGTGTATCTGGACCGGCTACTGTCCCGGTAATGGGAGACACACCCCGCCTCATCGCCACCGACATCGACGGCACGCTGATCCGCGACGACCACACCGTCAGCCCACGCACCGCCGACCTGCTCGCGCGGATCTCCGCGCAGGGCACGCCGGTCGTCCTGGTCACCGGCCGTCCGGTCCGCTGGCTCAAAATGGTGTACGACCAGCTCGCCCGACCGCTGCCCGCGGTCTGCGCCAACGGCGCCGTGGTCTACGACCCGTTCTCCGACGAGGTGGTGCGGGCTGACCCGCTCGCCCCGCACCACCTGGCCGAGGTGGCCCGGAGGCTACGGGCCGAGGTGCCCGGGATCAGCTTCGCCGTGGAGATCCTGGACAGCCGGGAGATGCGGCACGAGGCGCACTACCCGCTGCGCTGGGACGCCGACGCCAGCGGGATCCGGCCGGTCGAGACGCCGGAGGAATTGCTCTCCGTCCCGGCCGTGAAGCTCCTCGCCCGAGCCGGCGAGCAGGACCCGGATGCCTTCGCCGAGCTGATCGCCACGGCGATAGCGGGGTTGGCCGAGGCCACGCACTCGTCGTCCTCCGGGCTGGTGGAGATCTCGGCGGCCGGCGTGACCAAGGCGGCGGGGCTGGCCTGGTACTGCGACCAGCTCGGGGTGGCCGCGGCGGACGTGCTGGCCTTCGGCGACATGCCGAACGACGTGCCGATGCTGACCTGGGCCGGGCGTGGTGTGGCGGTGGCCAACGCGCACCGCGCCGTCCTGGCGGTCGCCGACGACGTGACGACGGCGAACACCGAGGACGGCGTGGCGGCGTACCTGGAGAAGATCTTCGGGGTGGACTGAGGTCAGAGGTACTGACCGGTGTTGTGGCCCTCGCCGCCGCCCGGCTGGCCGATGCCCGGCATCCCGGGGACGACCCCACCGGGGCCGCTGGGCAGCGCCTGCCGGCCGCCGCGCATCTGCTCCAACTGCACCCGGGCGGCCATCTGCTGGGCCACCAGGGCCGCCTGGATGCCGTGGAACAGGCCCTCCAGCCAGCCGACGAGCTGGGCGTGCGCGATCCGCAGCTCGCCCTCGCTGGGGGCCTTGTCCTCGGCGAAGGGCAGCGAGATGCGCTCCAGCTCGTCGCGAAGCTCGGGGGCGAGGCCCTCCTTGAGCTCGACGATCGACCGCTCGTGGATCTCCCGCATCCGGCTGCGGCTGGCGTCGTCGAGAGGTGCGGCCTTCACCTCCTCCAGCAACTGCTTGATCATGCTGCCGATCCGCATCACCTTGGCCGGCTGTTCGACCAGGCGGGTCGGGTCCTCGCCCTGGCCCTCGTCGGTCTGCATCGTGCCGATCGGCCGGCCGTCCGGACCAACCACCACCACTGTGCCGGAGTGGCCGGAGTCGTCGGGGCCGGGCTCGTCGTTCTGTCCAGCGGAGCGCGCTTCGGTCATGGGGTCCATCTTTACCCAGCGGGCGCGACCCATGCCGCCCGGGACCGACTACCGGGGCCGAACCACCCGGGCGGGGCGCGCTACCGTCGCGCCATGCCTGTCGACCCGCGCGCCGTGTTGACCCGGCCCGCCCCGGAGCCCGACCGGACGGTGGCGTACGGGGACCACCCGGATCAGGTGGCCGATCTGCGCCTTCCGGCGGGTACCGGGCCGGCCCGGCCGCTGGTCGTCGTCCTGCACGGCGGCTTCTGGCGGGCCGAGTACGACCGACAGCACACCGGCCCGCTGGCCGCAGCCCTCGCCGCCGACGGTTACCCGGTGGCGCAGCTGGAATACCGCCGCACCGGGCAGCCCGGAGGCGGCTGGCCGGGCACCCTCACCGACGTGCTGACCGGGGTGGCCGAGCTGCCGGCGCTGGCGGCCGAGGCGCTGCCCGGCCGGGTGAGCCTGGCCCCACCGATCCTGGTCGGGCACTCCGCCGGCGGCCACCTGGCGCTGTACGTGGCGGGCACCGCACCGGCGACGGTGGGCGGAGTGCTCGCCCTGGCACCGGTGGCCGACCTGGGCGAGGCGTACCGGCGGGATCTGGACTCGGGGGCGGTCGCCGCGCTGCTCGGCGGCGGCCCGGCGGACGTCCCGGACCGGTACGCGGCGGCGGATCCACGGATGTTGGTACGGATACAAACACGCACAGTAGTCGTTCATGGCTCTGACGATCATCAGGTTCCAGTGGAGATGAGCCGGGATTTCGTAGCGGAATCACGTGCCGCGGGTTCCGATATCTCCCTTGTTGAACTGCCCGGATGCGAGCATTTCGGGCTGATCGACCCGGAGGCCGTCGCCTGGCCTCAGGTCCTTGCCGTGTTGCGGTCCTTGCACGATGATCACTAGCCATTGACGCAGCGTCGCGGACCAGGTAGAACGCCGTTGGGGCGGTGTTCGGCCCTGCAACGCTTCCCTGGAAGGAACTCGGTGTCGCAGATGAATCGCAGGCGGGCGCTCCAACTGTTGGCCGCGCTCGGAACCACCGGGTTCGTCGCCGCGTGCGGCTCAGACGGTGACGCCGAGCCGACCGCCGACCGGGGCCCGATCAAGATCGGTTTGATCACGCCGCAGGCCGGTGGTTTCAAGAGCATCGGCGATGACATCACCAATGGCTTCCAGCTCTTCCTCGACCTGCACGACCAGCGGCTGGGCGGCCACACGGTGGAGCTGCTGACCGCCGACGAGGGCGACACCGCCAAGACGGGCAAGGCTGCCGTCGAGGGCCTGCTCAAGCAGGGCGTGCTGGCACTCACCGGCGTGGTCAACTCGGCGGTGATGGTCGGCATCCGGGACACCGTGGAACAGGCCCGGGTCCCGCTGATCGGCTCCAACGCCTCACCGAGCAGCCTGCAGAGCGTCTTCTACATCTGGCGGACCTCGTACGTGCTCGACGAGGCCGGCAAGGCGCTGGGCACCTACCTGCGCGACCAACTGCCGGCGAACGGCCGCGTCGCGATCATCATGCCGGAGAACGTCGGCAGCCCGGACGTCGTGCGCGGATTCCGGGAGTACTTCGGCACGAACGACCCCCGGATCCGCGACGCGGTGACCTACACCAGCGCCACCTCCAACCCCGGCAAGACGACGTACGCCTCGGACATCAGCAGGGCGCTGGCCAAGAAGCCCACAGCGGTCTTCTGCTTCTTCGCCGGAGCGGCGGCGGTGGAGTTCATCAAGCAGCTGCGCGAGAAGTTCGCCGGGCCGATCTACGCACCCGGCTTCCTCACCGAGGGCACCGTGCTGGAGAACCTGAAGGACAACGCGCTGGGCATCCAGACCGCGCTGAACTACTCGGCCGACCTGAACAACACGTCGAACCGGGTCTTCGCCTCCGCGTACCGCAAGAAGTACCAGGTCACCCCCACCACGTACGCGATGGCGTCGTACGACGCGGCGCAGGTGCTCGACCAGGCCATCCAGCTGACCGGTGGGAAGCCCACGCCGCAGCAGGTCAACCTGGCCCTGGGCAAGATCGGCCAGATCGACAGCCCGCGCGGCATCTGGCAGTTCAACCAGCCGCGTACCCCGCAGCAGAAGTGGTACCTGCGCGAGGTGCAGCGCGACGGTCAGGTCATGTCGAACGTGCTGATCAACGAGCTGGCCACGCTGGGCTGAACGCCCACCCGGAGCACGGTTCGGGGCCGGTCTCCCAGTGGGAGGCCGGCCCCGGAACGTTCGCGGGTCAGTGCCGCAGCTCGGCGATGCAGCACTTCACACTGCCGCCGCCCTTCTTCAGCTCGGCCAGCTCGACCGGGACCGGGGTGTACCCGGCCGCCTTGAGCTTGCCGGCCAGGCGGGTGGCCTCGCTGTTGAGCACCACGTTCGCGCCGTCGCTGACCAGGTTGAGACCGAAGGCCATCGCGTCCTCGTCGTCGGCGATCACCGCGTCCGGGAAGAGCTGGGTGAGCACCCGCTGACTGGCCGCGGAGAACGCGCCAGGGAAGTAGACGACATTCGCGTCGTCGATGGCCGCGAGCGCCACATCCAGGTGGTAGAAGCGGGGGTCGATCAGGCGCAGCGACACCACCGGACGGCCCAGCGCCTCCTGCGCCTCCGCGTGCGCCGGGATCTCGGTACGGAAGCCGTGCCCGGCCAGGATGAGCCCGCCGTGCGCCTCCGGCACGTACGCGAAGTCGCCCTCACCCTCGTTGGTCTCGCTGGGTGCGATGAACCGCCAGCCCTGCGCGTCGTAGAAGGCGTGGTGGGCGGCGGCCTCGGCGGCCCGCTGCTCGTGCTTGAACCGGGCGCCGTAGACGCTGCCGTCCACGACGAAGCCACCGTTGGCGGCGTAGACCATGTCGGGCAGGCCCTGCTCGGCGGTGAGCAGGTGCACCTCGTGGCCGAGGCCGACCAGCGTCTCGCGCAGCCGGTCCCACTGCTTGACGGCCAGGTCCCGGTCGACCGGGGTGGTCACGTCCATCCACGGGTTGATCGCGTACTCGACCGCGAAGTATTCCGGCGAGCACATGAGATATGTCCGCTTTCGCGGGAAACGCTGCTGGTTCACGGTCACCAAGAGTAGGTACCGTGGAACTTTGAAAACAGCCACAAGTGTTGCTTCCCAGAGGCGGAACGTTGCAGATAGACGCGGTAGACCAGCGGATCATTGCGTTACTCGTCGCGGACGCCCGTACGTCCTACGCCGACATCGGTGCCCGGGTGTCACTCTCCGCCCCGGCGGTCAAACGTCGCGTCGACCGACTGCGCGCCACCGGCGTGATCAGGGGATTCACGGCCGTCGTTGATCCGGCCGCCGTCGGCTGGACCACGGAGGCCTTCGTCGAGCTGTTCTGCGCCGGCCGGACCACCCCGGCGCAGATCGGCGTGGCCGCCCGCCGGCACCCCGAGGTCGTCGGCGCGTACACCGTCTCCGGGGAGGCGGACGCGCTCGTGCACCTGCGCGCCGCCGACATCGCCCACCTGGAGGCGGCGCTGGAGCGGCTGCGTGCCGAGTCCTTCGTGACCTCCACCCGCAGCACCATCGTGCTCTCCCGGCTGGTCGAATCGCCCGGCGTCGGCCCGTCCGCCGGCACCTCTTGACCTCAACCCGGGTTGAGGAGATGGACTGGCCCCGAGTGGGCGAGGCAGCCCACCGGGGCCGAGGGGGCTGTCATGCGGGCGATCTGGTTACGTGAGTTCGGCGGGCCCGAGGTGCTTATGCCCGGCCCCGCGCCGGACCCGGTCCCCGGTCCCGGCCAGGTGCTGATCGACGTCGCACACGCGAACATCACCATCGTCGAGACCCAACTGCGCGCCGGTCACCCCGGCCCGTTCCGCCTCACCCCACCGCTGATCCCCGGCAACGGCGTCGGCGGGGTGATCACCGCCGTCGGGCCGGACGTCGACCCGGCGCTGACCGGGCAGCGGGTGGTCAGCGCCACCGGAGGTTCCGGCGGGTACGCCGAACGCGCGGCGGTGGACGCGTCGGCGACGATCTCGGTGCCGGCCGGGTTGGCTCTGGACGAGGCGGTGGCACTGCTGGCCGACGGGCGGACCGCCACCATGCTGATCGAGGCGGTCGGCGTTCGCCCCGGTGACCGGGTGCTGGTGGATGCCGCTGCCGGCGGCGTCGGCAGCCTGTTGGTGCAGCTCGCGGTCCGCGCCGGGGCACGGGTGATCGGCGCGGCTGGTGGGCGACGCAAGGTGGACCTGCTACCCGGCCTGGGCGCCGAGCTGGCCGTCGACTACCTGCTGCCCGAGTGGGCCGAGCAGGTCCGCGGCACAGTGGGCGGGGTCGACGTGGTGCTCGACGGGGTCGGTGGTTCGGTGGCCCGGGCCGCCTTCGACCTGCTCCCGCCGGGCGGCCGAATGGTCAGCTTCGGGCTGGCGAGCGGGGAGTGGTCCCCGGTGTCGACGGAGGCCGCCACGGCACGGCAGGTCACCATGATCCGCCCGGACGTGCCACCGGCCCGGCTGCGGGCGTACACCGAACAGGCCCTGGCGGACGCGGCGGCCGGCCACCTGCGACCGCTCATCGGCCAACGCTTCCCACTGGAACGCGCCGCCGACGCGCACGCCGCCATCGAGGCGCGCGCGACGGTCGGCAAGACCCTGTTGGACGTGGCCTGATCGAGGTCAGAGGTACATGCCGGTGCGGTGCTCCGACTCGTCGCGTCGGACCGGCTTGTCACCCTCACCGAAGAACCGCTTGCCGCCGAACTCGCCGTGCAGACGGTCGTCCAACTCGTCGGCGAGACCGGTCATCACCTGCACCGCCAGCATCAGATGGGTCGCCTGGAAGTTGCGGCCGAACACCGGAATGGACGCCCACACCGTGTCGTCGGCGCAGTAGAGGCGGCCGATCGGCATCCGGTTCGTCAGTTCGGAGAGCTTGACGTAGAGCCGCTCGGTCGGCTCCACCTCGGTGAGCACCGGGGAGAAGACGTCCACCAGGGGCGGGTTGTCCCGCACCCGCACGAAGACCATCGCCGAACCGGCGCGGATGGTGATGTCGCCGTCCGAGTCGATCTGCAACCGGTCGGTGTCCGACTTCAACATGGTGGAGACCACGGTTCGGACCCGATCGGCCAGGTCGAGCACGTCGTCCTGCTCGACCTGCGCGGCGGCCGCCTCGGCCAACGCCTCCTCCAGGTCCGCCTCGACGTCGGCGTCCGGACCGAACTCGCTGCGGGCGGTGCCCAGCGGTTCCACTGCCAACGGCTCGCCCTCGGCGTCGTGCACCAGATAGACGAGGAAGGCCGGGTGCGGAGCACCGTAGACGTCCCGCAGGGTGCGGGAGAGCAGGGTGGCGACCTGGGTCGACTCGGCCGTCGTGGCGTTCAGCCCGAAGGAACCGCCAGAGCCGGCGACCACCCCGGGCGGGGACCAACCGAGCGCGACCATGTCCGCCACCGCACCCCGGTCCAGTCGGTAACCCGCCGGCAGAGCGGCGTTGCCGACCGCTCGGGCGGACAGCACCCGGTCCGCGTCCACGTCGACGCTGATCGAATAGACAGCGTCCCCGGTGCCGGAGGCGGTGGGGTCCAGGGTCACGTCGAGGTGTGCGCCGACGGGAAGTTCCCGCAGCCGTACGGCGAGCGCGCGGGCGAACTCCCGCCACGCCTCGGTCACCTTCGCTCGCAGGTCGGTGGTGCTGGGCTCGTCGAGCAGGATCGATTCCACCGGCTCAGTCGAAGCGCCGGGCAGCTCACCGTGCGGCGCCGAGGGGTGGTCAGCCGTCATGATCGCCTCCGTCCGTCACGATCACCCTACCCACGCCGCCCGTCGGTCGAATCAGCCCGGACCGGGATCGGACAGCGGCGGTCAGGGGGCCGTCGGGTCCGTGGGGTCGGCGCCCAGCTCGACCGGCCAGGCGCCCGCCAGCGCACTGAGCCGGGCCGCGGCGTCCGCCGGGTCCGCGCCCCGGCCAACCGCCAACCCGAAGAGGTACGCGGTGACCGGCGCACCCGGACGCAGCACCTGGTGGGCGACGTCCCGGGCCAGATCCAGCACCGCCGGCACCGGCACCACGGTCGGGTCCAGATCCAACTCGGCGCACACCGCCGTGACCCAGTCGTCCATCACCGTCATCGCGCCCACTCCTCCGCCCGGCGTACGTCCTCGTCAGTGTCGCAGTCGAACCACGGCGGCGGGCCCTCGCCGGACCAGGCCACCTCCGACACGACGAGCCCCGCCAGCAACGCCCGGACCGGGGCGCCGGACAAACTCCCGCCCCGCTCGACCGCCAACCGGTCCACCGCTGCCCGCAGCGCGGCCACCCGCCAGACGCCGCAGAGCGACTGCCGCCGCCCGTCCCCGTCCACGAAGCACGCCCCGTCGGGTCGCTCACCGCCTCCGAGGCCGTCGCGAGCCCGCGGTTCGGCGAGGTCGCCACGGACCAGCGGTGCCGCGAGGCCGTCGCGGGCCGGCGGTTCGGCGAGGTCGCCGTGGACCAACGGTGCCGCGAGGCCGTCGCGGGCGCGCGGTTCGGCGAGGTCGCCGTGGACCAGCGGTGCGGCGAGGCCGTCGCGGGCCGGCGGTGCCGGATCGGTGCGGCCGCCCGCCGAGCCGGTGTCAGGGGGCTCCCGATCGAGGTGGTTTAACAGGTCCCCGATCGCGGCACGGGTGAGCAGTGGCAGGTCGGCGGCGAGCAGCGCGACAAGGCTGGTGTCGGGATCGAGCAGCGCCAGTCCGGCCGCCGCCGCGGCGACGGGGCCCCCGCCGGCCGGGTCCTCCCGGACGACCCGGACGCCCGCCGGCACGGCGTCGGCCGCACCGACAAGCACCCGCGTCGTCGCGTCGGCGACTGCGGCCAGCACCCGGTCGCGCATCGGCCGGCCGCCGACCGGAAGCGCGGGCTTGTCGAGCCCGCCCATCCGTCGGGCAGCCCCACCCGCGAGCACCACGGCGGCGTACGTCCCCACCCGGCCACCGTATCCGTGCCACCGCCAGCTCCCGCCAACCCCTCGCCCCGGTGCCCCTCGCCCGGCCAGCCCCTCGCCCCGGTGCCCCTCGCCCCGGTGATCATGGAGTTATCGCTCGACACGCCGACGACACGCACGGGCAACTTCATGATCAACGCGTCTGGGGGCGTTGGGGGCGCGCGCCGGGGGTGGGGTTGGGGTGGGTGGGGGTACGGGGTGGGACGGGGGTGGAGGATGGCGGGATGGGACGGGCAACTGATCGACGGGGCGTACTCCGGATCGACCTGGACGCGGCGACCGACGGACGCGGGTCGATCCGCCGACCGGACACGCTCGCCGTGGAGGAGCCGCTGGAGATCCGGGTCGGCGCGGCCGGCCCCGGCCGACGCCGCCCGCTCGCCGTCACCATGCGTACTCCCGGCGACGACCTGGATCTGGCCATCGGGTTCCTGCTGACGGAGGGGCTGATCCGGTCGACCGACGACGTGTTGACCGCGCAACTCTGTGCCGGCGCGGAGACGCCGAACACGTACAACGTGGTGGACGTGGTGCTCGCCCCCGGCGTACCGGAACCGACCACCGACCCGTCCCGGAACTTCTACACGACCAGCTCCTGCGGTGTCTGCGGCAAGGCCAGCATCGACGCGGTACGCACCCGGTCGCTCTTCCCGGTCGCGGCGGACCCGCTCAGCGTCCCGGCCACGTTGCTCGCCGAGCTGCCCGACCGGTTGCGCGCCGCCCAGCGTGGCTTCGATCGGACCGGCGGGCTGCACGCGGCGGGGTTGTTCACCCCCGACGGTGAGCTGGTGGTGCTCCGGGAGGACGTGGGCCGGCACAACGCCGTGGACAAGGTGATCGGCTGGGCGGTTCGAGAACGCCGGCTGCCGCTCGCCGGGCACCTGCTGCTGGTCTCCGGACGGGCCAGCTTCGAGCTGACCCAGAAGGCGTGGATGGCGGGGTTGCCGCTGCTGGCAGCGGTGTCCGCCCCGAGCACCCTCGCCGCGGAGCTGGCCGACGAGGCGGGGATGACACTTGTCGGCTTCCTGCGCGGGCGGACGATGAACGTCTACACCGGGCCGCACCGGATCACCGTGGAGCAGCCAGCCTAACCTGAGCGGCCCGTCAGCGTTCGATCCGGACGATCAGGTCGAACAGGGCCAGCCGCGCGGCGGCGTCACGGGCGATCAGGAAACCGGCGATGCCGAGGATCCAGCCCAACGCGCTGCCCGCCTTCGTGACGATCCAGGTGTTCAGGCGGGCCAGCACCGGCTCGACCAGTCGCGGGCGGGCCACTCTGGCACCCAGCAGCAGCACCGCCGGCAGCACCATGACCAGGCAGTACCCGGCGAGCAGCGCCACCACGCTCGCCGCTCCCACCTCCGAGGTGGCCAACAGACCCACCGCACCGAGGTACGGGAGCATGGTCGCCACCTCGGCCAGCGCCGCGAGCAGCGCGAGCCCGACCAACCAGCGGGCCGAGGAATCTCCGGCGGTGGCCCGGTCCCGCCAGCGCAGGACGCCACCGGTACGGGGACGCCGCTTGCCGTCGTAGCGGAAGCTGAGCGCCAGCATTCCCACGCCCAGCACGAGTTGTGCCCAGAGGACGCCCCGGTTGTCCAGGGCGCCGCCCAGCGCGTCGCCCAGGCTGCTGCCTCCCCAGACCAGAAGCAGCCCGACCGCGAGGTAGAACACCGCGATGGTGGCGAGGTAGCCCAGGATCCGCCGGACGTTGACCGGCCCGGGGGCGAGCAGCAACCAGACCGGGATGAAGAGGGTGCCGATGCTGGTGCTGTCGATCAACGCCAGCCCGGCCAGCGACAGCAGCAACTCGGGGGTCATGTCGTACCAACGCGGAGAACGGCCACGAGATCATTCTCAGGCGGTGGCGAGCCTGCCGCGTCGGCCGTGAACAGGAGTAACGCGTACATCCTTCGACGGAGGCGTCGCCGGAAGACCCGTCACGCCAGGTCGAGGATGCTCCAGTTGGTCGGCAGCACCTTCGCCGCCACCTTGGGTCGCACTGTCGCGTAGTGCGCCTCGTGGGTGAGTGCCGCGCGGGCGGCATGGCCGAACGAGATGTCGCCGTCCACGGCGCGGGCGAGCCTGCCGGTGTCCTGCACGTCCTCGACGTCGAGCGGTAGCAGACGGATCATCGGGGCAGTCATCATCAGGGCCAGTAGCGCGGCATCGATCTCGTCGGCCAGGCTCGCGAAGGCGACAGCCAGGCACGTCGCTGGGACGGCGACCTGCCGACCCTCGTCGGCGACTTCCAGCATCAACTCCCCCACCGAGACGTTGCCCTCGATGTAGGCAGTCAGCGCCGACGCGTCGAACACGGCGGCGATCTGATCGCTCACCCGGCTCGGCCCAACATCCGGCGTCCCTCAGCCAGGGCGTCCGCCGGAATGGGTGTCGCCAGGCGCTCCCGCCATCGCGCCCTACCCGCCTCGGTCACCTCGATGCCGGCGCGCCGAAGCACCTCGTCGAGGTGTACGCGGGCCATCTGCACCCGTACCGCCGCGGTGATGGCGGCCGAGACGTTGGGCTGCTGGTCGAGCCAGTCCGCGACGTCGTCGGGGAGGCTCACGGAGCGCTTCACTGTCACGTCCGCCAGCCTAGCAATTCTGGTAGCACCTGCGGTATTACCGCGCGGGTGATCGCGTCCTTCAGCGGCGGCCACGACGGCTCCGCCTGCGCGGGCGGATGACGCCGGGCATCCCGACCGACGGCCAGCCGTCCAGCTCGGCCGGGGGTACGCCCCGTCGGAGCAGGTCGTCCAGCAGCAGCGCGAGCGAGTAGTCGGGGTGCAGGCTCAGCGTGCGTTCGAGCGCGACCGCCGCCAACGCGCCCTGCCCGGCACGCCAGGCGGCGAACGCCAGCAGAGCACCCGGCGCGGCAGCCACCTCCGGCTCGGCGCGGCGCAGCACGTCGGTCCAGAGGGCGATGTCCCGGTCCCGGCCGTCGGTGCGTTCCCACGCGTGATCGCGGACCGGCAGGTGGGTCATCAGCAGGCTCAACCAGGCCACCTCGTCGTCGTCGAGCCGTTCACCACGCCGCTGCCGACGCTGGGCCTCGCGGACCGCCGCCACCCCGGCGGCGCGCAGCGCCCGCGCCCCGAGCAGGTCACTCTCGGGTGCCTGCTCGACCAGCTCGGCCAGTCTCAGCTCGGCGCGGGCGGTGGCCGCGCGGGCCGCCTCCCGGGCCGCCCCGTCCACCGGTGCCACCTGCGCCACCAGGGCGGCCCGGTCGGGGAGTGCGACCTGACCGGCGAAGACCGCCGAGGCGGTCACCCGGCTGGCGGTCGGGTCGTAGCGGCGACCCTCGGGCGGGCAGCACTCGGGCTCGGTGCAGAGATAGGACCACCAGCGGCCGTCGGTCACCCGCAGCGCGTCGAGCACGTGCAGCCCGAAGTCGTTGAGCGCGTCGCGCACCGCGTCCACTGCCGGGGTGACCTCCTCCGGTTGCCCGTAACCCACGACGGTGGCGGCCTCCGCGCCCTGCCGGCGGAGCACACCGGCCAGGTGCCCGGCCAATCCGCCCAGCTCGGTCGGGTCGGGCAGGTCCGCGCGGGCGGCGAAGACGATCTGTCGGCCGACCAGCGCCACGGCGACGACGCTGTCGGTGGGGTGGAAGCCGAGCAGGTACGGCACAGCGGCGATCAGGTCGGCGGGTGAGCGGACGGCGAGCTGAGGGCGGTCGGTCGAGGTCATGTCGGAAGCCTGCGGCGGGCGTGCCGGGCCCTGCCACCCCTGTGGACGACACGCGGCTTATCCACAGTTACTTAACGTGTTTTACCTGCTCACGCGCCACCTACGGGTGCGGAAAGTGCGCCGATGTCGTCGGGCGACACCTGGCTGTCGTAAGGAGCGGTTACCGTGCGCTGATGGACCTGGCGTACCTGCGCGCGCATCCGGCACACCTCCCGACCTTCCGGACCCATCAGCGGCTCCGGGAGACGCCGGTCGCCGGTGGAAACATCTGCGCAGCCGCCCGGCTCACCCTCGACGACGGCCACTCCGTCTTCGCCAAGTCCTGGCCGGAAGGCGCCGACCGACCGGCGCCGGAGGGCTTCTTCGTCGCCGAGGCCGCCGGCCTGCGCTGGCTGCGGGAGGCGGGCACGGTCGGCGTACCCGAGGTGATCGTGGTGTTGCCGGAGCTGCTGGCGCTCGACTGGGTGGAGCCCGGCGAACCGACGCCGGAGGCAGCGGAGCGCTTCGGCCGGGAGCTGGCCGGGCTGCACCGGGCGGGCGCAACCGCCTTCGGTGCCACCTGGCCCGGCTTCATCGGCTCGCTCCCACAGGACAACACCCTCACCGGCGGGCGCTGGTCGACCTGGTTCGCCGAGCGACGCCTCGCCCCCTACCTGCGACGCTCTGTCGACGCTGGCGCGCTGACCAGCGCCGATGCCGCTCTGGTCGAGCAGGTGATCGGTCGCCTCGACGGGCTCGGCGGCGACGAGCCGCCCGCGCGCATCCACGGCGACCTGTGGCCGGGCAACGTGCTGTGGGGGCTCGACGACCGGGCCTGGCTCGTCGACCCGGCGGCGCACGGTGGGCACCGGGAAACAGATCTCGCCCAGCTCGCCCTCTTCGGCGGCATTCCCCACCTGGATCGGGTGCTGGCCGCCTATCAGGAGAGTTGGCCACTACCGGACGGTTGGCGTGACCGCGTGCCAGTGCATCAACTGCATCTGCTGCTCGTGCACACCGCACTCTTCGGCGTCAGCTTCCGAGATGTGGTCGTCCAGACCGCCCGTGGCGTCCTGAACCGGGCCGAGCGCGCTACGGTCGACAGGTGAACGTCGCCCCGGGGATCGACGGCGTCCTCGTCGACCGGTACGGCCGTGTCGCCCGGGACCTCCGCGTGTCCCTCACCGACAAGTGCAACCTGCGCTGCACCTACTGCATGCCGGCGGAGGGTCTCCCGTGGCTGGCCGGCCCCGAGTTGCTGACCGACGAGGAGATCGTCCGGCTGGTCCGGGTGGCCGTCGAGCTGCTCGGCGTGACCGAGGTGCGGTTCACCGGCGGTGAGCCGCTGATCCGAGCCGGGCTGGTCGACATCGTGACGGCGGTCGCCGCCCTCGAACCCCGCCCCCGGGTCTCGCTGACCACCAACGGCATCGGCCTGGACCGACTGGCCCCGGCGTTGCGGGCGGCCGGCCTGGACCGGGTGAACGTCTCACTGGACACCCTGGACCCGGACCGGTTCACCACGCTCACCCGGCGCCCCCGCCTCGATGCGGTGCTGGCCGGGCTCGCCGGTGCGGCGACCGTCGGGCTCAGCCCCGTGAAGATCAATTCTGTGCTGATGCGGGGTGTCAACGAGGACGAGGCGCCGGCGCTGCTCCGCTTCGCCCTCGAGCACGACTACCAGCTGCGGATCATCGAGCAGATGCCGTTGGACGCCCAGCACGGTTGGGCCCGCGACACCATGGTCACCGCCGAGGAGATCCTGGCGTCACTGCGTACCGTCTTCGATCTGAGCCCCGACCCGACCGAGCGCGGCGCGGCACCGGCGGAGACCTGGCTGGTCGACGGAGGCCCCGCCCGGGTCGGCGTGATCGCCAGCGTCACCCGCCCCTTCTGCGGGGACTGCGACCGCACCCGGTTGACCGCCGACGGCCAGGTCCGCGCCTGCCTCTTCGCCACCGAAGAGTCGGATCTGCGCGCCGCGTTGCGCACCGGTGCCGACGACGACGAGTTGGCCCGGCGCTGGCGTACCGCGATGTGGGGCAAGCGTGCCGGGCACGGCATCGACGATCCCACCTTCCTCCAGCCGACCCGCCCGATGTCAGCGATCGGAGGCTGAGCATGGAGTCGACGACGCTGACCATCCGCTACTTCGCGGGCGCCCGCGCCGCCGCCGGCCGCGCCGAGGAGACCGTGCCGGCTGGGCGGTCACTCGACGACCTCACGGCCGAGCTGACCGAGCAGCACGGCGACCGGCTCGCCGGCGTGCTGCGGGTGGCGAGTTTCCTCGTGAACGGCGTCAGCTGTCATGATCGTCAGACCCCCCTACCGGCCGGGGCCACGATCGATGTCCTGCCCCCGTTCGCGGGCGGCTGAGGGAGGCTTCACACATGATGGCGGTTCTGGGGTTCGTGGCTGTCCTGGCGCTGGTCACCGGCCTCATCCACCTCTACCTGTGGAAGCGGCTCGTTCGGGACACCATCGCGCCGGGCCGCTGGCGGCGGGTCGGCGGGATCGCCGCAGTGGTGCTGGCACTGCTCGTGCCGGTCACGATGGCCGGCACGCAGGCAGGGCTCTACTGGCTCGCCTGGCCCGGCTACCTGTGGCTCGCGCTGATGTTCTACCTGCTGATCGTCCTGGTCGTGCTGGAAGTCCCGATGCTCGTCGCCCGGCTGGTGCTGCGCCGCCGGGTGGTCGCCGCGGAGCCCACCACCGCCGCGCCCGAGCCGGTGCTCGTCGGGGCCGCCGGGCCGACCGACCCGCCGGCCGCCGACGCCGTCGCGGCACCGGACCACGACCCGTCCCGTCGGTTGGTGCTCGCCCGTGGGGCCGCCATCTTCGCCGGTCTCACCGCCACAGGCATCGTGGGGTACGGAGTTCGCACGGCACTCGGTCCACCCCAGCTCGACCGGGTACGCATCCCGCTCGCCAAACTCCCCCGCAGCATGGACGGCCTGCGCATCGCCACCGTCTCCGACATCCACCTCGGTCCGCTGCGCGGCCGGGCGCACACCGAGCGGATCGTCGCCGCGATCAACCGGCTCGACGCGGACCTGGTAGCGGTGGTCGGCGACCTGGTCGACGGAACCGTCGCCGAACTCGGCGCGGCCGCCGAACCCCTGCGTGATTTACGCTCCCGGTACGGCAACTTCTTTGTCACCGGCAACCACGAGTACTACTCCGGGGTGGAGGAGTGGGTCCAGGAGGTCGACCGGCTCGGCCTACGGGTCCTACAGAACCAGCGGCAGGAGATCCAGGCTCGGGGTGGTGTGCTCGACCTGGCCGGCGTGAACGACCTCACCGCAGCCGGCACCGGCCTCGCCGCCGGCCCGGACTTCGCCGCGGCCCTCGGCGACCGCGACCCGAGCCGTCCCGTGGTCCTGCTCGCGCACCAGCCGTTGGCGGCAAAGGAGGCCGCCCGGTACGGCGTCGACCTGCAACTGTCCGGGCACACCCACGGTGGGCAGATGGTGCCGTTCAACCTGGCCGTCAGGCTCGAGCAGCCGGTGGTCAGCGGCCTCGGCGAGGTCGACGGCACGAAGGTCTACGTGACGAACGGCGCCGGTTTCTGGGGGCCACCGGTCCGGGTCGGGGCCGAGCCGCAGATCAGTCTGGTCGAGCTGCGCTCGGCATAGCGGAGGTCACGTCCGCGCGTGGCGGCGGGTGGCCGGCGCGGCGGGCGTGACAGGATGCGGCGTGCCCCCGTTCAGCGCCGTACCCCCCGGTGGCCTACCGCCATTCGTCGCGGACCTGCACATCCACTCGAAGTACTCGCGCGCGTGCAGCCGTGACCTCACCCTGCCGAACCTCGCGTGGTGGGCCCGGCGTAAGGGCATCGGCCTGCTCGGCACCGGCGACTTCACCCACCCCGCCTGGTACGACCACCTGCGGGAGACGCTGCGCCCGGCCGAACCGGGGCTCTACCGGCTCGACGCCGAGGCGGAACGGGACGTCGCCCGGCGGCTGCCTCCCCGACTGGCGAGCGCCGCCGAGGCTGATCCGGTCCGTTTCATGCTGAGCGTGGAAATCTCCACCATCTACAAGCGGGACGACCGGACCCGCAAGGTGCACCACCTGATCTACCTGCCGGATCTGGACGCGGTGGCCCGGTTCAACACCGCCCTGGGCCGGATCGGCAACCTCGGCTCCGACGGCCGGCCGATCCTCGGACTGGACTCCCGCGACCTGCTGGAGATCACCCTGGAGGCCAGCCCGGACGGCTACCTGGTGCCGGCACACATCTGGACTCCCTGGTTCTCCGCGCTGGGCTCGAAGTCGGGCTTCGACGCGATCGCGGACTGCTACGCCGACCTGGCCGAGCACATCTTCGCCGTGGAGACCGGGCTCTCCTCCGACCCCGCCATGAACTGGCGGGTCGGCAGCCTGGACGGCTACCAACTGGTGTCCAACTCGGACGCGCACTCGCCACCGGCGCTCGGCCGGGAGGCGACGGTGCTGACCGCCGAACGGGACTACTTCGCCGTTCGGGAGGCGCTGCGTACCGGTGACGGCCTGGCCGGCACCATCGAGTTCTTCCCGGAGGAGGGCAAGTACCACGCGGACGGGCACCGGCTGTGCGGCGTCAACTGGACTCCGGAACGCACCCGCGCGGCCGACGGGCGCTGCCCCGAGTGCGGCAAGCCCCTCACCGTGGGTGTCCTCAGTCGGATCGAGGAGTTGGCGGACCGGCCGGACGGGCACCGGCCGGCGCACGCCCGGGACGTCACCCACCTGGTGCCGCTGGCCGAGATCCTCGGCGAGATCAACAAGGTGGGTGCCCGGTCGAAGAAGGTCGAGGGGCGGCTCAACGAGCTGCTGGCCACGCTCGGCCCCGAGCTGGAGATCCTGACCACGACGCCGCTGACCGAGATCGCGCAGGCCGGTGGTGAGCTCCTCGCGGAGGGCATCGGGCGGCTGCGGCGCGGCGACGTCCGCCGGGTGCGCGGTTACGACGGCGAGTACGGCGTGATCACGCTCTTCGACCCGGCCGAGCTGGGCGCGCAGGAGACGCTGTTCGACGTACCGGTGCCGGCGCAGCGACGCCCCGCGGAGCCGCCGCCCCGGGTCCCGGCCAAGCGCCCGGCGGCGGCCAAGGCGGAGCCGAAGCGGAAGCCGGTCCCGGCGCCCGCGCCGCCGATCGCGTCACCGCCGTCTCCGCACGAGCCGTTCGAGCCGATGCTCTCCGGCATGGAGGAGGTCGGCACCGGTCTGCTGGACCGACTGGACGCCATGCAGCGGGTGGCCGCCTCCGCACCCGGCGGTCCGCTGCTCATCGTGGCCGGTCCGGGCACCGGCAAGACCAGGACGCTCACCCACCGGATCGCCTACCTCTGCGCGGAGCTGAACGTCTTCCCCGAGCACTGCCTCGCGATCACGTTCACCCGTCGGGCAGCCGAGGAACTGCGGCACCGCCTCGACGGCCTGCTCGGCCCGGTCGCCGAGGACGTCACAGTGGGTACGTTCCACGCACTGGGCCTGACCATCCTGCGGGAGAACGTCGGCGCGGCGGGTCTCCCCGCCGACTTCCGGATCGCCGACGACGCCGAGCGGGCGGCGGCACGCACCGAGGCCGGCGACGACAGCGCCGCTTACGTGTCGCTGCTGCGCAAGCAGGACCTGGTCGACCTGGACGAACTGGTGACCCTGCCGATGGAGCTGCTGCGGGCCGACCGGAAGCTTGTCGAACGGTACCGGGACCGCTGGCGGTGGATCTTCGTCGACGAGTACCAGGACGTCGACGAGGTGCAGTACGAGCTGCTGCGGCTACTCAGCCCCGCCGACGGCAACCTCTGCGCGATCGGCGACCCGGACCAGGCGATCTACTCGTTCCGGGGTGCCGACGTCGGCTACTTCCTGCGCTTCTCCGAGGACTTCACCGACGCCCGACTGGTCCGACTCAACCGCAACTACCGCTCGTCGGCCCCGATCCTGGCCGCCGCCGTGCAGGCCATCGCGCCGTCCTCGCTGGTCCGGGGCCGGCGGCTCGACCCGGCCCGGCTCGACCCGGAAGCCCAGCTGGTCGGGCGGTACCCGGCGGCGTCGGTGACCGAGGAGGCCGACTTCGTCGTGCGTACCGTCGACGATCTGGTCGGCGGGTTGTCGCACCGCTCGCTGGACTCGGGCCGCATCGACGGCCGGTCCACCTCACTGTCGTTCTCCGACATCGCCGTGCTGTACCGCACCGACGCGCAGGCCGCCCCGATCGTGGACGCCCTCACCCGGGCCAACATTCCCGTGCAGAAGCGTTCCCACGACCGGCTGCGGGATCGGCCCGGGGTGGCGGCCATCGCCCGCGAGCTACGACACGCCGACGGCCTGGCCGGCTCACTTGCCGCCCGGGTGCGGCTGGCCGGTCAGGTGGTCGCCGAGCGGTTCGCCGTGCCCACCCTGGACGGCGCCGGCAGCACGGTCCGCCCCGAGGACGTCCGCTCGGCCGTGGACCTGCTGACCCCGCTGGCCCGACGCTGCGGCGACGACCTGGAGGCCTTCCTGTCGCAGTTGGCCACCGGCGCGGAGGTGGACGCGCTCGACCCGCGCGCCGAGGCGGTCACCCTGCTCACCCTGCACGCCGCGAAGGGCCTGGAGTTCCCGGTGGTCTTCCTGGTCGGTGTCGAGGACGGGTTGTTGCCGTTGCGTTGGCCGGGCTCGACCCCGGACGAGGACGCCGTCGCCGAGGAGCGCCGGCTCTTCTTCGTCGGCCTGACCCGGGCCCAGGACCGCCTGTACGTCAGTCACGCCGCCCGCCGCACCCGGCACGGCACCGAGCGCGACTGCGCACCTTCGCCGTTCCTCGGCACCATCGACCCCGGCCTCTTCGAACGCTTCGGCGAAGCCGAACCCCGCCGGCCCAAGGACCGCCAACTCCGCCTGATCTAAGCCCCGGCCGCCACGCCCCCACGCCGCCGATCTTGCACTTTCGGATGCCGATGTGCGTGGGATGCACCTTATGTCGGCGCAGAAACCGCAAGATCGACGAAGCCTGGAGCCGGGGCGGGGCGGGGCGGGGCGGGGTGTTAGTACGGCAGCCGCCGTTTGAGATCTTGTTGGTGGGGCGGGGTGGATGCGAGGCGGCCACCGCGTGATCGTCTGTGCGTTGTGGACACATCATCAGATCTTGTGGTGGACGCGTGCCACAGCGTAGCCGTTGGTCGGTGGGAGCGGGTGCTGGCCGAGGTGCTGGGGTGCTTCGCGGGCCGGTTCCGGCGTGTGCAGCCGCGCCGTGCGGCGGGACAGTTCGTTACCGGGCTGCTGGCCGATCTTGAGGTCAAGACGTGCTGGCAGTTGGCTGAGCAGGCCGGACATGCCCGGCCGGATGCGATGCAGCGATTGTTGGCCCGGGCGGTGTGGGATGCCGGCGCCGTGCGTGACGACCTGCGGCAGCTGATCACCGGCCGGTTCGGCTGCCCGGACGCGGTCCTGGCCGTCGACGAGGCCGGTGA
>NZ_JBITGE010000018.1:6083-143385 GCF_044456785.1 Micromonospora sp. NPDC050795 | reverse complement strand
CTCGCCACCCATTTCCAGGCCACCCTCGACCTGGTCGAAACCCTTGACTGGCTACGCGCCGTCCCCGACCACCAAGATCTACGAGACAGAACCTAACCCCACACACCCCGTCACCCCACGTCGCCCCACCCCGCCCAGCCCAGCCCTGCCCCGCCCTGCCCCGCCCTGCCCCGCCCTCGTCGATCATGGAGTTGGGGTGGGAGACGAAAGACCCTTAAACCCCTAAACCAGGCACCACATCTCCATGATCGACGCGGTCCACCGCGATCTTGCACATACTGCCCCGACATCACGGGGTAATTCGCCTATCTCGGCGACAGCATGTGCAAGATCGGCGGGGTGATCGAGCTGGGGGCAGCGCCTCAGCCCGCTCCTGATGACGCGCGCCCGGCGGGCGGCACCGCCCAGCCGACGCGGTCCAAATGACGCGCAAAGTACCCGTTGTGTTACGAGCTTGTTTCCAAGATGACAGGCAGGTTACGGGTGCTTCTCGATGATCGGTGCCGATCCTAGGTTTCGGCCACCGTCATCAGTCGTGGCGGCCGGCACCGAACGTGGAGGCAACGACGTGCCACAACCGAACGCACATCGGACCGGACGGGCCAGGTACGGGGTCAGCATGCTGGCCGCCGTTGCGCTGACCGCGGCCGGCCTGACCGGCCTGCCCGCCAGCGCCAGCGCCGCGCCGGCCGGCAGTGGGCCGACCGCCCGCTACCTCGTCCAGCTCGCCGAGGAGCCGCTGGCCACTTACACCGGCGGGGTTCCCGGGATCGCGGCCACCAAGCCGGCCGACGGGGCCAAGCTGAACCGCACGTCCGGGAACGCCAACGCGTACCGGGATCACCTGCGCCAGCAGCGTAAGTCGGTGCTGGACCACGTCGGCGTGCCAGCCGACCGCACCCGCGTCACCATGGAGACCGCGTTCAACGGCTTCGCCGCCGACCTCACCGGGCCGCAGGCCGCCCGGCTGCGCGCCACAACCGGTGTCCGAGCGGTGTACAAGAGCCAGAAGGTGCACGCCGCCACCTCACACACCCCCGACTACCTGGGCCTGACCGGCAAGGGCGGGGTGTGGAAGAAGGAGTTCGGTGGAGACTCCCGCGCTGGTGAGGGCGTCATCATCGGGGTCATCGACAGCGGTTACTGGCCGGAGAGCGCGAGCTTCGCGCCGCTGCCCAGCCCGCGCCCCGACCAGGCCATCATCGACGCCAAGTGGAAGGGCACCTGCGACGTCGGCGTCGAAGCGCCGGTCACCTGCAACAACAAGGTGATCGGGGCGCGTTGGTACAACGACAGCGGCATCGCCGAGGCCTTCCCGGACGACTACTCCTCGCCGCGCGACCGCAACGGCCACGGCACCCACACCGCCAGCACCGCGGCCGGCATCCACGGCGTGCGGGCCACGTCGGGCACCCAGGACCTGGGCATGATCTCCGGCATGGCACCGGCTGCGCGGCTGGCGATCTACAAGGCTCTGTACGACAACGGTGCGGGCGGCGCGACCGGCACCGACATCGACATCGTTCACGCCATCGACGACGCGGTCGCGGACGGCGTCGACGTGATCAACTACTCGATCGGTGACGACACCGAGCGGTTCGGGGCGGTCGACGCGACGTTCTTCAACGCGGCAGCCGCCGGGGTTTTCGTCGCCGCCGCCGCCGGCAACTCCGGCCCGTTCGCCAACACTGTCGACAACTCGACGCCGTGGCTGACCACGGTGGCCGCGAGCACGACCGACCGGCAGAACACCCGGAAGCTCACCCTCGGCAACGGCACCACGATCGCCGGCGTGGGCATGGGCGAGACCGGCGTCGGGCCGGCCCGACTCGTCTTCGCGAAGGACAGTGCGATCGATCCGGACGGCGCCTACGGTGCCGGTCTCTGCGCCGACGACACGTTGGATCCGGCCAAGGTCAAGGGTGCGATCGTGCTCTGCCTGCGCGGTGAGATCCCGCGTACCGACAAGAGCATCGAGGTGGCGCGGGCCGGCGGCGTCGGCATGGTGCTGTACAACGACGAGCTGAACTCCCTCAACGCCGACGTGCAGACCGTGCCGACGGTGCACATCAACGAGGTCGACCTGGCCACCGTCACGGCGTACGTCGCCAAGGGCAACGCCACGGCGACCATCTCGCCGAGCAGGCTGGAGACGGTCGAGGCCCCATCGGTCGCCGCGTTCTCCTCGGCGGGCCCGTCGAACCTTAACGCCGGTGAGCTGCTCAAGCCGGACATCAGCGCTCCCGGTCAGGACATCGTCGCCGCGTTCTCCCCGTCCATCGGCGGCAACGACTTCGCCCTGGAGTCGGGCACCTCGATGGCGGCGCCGCACATCGCCGGTATCGCCGCCCTGCTGCTGGCCAAGCACCCCGGCTGGTCGCCGGCCGCGGTCCGCTCGGCGCTGATGACCAGCGCCGTGGACAAGACCGACATGGGCAACCCGATCAAGATCGGCACGTACGACGCGACTCCGTTGAACTACGGCGCCGGCCAGGTGGAGCCGGGCAGCGCCTTCGACCCGGGCCTGGTCTACGACTCCAACCAGCAGGACTGGATCCAGTACCTGTGCGGGGTTTCCGCCGACCGTGGCGGTGACTACGGGCTCGGCGACCTGGACGGCTGCGACACCGTCGGCGCGATCGACACGGCACAGCTCAACTACCCGTCCATCTCGCTGGGCCGGATGGTGGGCAAGCAGACCGTGACCCGCACTGTCACCAACGTCAGCGACAAGACCAGCACCTACACCTCCTCGGTGCAGGCCCCGCCGGGATACAAGGTCAAGGTCACCCCGAAGAAGCTGCAGATCCGCCCGGGCCACAGCGCCCGCTTCACAGTCGAGGTCACCAACAGCGGTGGTGCGTTCGACACCTGGGCCGACGGCTCGCTGACCTGGCGCGACCAGTTCAAGCACGCGGTACGCAGCCCGCTCGTCGTACACAATTCCGGTTTGGTCGCCCCCGACGCCATCACCGGCAAGGGCACCTTCGGCAGCGTCCGGATCGCCGCCGAGGTCGGCTTCAAGGGTCAGCTGGTCTCCCAGCTCTCCGGCCTCACCTCGGGCACCAGCAACGTGGTCACCCTGCAGGGCGACGGGCCGAGCTGGGACTGGAGCACGTCGAACAACCTGCCGGTGCCGCTGCCCGCGTCGATCAGCAGGACCACCCTGCACGTCCCGGCCGGCACCCGCAGTCCGGAGATCCACGTGACGTCGGCGCGGCCCACCTGCTCCCACATCGACTGGGACGACGAGGAGGGCGTGATGGAGTGCACCGAGTTCAGCCTCAACGTCTACGACAAGTCGGGGAAGTTCGTCACCGCCACGGCCAGCACCCGGATCGGCGCCAAGGTCACCCTGCCGGACGGTGCCGGTGACTACATCGTGGTCGTCGAGCAGGAGTTCACCGAGAACATCAAGGACGGCGCGAACGCGTACACAGTCACCAGCTACCTGCCGGGCGCGCCGGGCACCTCCACCGGCCGGTTCACCATCGACCCGAAGCAGCGCAGCGTGCAGCCGGGCGCGACGGCGAACCTGACCCTGCGCTGGTTCGGTCTCGCTCCGGGTCAGCGCTACGTCGGTGTGGTGGAGTTCCGCAATGGGGACGGGTCGCTGAAGACAGTGCCCGTCACCATCCAGTCCTGACTGCACCCCCACCCGGCGGATCGGCGTGTGACCCAGGTCACCGCCGGTCCGCCGGCCCACCGTCGCGCCGGGCAGAGGTGATCTGCTCGGCCCACGGTGATCGACAGTGGCGAGGACAAGAAACGGGGCGGCGGGAGCCCAACTCCCGTCCGCCCCGAACGTCTGCGCGGGCCCGTCGAGTTCGTCGGCCGAGCGGCGGAACTGGCGCAGCTACGCCGGCTCGTCGCCACCCCGCCCTGCCTGATCCTGCTGGAGGGTGAGCCCGGGATCGGCAAGAGTCGACTCGTCGCCGAACTGCTCGCCGAACTCCCCGGACGACACCTCGTCGGCGAGTGCGACGACGTGCCCGAGCCCTTCCCGCTCGGCGTGCTGCTGGACGCGATCCGGGGCGGCGCCGACCGACTCGGTCCGCTCAACCCGGTGGCCGGTGCCCTCGCGCCACTGCTACCCGAACTGACCGGCGTACTGCCGAACGCCCCGCCCCCGTTGACCGACCCAGCGGCCGAACGACATCGCCTGCTCCGCGCCGTCGCGGCGGTGCTCACCGCGCTGAGTCCGGCCACGCTGTTGCTGGAGGATCTGCACTGGGCGGACCCGGCGACCTGTGAACTCCTCGCCTACCTGAGCACCCACCCGGTGGAGGGGCTGGCAGTGGTGCTGACCGCGCGTACGGCGACGCCGGGTAGCAGTACGCCGATCCACGACGCCCTGGCGCGGACTCCCCCGTGGAGCGTCACGCGCGTTGCGCTCGGCCCGCTGGACGCCGCCGACGTACGCCGGTTGGCGGCCCGCACCCTGCGCCTCGATGATCCGCCTCAGCAGCTGACCGCCACCCTGCTCGACCGCACGGCAGGCATCCCGTTCGTGGTCGAGGAGGTGCTGCGGACGCTCGCCGAGCGGGGCGGCGACCCGCTGGCCGACGACAGTGTCCCTTTCGTCCTGCGTGACGTGCTGCTCTGGCGGCTGCGTCCGCTCGACGAGGCCACCCGGGAGGCGCTCGGCGCAGCAGCCGTACTGGGGATGGCGCCTGATCAGCGCATCCTCGCCTCGGTGCTCAGCCTGGACCGGGTGGCGATCGGCGCGGCGTTGACCGCGGCGCACCGGGCGGGCCTGCTGCACGACGCCGGGGACGGCCTGCGGTTCCGGCACGACCTGGCCCGACAGGTGGTGTACGACCTGGTGCCCCGGGAGAACCGGGAGTGGCTGCACCTGCGGGTGGCGCGGGTGCTGGAACAGGAGCTGCCGAGGCCGGTGGCCCAACTGGCGCACCACTACCGTCGCGCCGGCAGCGGGGCCGACTTCGTGCGCAACGCCGAGGCTGCCGCCGACCTCGCCACCGAGCGCGGCGACGACGCGACAGCGGCCGGCTTCCTGCTCCAGACGATGGACATCGCCGAACTGCCCCGACCGGTACGGGTTCGGCTCGCCGCCAAGTTGGGCCGTTCGGCCATCGACGGACTCAGCCAGGCCGAGGCGATCCCGGTGCTGGAACGGCTGCTCGCCGACCGGCGGCTGCCGCCGGGTGCCCGCGGTGAGCTGGGTCTGGTGCTCGGGCGGATGCTGCGACAGCAGGGCGAGGCGCTGCGCGGGTACACCGAGATCGAGCGTGCCGTGCCGTACCTGCGCGCGCCGCGCCGCAAGGCCCCGGCGCTCGCGGTGCTGGCGGCCCCTGACACCGTCGTCGGCCGGCACGTCGACGACCACCTGGCCCGCTGCGCGGAGGCGGAGACCGCCGCTGCCGCCAGCGGGGATCCGGCTGCGCACCTCGCGGTCCGCATCGCCCGAGCCTCGTTGCTGCTGGAGCTGGGCGACCCGGCGGCGTGGGCGATCATCTCCGAGCTGCGCGCGTCCGCCGACTTGGCCGAACGGCCCCGCGAGCACGCGCGAGCCTGCCTGAACTGGGCGCAGGGTGCGCTGCACGCCGGTCACCCGGAGCAGGCCGAAGCGTTGCTGGCGGCCGGTAGGGCGCTTGTCGACGAGACCGGGTACGAGCGGCTGGCGTCCCTGGTGGAGGCGACCGAACTGTCACTGGACCGGGCCGCCGGCCGACTGGACGGGCTCGCCGAACGGCTCGGTCGGTTGGTGGCCAACGCCGAGCGGATGCCGGTCACCCTGCTGGACGCGCGGGCCGAACTGGCCACGGTGCTGGCGCTCGTTGCCGGCACCGGACGCGGCAGCACCGCCCAGGAACCCACCGGACACGGCGGCACCGCCAAGAGACGCAACGAACACGGCGGCACCGCCGAGGGACGCAACGGCCTCCGCAGCACCGCCGGGCGCCGCGACGACGTGGAGGCCGCCGAACGGGCGCTGCGGGATGTGGTGGCCGACGCTCGGCGGGTCGGCGCGATCTGGCCACTGGTGCAGGCACTCTCGGCGCTTGCCCGGCTGCTGCTGGTCGACAGGCCGGACGAGGCGGTCCGGCACGCCTCCGAGGCGCTGTCGCTGGTACGCGGCAAGGGCGTCCTGGCATGGGCCGCCGAGGCCGTGCTGGTGTTGGCCGAAGCGGCAGCCGCGACTGGTGAACCGGCGCGGGCGGCGAGTGCGGTGGCCGAGTTGGAAGCCGGGATCGCCGGCCGCGAGGCTCCACTCGCCCTCGCCGCGCTACGTCGATGCCGGGAGTTCGTCCCGGCCTGAACCGGCGCGGAGCCGAGCCGAGCCGTGGCCGACTGGACCGGGCCGTCACCACCGGCGCGTTCGCGGTCGCCACCGGGGCGACTGGGAGGGCCTGCCCGACCGGGCGGAGCTGGCGCTGCTGGACCACGAGCCGGGCGGTACGGTCCGCTGACCGGGTGGTGGGCGGTCACCGCTGATCGGCAGGACCGCCCGCCGCCGCCCCGCAGTTTGGAGGAGCGAGATGGAGCTGACCGAGCCGACCGTCTGGAGCACCGACCGGTTGGAGTTGGGCGAAGGGCTGCGCTGGGTCGACGAGCGCCTGATCCTCGTCGATCTGCTGGCCGGACGACTGCTGGAAACCGACGGCGACGCCCCCGCAGCGCTACGGGAGGTGCGCCGTCTCGACGTTCCGCTCGGCGCGGTAGCCCCGGTGGCCGGCCGGCCCGGTGATTGGCTGGCCGCCGCCGGAACCGGTCTCACAGTGCTGCCCGCCACCGGCGACCCCCGACCGGTCGCCGACCTGGTCGCTGACGCACCCGTTCCCACCCGGATGAACGACGCGGTCGCCGACCCGCACGGCCACTTCTGGGCCGGCAGCATGACGTACGCGATGACGCCCGGCGGGGGCACGCTGTTCCGGCTCACCCCCGGCGCGGCACCGGTGCCCGCGGTCACCGGACTGACCATCCCGAACGGACCGGCGTTCGACGCCACCGGCACCACCATGTACCTCGCCGACACGCCGCGCGGCGAGATCGACCGGTTCACGGTCGACCCCGCGACCGGGGCCCTGAACGGGCGGGAGTCGTTCCTCCGGTTGCCCTCCGCGGACGGCGGCCCGGACGGCATGACCGTCGATGCCGCCGGTCACCTCTGGATCGCGCTGTGGGGCGGGTCGGCGGTCCGCCGCTACCGGCCGGACGGGACCCTGGAGCAGGAGATCCGGTTGCCGGCGAAACAGCCGGCCGGGATCTGCCTGGGCGGCCCCGACCTGCGGCGACTCTTCATCGGCACCGCCCGGGTGGGGCTGGACACGCCCGGCCCGGAAGACGGAGCGCTACTCGCGGTGGACGTCCCCGTCCCCGGCCTGCCCGCAGCCAGGGCCGCCGCGCCGGTGGCCTGACCGAAACCCGGACCGGCCCGCCCTCCGGCTCCGCCGTCCCTTCCGGCTCCGCTGACCGGCGACGCATACCGGACGTCCGGGCGGGAATAGCAGCGGTGGAGCGGGACATCCGGCAGGTCGGAAGGGGCGGGCGATGAGCACCGTGGGGCGGACGTCATGAACGGGCCGGTCGGCGACGAGCCGATGGGCGAGTTGGATCTGGTGCACACCTTCACCGGCCCGATGCCGACCGGGGTGAGCGTCTCGCACTCCGGCCGGATCTTCGTCAACTTCCCGAAATGGGGCGACGAGGTGCCGGCCACGGTCGTCGAGCTGCGCGACGGTCAGGAGGTGCCCTACCCCGACCAGGCCTGGAACGACCCGTCCGGCGACGACGACGCGGGCGCGTTCGTTTCGGTGCAGAGCATCGTGGTGGACCCGGCCGACCGGCTCTGGGTGCTGGACACCGGCAGCCCGATGTTCCAGCCCACCAAGCCGGGCGGCCCCAAGCTGGTCCGGATCGACCTGGACACGGACACCGTCGCCCAAGTGATCACCTTCCCGGCGGACGTGGCGCTGCCGACGACCTACCTCAACGACGTCCGCTTCGACCTGCGGCGGGGCGAGGCGGGGGTCGCGTACATCACCGACTCGGCGGACTCCGGGCCGAACGGGATCATCGTGGTGGACCTGGCCAGCGGGGCCTCCTGGCGGCGGCTGCACGACCACCCGTCCACAAAGGCGGAACCGCTCACGTCGTTCCGGCCGTTGGTGGAGGGCCGACCGTTCCTCGAACGGCCGGCCGACGGCCCGCCGAAGCCGGTGAGCATGGGCTCCGACGGCATCGCCATCTCCGCCGACGGCGAACGGCTCTACTACTGCCCGCTGGCGTCCCGACGCCTGCACAGCGTGTCCACCGAGGCGCTGGCCGACCCGGGCGTCACCCAGGAGGCGGCCGCCGCCACAGTGGTCGACGAGGGCGACCGGGGCACCGCCTCGGACGGGTTGGAGAGCGACGACGCGGGGCGGCTCTACCTCACCTCGTACGAGCACAACGCGGTGCTCCGTCGCCTGCCCGACGGCGAGTACGAGACCCTGGTGCACGACCCACGGCTGCTCTGGCCGGACACCATGTCGGTGGCCACCGACGGCTACCTCTACGTCACCGCCAACCAACTGCACCGGCAGCCGCAGTACCAGCGGGGCAAGGACCTGCGGCGCAAGCCGTACGCGCTGTTCCGCACCCGCATCGACGCCGGCCCGGTGCTGCTGCGCCGCTGATCGGGCCGCCGCGCCCGTCAGCTGACGGGCAGGGTGCGGTCCAGGAGGTCGAACAACGCGGCCCAGTGACGCTCGGTGGCCTGCTCGTCGTACATCGGGGTGTCGGCCATGGTGAAGCCGTGGTGCGCGCCCGCGTACACCTCGGAGCGGTAGCGCACCCCGGCGGCGTCGAGCGCCTTCTCCAGCGTGGCGATCTGCTCGGGTGTCGCCGACTGGTCGGCGTCGGCGTGCCCGAAGTACACCTCGCCGATGATCGAGGCAACGCCCAGGTGGGGGCTGTCCGGCGCGTCGGTGACGAGGTGCCCGCCGTGGAAGCTGGCGATGGCCGCGATGCGGTCCGGGTGCGCCTCGATGGCCCGTAGCGCGTTCGTGCCGCCCAGGCAGTAGCCGGTGATGGCGACCGGGCCCGGCCGGACGTCGTCGCGGGCGGCCAGGAAGTCGGTGTACGCGGCAGTGTCCCGGCTGATCGCCTCGGGAGTCAGCGCCTGGGCCAGCGGCGCGATCTTCGCGAAGAGCGCGCCGCGTTGGTCGGCCTCACCGAGGCGGGACAGGTCGAAGAGCGGTGCCCGGCCGCCCCGGTAGAACAGGTGGGGCGTCAGCACCAGGTAGCCCCGGGCGGCGATCCGCTCGGCCATCTCGACCAGGCGGGGGCGCGGCCCGAAGGCGTCCATGAAGAGCAGCACCGCCGGGAACGGGCCCTCGCCGTCCGGTCGGGTCAGACTCGCGTCCGCCACTCCGTCGCTGGTCGGGATGTCCACCGTCGTCGTCTGCACTGTGCCTCCTCGTACGCCGATCTTGGTTCGCCGGGAACGCTACTCCCCGTGTCGGCCCGGCCGGCAGCCGCGTGAACGCGGCGTCAAGATTTGGCGGTGGCCCGTCGAAACGGCGTATCGACTGGCGCACCGCCGTCGCCTCGTGGTGACGATGGGTCCATGAGTCCTTGGCGGATGACACGCTGGGAACGCGGCGAGCCGCCACCCGGCACCGACACGGCCAGCGACCCGGGCGTGCCCGCGAACAGAGCGGACGAGCCGGAGCGGCGGCACGAGGCGCTGGTCAGCGTCCGGCTCGGGCCATCCGCGCCCGGCAGTCACCTGGTGGAGTACCTGCGGCACGAGCCGTGCGCGGTCGCGGCGTGGTGGATCGCCGCCGACGTCGACGCCGTGATCCGACTCTCCGCCGAGAGCATGACGGTGCTGCACCGCGCCGTGGCCGACCTGCGCCTGCGCGCCGGGGTGGAGGTGGTCGAGGCCAACTACATCCTGCGCGCGCTCGACCTGATCACGCCGACCGACCCGCGTACCGCGACCGACGCCCCGGCCTGGGTGGTGTCCGCCGCATGAGCCGCCCAACCCATCCCCACCGGATCGTGGTCGGCGTCGACAGGTCGTTCGCCGGAATGCAGGCGTTGCGGCGCGCGACGCAGTTGGCCCGCCGCGACGGAGCGCAACTGGACGCCGTCCGCGCCTGGGTCTTCGCCCCGACGTGGCGGCCCGGCACGCTGACCTGGCGTTGGCAGGACGAGTGCGACCGGGCGGCGGTCGTCTACCTGCGCGGCGTCTTCGACGCGGCGCTCGGTGGTCTGCCCCGGGACGTGACAGTGCGGCTGGTGGCGACCCAGGGGTACGCCGGGCAGGTGCTCGTCGACCACGCGGATCGGGAGTCCGACCTGCTCGTCGTCGGCAGCCCGGATCGCGGCCGGTTCGGTAGGTCGCGCGGGAACGTCACCCGGTACTGCGTGACGCGCGCGTCCGTGCCGGTCGTCGCGGTTCCCGCGCCGACCTGGGCACGGGCCGCGACGATCCGCCGCTTCGCCCACGACCTCGAACGATTCAGCCGATGACCGCCGTAACCGCGGCACAGGCAACAACCGCCGCAACCGCGGCACGAACGGGAAGGACCAACCCGACAATGGACGAGGCCCCGATAATCTTCGCCGTTCCGGTGCGCGACCTGCCGGGACGGCTGGTGCGGACGGTACGGACCGGCCGCTCCCCCCAGGGGCAACGGGTCGGCATCGCCTTCACCCGCCCCGAGCTGCTGGTCGCCGCCATGGGCGCGGAGCAGCCCTGGGAGGAGCTGTGCGAGTCGGCACTGCGGGGCATGCTGCGCCCCCTCGGGATCGAGGTGATCCAGGTCGACCCGCTGCTGGTGGCACCGCCGCTCGATCCGAGGACCGCCGCCCGCCCGGAGACCGCCGCCGTTTCGAGCGGTCAGGCCCGGACGAAGCGCACCGCGTCGGCGATCACGTGGCCGTCGGTGTCCTCGGTGCGGATCAACACGCTCCCCTCGGTGCCCGCCGTGAACGGGTAGGTGCCCAGCGGTACCCACTGACCCCCGGACTGCCGCTGGTCGACGGTCCGGGTGACCAACCCCCCGGAGTACGCGATGTCGACCGGCACGTTGCTCGCCCGGTTGGGGTCAGCGGTCCAGCGCACCTGCACCGTCCACGACCCGGAGACCGGTAGCGTCGGGCGGAACCGCAGCCGGTTGACGCCCTTGGCGGTGTTGCCGTCGTGCTCGTAGTCCCCGCCGTAGTAACCACCGATGCTGGTGCTGCGCAGCCACGTTCCGGCCCGGGTGATCCCGCTGGTCGACGCGTTGTCCAGGATCACCTCGCTGGTGGAGCCCCACTCCAGCACCGCGCCGTCCTGGCGCAGCCGGGTCTGGAGGGCCGGCACGGAGACGGCCTGCACGGCGAGGTTCCCGGCGAGGGCCAGGGACGCCGCGGTGGCCGCGGCCTGCCCGAGGATCATGAACACGGGTTCCATCCGGATCGAGCCGTAGGCGATGTGACTCGCCGAGAGGCAGACCGGCACCAGCAGGTTGGCGCACTGTGCCTGGTGCGGCACGATCGCGCGGTAGCTCACCGGGTACGGCGCCGGCACACTGATCTGCACATCGCCCTCGTTGCGCACCTTGCCGTCGACCACCACCCGCTGACAGTTGTGCGAGTCCATCGTGTAGCTGGCCAGGCCCACCGAGTCGGTGGCGCGGACCCGGCCCCGACAGTCGGCCTCGGTCATCACGTACGCGGAGATCATCCGGCGGGCTTCGCGGATGTAGAGCAGCGGCGGCCAGCCGCCCGTGGCGGTGAACTCGTCCACCGGCAGCCCCCACCGGGCCGTCGAGTCGCGAACCGACGCCGGCAGCCGGCTGTCGTTGGCCAGGAACCACATCAACCCCTGCTGGTACGTGCGGTGCTCGGCGATGATGCTCTCGCGCGTCGCCCAGCTCGCCGTCGGGTACGCGTAGTTGAAGCCGATGTTGTCGGTCGACACGGCACCGTTGTTGTTGGAGTCGGTCTTCCCGCCACCGACCGAGTGGGTGGTGAAGTACGGTCCCGCGTAGCCGGCCTGGATGTGCCGCAGCAGCAGCTCGTACCGGATCGGGTCGTAGCCGGACGGCTTGCCGAACGGGATCCGGTTGGCGGCCTGGGTCAGGCACATCCGGAAGCAGTACGCCTGGATCCTGTCGTCGCCGCTGCCCTGCGGGGCGAGCGGGGTGGCGGAGATGCCCGGCAGCAGTCCACTGGCGGGCGAGCCGGCCGTCACGTACGGGTCGACGGGGTAGGCGAACTGGTGGGTGTTGCGCGACTGCACCCCGTTGATCGTCTCGCCGTAGGTGTCGTTGGACTCGCGCCCGACGGTGAACCCGACGCCGGCCATGGCCAGCAGATCACCCTCGTAGGTGGCGTCGACGAACACCCCGCCCCGGTAGATCGATCCGTCCTCGGTGCGCAGCTCGGTGATCCGGTTACCGGTTCGGCCCAGGCCGGCCAGCCGGGCGTCGACGACCACCGGCACGCCCGCTTCGGCCAGCATCTCGGCGAAGACGGCGGTGGCGACGTGCGGTTCGAAGGTCATCCGCAGCGGCGACGTCGGCGTGAGGGTTCCGCCGTGGTACTTCACGTACACCCGGCGGTAGAACTCGGCGGCGAGCCCGCCGATGGACGCCTGGACGCCGGTGTCGGTGGCGCCCAGCCCGGCGGTGCTCAACCCGCCGACGTGACCGGTGGGCTCCACCACCACTGCGGTGCGGCCGAGCCGACGCATGGTTATCGCGGCGGCCAGCCCGCCGGAGGTGGCGCCGTAGACGACAAGGTCGGCGGTGGTGACGGCGGCTCGGGCGGGGGCGGCCCGGAACGGGTCGGTGAGACCGGCCAGGACGAGGCCGGCACCGCCGGCGACCAGCAGCCGACGACGGGACAGGGGCAGAGGCACGGACACGGCGGGCTCCCGAGGGGTAACCGGTGGAGGGGACGGTTACAGAAGCACGCCGCTGCCGCTGCGAGCGAAATTCTTCAATCTCTTCGGGCGGGTGTCAACGGTTCACGGCCGGTAGCGGTAACCCATTCCCGGCTCGGTGATGAGGTGGCGGGGGCGGGCCGGGTCGTCCTCCAGCTTGCGTCGCAGCTGGGCCAGGTACTGCCGCAGGTAGTTGGTCTCGTTCTGGTATTCCGGCCCCCACACGTCCTGGAGGAGCTGACGCTGGCTGACCAGCTTGCCGGGGTGGCGCAGCAGCTTCTCCAGCACGCTCCACTGGGTGGGGGTCAGCTTGACCTCGGTGCCGTCGTCGCGCCGCACGCTGTGGTCGGCCAGGTCGACGGTGTGCTGGCCGATCCGCAGGGCCGGCACCGCCTCGCTGGGCGCGCCGAGACGGCGGGTCACCGCGCGGATGCGGGCCAGCAGTTCCTCCACCCCGAACGGCTTGGTGACGTAGTCGTCCGCGCCCGCGTCCAGCGCGGCAACCTTGTCCTCGCTGCCGGCCCGGCCGGAGAGCACGATGATCGGCACTGTGGTCCACCCGCGCAGGCCCCGGATCACCTCCACGCCGTCGATGTCGGGCAGGCCGAGGTCCAGCACCACCAGGTCGGGCGGGTGGCTGGCGGCGGCCTTCAACGCGGCGGCCCCGGTGCCGGCCACATCCACGTCGTACCGGCGGGCGCGCAGGTTGATCCGCAGGGCACGCAGGATCTGCGGTTCGTCGTCGACGACCAGGATGCGCGTCATTCCTGCGGCCCCTCCGAGCTGGTCGGCGCGGCGGGCAGCCGCAGCACCATGGTGAGCCCACCGCCGGGCGTGGTCTCCGGGGTGATGGTGCCACCCATCGCCTCGGCCAACCCCCGGGACAGGGCAAGACCGAGACCGACACCCGTCTGGTTGTCCCGGTCGCCGAGACGTTGGAACGGCAGGAAGACGTGCTCCCACTGGTCCTCCGGGATGCCCGGCCCCCGGTCGATCACCCGCAGCTCGACCTGGCCGGCGTGGGCGCTCGCGGTGATCGTGGGCGGCTGACCGGGCGGGCTGTACCGCAGCGCGTTGGCGACGATGTTGACAAGCACCCGTTCCAGCAGGCCCGGGTCGGCGGTGGCGGCCGGCAGGTCGGCCGGAATGTCCGTGCCGACCGTCGCGGCCACCGGGCCAAGTTCGTCAAGCGCCAGGGGTACGGCGTCCTCCAGGCCGATCGTGGTCGCCGAGATGCCCAGCACGCCCGCCTGGAGCCGGCTCATGTCCAGCAGGTTGCCGACCAGCCGGGCGAGCCGGTCCAGCGACTCCTCGGCGGTCTCCAGCAACTCCTCGCGGTCGGACTCGTCGAACTCGATGTCGTGGCTACGCAGGCTGGTCACGGCCGCCTTCGCGGACGCCAGCGGGGTACGCAGATCGTGGCTGACCGCCGCGAGCAGCGCGGTGCGCATCCGGTCGGCGGCGGCGAGGGGCCGGGCGGTGGCGGCCTCCTCGGCGAGCCGTTCCTGGCGCAGCGCGACGGCGGCCTGGGCGGCGAACGCCTCGACGATGCGCCGGTCGGCCGCCTCCAACCGCCGGCCGCAGAGCACGACGGTGATTCGGTCGTCGACCGGGACGGTCGTCTCACCGCCCTCCGGGGTGCAGGGCGCGTTCTCGCCGACGCTGGCCGCCACGTTCCAGGCGTGCTCCTCGCGGGCCCGCTCGGGGCGGCCTTCGGCCTCCTCGGCCAACTCCAGCACGCTCACGGCGCGCAGGCCGAAGGTCTCCCGGAGCTGTTCGAGCAGGGCGGGCAGCGGGCGGTCGCCGCGCAACACGCCACCGGCGATGGCAGCAAGGGTCTGCGCGTCGGCAGCGGCGCGGGCGGCCTCGCGGGTACGCCGGGCGGCCACGTCGACGACCCAGCTCACCGCCAGCGCCACGGCGACGAAGACGGCCAGGGCGAGCAGGTTGTCCGCCTCGGCGATGGTGAGCGTGCGGAAGGGCGGGGTGAAGAACCAGTTGAGCAGCAGCGAGCCGCCGAGCGCGGCGACCAGGGCCGGCCACACCCCGCCGACCAGCGCGACCCCGACCACCCCGGCGAGGAACAGCAGGATGTCGTTCGTCAACGTCAGGTCGGGCAGGGTCTTCAGCAGCACTGTGAGCAGCGGCATGCCCAGCACCGCCAGGCCGAAGCCGAGCAGCCGGCGGCGTCGGGACAGCGCCGCCGGTACGGCCGCCGCCCTCCGGCCCTTGCCGGCCTGCTTGTGGGTGACCAGGTGCACGTCGATCGAGCCGGAGAGCGCTGTGGTGGTCACCCCGACCCCCCTTGCGAAGATCTGCGCGAGGCGACCCCGCCGGCTGGCCCCCAGCACCAACTGGGTGGCGTTCACGCCCTGGGCGAAGTCCAGCAGCGCGGCCGGCACGTCGGTGCCGAGCACCTGGTGGTACGTGCCGCCCAGGCTCTCCACCAGCACCCGTTGCCGGGCCAACTGGGCCGGGTCTGCCCCGGCCAGGCCGTCGCTGCGGGCCACGTGCACGGCGAGCAGGTCGGCGCCCTTGCTGCGGGCCGCGACCCGGGCGGCGCGGCGGATCAGCGTCTCGCCCTCCGGGCCGCCGGTCAGCGCGACCACCACCCGCTCCCGGGCCTCCCAGGTCGCCGCGATGCCCTGCTGGCTGCGGTAGCGGTCGAGCTGCTCGTCGACCTTGTCGGCCAGCCAGAGCAGCGCCAGCTCGCGCAGCGCGGTGAGGTTGCCGACCCGGAAGTAGTTGCCCAACGCGGCGTCGATCTTGTCGGGTCGGTAGATGTTGCCGTGCGCCATCCGCCGGCGCAGCGCCTCCGGGGTCATGTCGACAAGCTCGACCTGTTCGGCGGCGCGGACGATCTCGTCCGGCACGGTCTCCCGCTGGGTGGTGCCGGTGATCTGCGCGACGACGTCGTTCACCGACTCCAGGTGCTGCACGTTGACAGTGGACAGCACGTCGATCCCCGCGTCGAGCAGCTCCTGGACGTCCTGCCAGCGCTTGTCGTGCTTGGAACCGGGCACGTTGCTGTGCGCCAGCTCGTCGACCACGGCGATCTGTGGTCGGCGGGCCAGCACCGCGTCCAGGTCCATCTCGGTGAACTCCGCGCCGCGGTAGTCGATGGTCCGGCGGGGCACCTGCTCCAGGTCACCGAGCATCGCCGCGGTGTGTTGACGGCCGTGGGTCTCCACGAAACCGATCACCACGTCGGTGCCGCGCGTGGCCCGCCGCTGGGCCTCCTCCAACATGGCGTACGTCTTACCGACGCCGGGGGCGGCCCCCAGATAGATGCGCAGTTCTCCGCGTGGCACGGGACCATCCTCCCTGGTCAGATCGGCGGGCGGGGCCGCGCCCGGTGGGCACGACCCCGCCCGCGAGGGTGCTCAGCGTGCGGCGAACTGCTTGTCGAGCGCGAGGTTGAGCTCCAGCACGTTCACGCCGGGCTCACCCATGAAGCCGAGCGCCCGCCCGTCGGTGTGCTCCTTGACCAGCTTGCGGACCACCGCCGGGTCCGCGCCGCGCTCCCGCGCGACCCGGTTCACCTGCAGCTCGGCGTACGCCGGGCTGATCTGCGGGTCGAGACCGCTGGCGCTGGCGGTGACCGCGTCGGCCGGCACCGCCGGGTCGGCGGGCGCGTCGCCCCGGATCGGGGTGACCACCCCGCCGGCGGCCACGTAGTCCTCGCCAGGCTGGGCCGGCTCCACCGTCACGCCCTGGTACTCGCTGACGAACGGCGTGGCCGGGGCGGCCTGGTTGACGCTGACCACCCGGGTGACCGGGCCGGTCAGACCGTCGGCGCGGAACACCGCGAGCACGGCGCCCACCCCGTCGTCGGTGCAGTACGGGCGCCGGCCGTCGACGCCGTTGAGCTCGCCGACCGACTTGCTGCGCCCACACACCTGGGTGAGCAGGCTCTCGCTGGATTCCTCCGGGTCGGTGGCGATGGTGTCGACAACGCTCTCCGGGCCCAGGTTGCTGGCCGAGGTGGAGGTCGGGTCGTAGCCGTCGCCGGCGGCGGAGGGGCGGGACTGGAAGTACCGGGCGATCGGGTTGCCGTCCGCGTCGGTGAAGGACTGGCCGATCAGGGCGCTGCCGACAATCGTCCCGCCCGAGGAGATCAGCGAACCGTCGGACTTGTGGTTGAGGCCGGGTAGCTGACCGAGCGCTACCAGGGCCAGCGGGTAGACCAGGCCGAGCAGCACCGTGAAGACGAGCACGGCGCGCAGCGCGGCGAGGTGTTGGGCGATCCAGGTGGGTAGGCGCATCACGAAATCCCCGGGAAGAACTGGACGAGCAGGTCGATGATCTTGATCCCGATGAACGGCACGATGATGCCGCCCAGCCCGTAGACCAGCAGGTTGCGGCTGAGCAGCTTCGACGCGGCGGCCGGCCGGTACCGCACGCCCCGCAGGGCGAGCGGGATCAGCGCGATGATCACCAGGGCGTTGAAGATGACAGCGGACAGGATCGCCGACTCCGGGCTGGCCAGCCGCATGATGTTCAGCGCGTCCAGGCTCGGGTAGAGGCCGGCGAACATGGCCGGGATGATCGCGAAGTACTTCGCGATGTCGTTCGAGATGCTGAACGTGGTCAGCGCGCCACGGGTGATCAGCAACTGCTTGCCGATCTCCACGATCTCGATCAGCTTGGTCGGGTCGGAGTCGAGGTCGACCATGTTGCCGGCCTCCTTGGCGGCCGACGTGCCGGTGTTCATGGCCACCCCGACGTCGGCCTGGGCGAGCGCCGGCGCGTCGTTGGTGCCGTCACCGGTCATCGCGACCAGCCGACCGCCCTCCTGCTCCCGCTTGATCAGCGCGAGCTTGTCCTCCGGCGTCGCCTCGGCCAGGAAGTCGTCCACCCCGGCCTCGTCGGCGATCGCCTTCGCGGTACGCGGGTTGTCACCGGTGATCATCACGGTCCGGATGCCCATCCGGCGCATCTCGTCGAACCGCTCACGCATGCCGGACTTGACGACGTCCTTGAGGTGGATGACGCCAAGGGCGCGGGCGGGCTGACCGTCGACGTGCTCGGCGACCACGAGCGGGGTGCCGCCGGTGCCACTGATCGCGTCCACGATCTCGCCGACCTGCTCGGTCGGGTGACCGCCGTTCTCGCGTACCCACTTCATGACCGCTGCGGCGGCGCCCTTGCGGACCCGGCGGGCCGTGCCCACCGCGCCGGCGTCCACGCTGGCGTCCGGGGTGAGGTCGACGCCGCTCATCCGGGTCTGCGCGGTGAACGGTACGAAGGTGGCGTGCGGCATCACGCCGGGCTCGCGCTCGCGCAGCCCGAACTCGTTCTTCGCCAGGACGACCACCGAGCGCCCCTCCGGGGTCTCGTCGGCCAGGCTGGACATCTGCGCGGCGTCGGCCAACGTCGCGGCGTCGACCCCCTCGACCGGGACGAACTCGGCGGCCTGCCGGTTGCCCAGCGTGATGGTGCCGGTCTTGTCCAGCAGCAGGGTGTTGACGTCGCCGGCCGCCTCGACGGCCCGGCCGCTCATGGCCAGGACGTTGCGCTGGACGAGGCGGTCCATGCCCGCGATGCCGATGGCGGAGAGCAGCGCCCCGATGGTGGTGGGGATCAGGCAGACCAGCAGCGAGACCAGCACGACCCCGGTGACACCGGAACCGGTGATCGCCCCGCTGTCCGGCGCGGCCGCCTGGTACGCCTTGGAGAAGATGGCCAGCGGCTGGAGGGTGACGACGGCCAGCAGGAAGATGACAGTGAGCGCGGCGAGCAGGATGTTCAGCGCGATCTCGTTCGGCGTCTTCTGCCGGTTGGCCCCCTCGACCAGGGCGATCATCCGGTCGATGAAGCTCTCCCCCGGCTTCTGGGTGATCTTCACGATGATCTGGTCGGAGAGCACCTTGGTGCCACCGGTGACCGCGCTGCGGTCGCCGCCGGACTCCCGGATGACCGGGGCCGACTCGCCGGTGATGGCCGACTCGTCGACGCTGGCGATGCCCTCGACGATGTCACCGTCACCGGGGATGATGCCGCCCGCCTCGACGAGCACCACGTCGCCCTGACGCAGGTCCGGCGCCGGCACCGCCTCGTCGCGGTAGGTGTTGGCCCGCGCGCCCGGCTTCCAGTCGATCAGCCGGGTGGCGATGGTGTCCTTCTTGGCCTGCCGCAGGGTCGCGGCCTGGGCCTTGCCCCGGCCCTCGGCGACCGCCTCGGCCAGGTTGGCGAAGACCACCGTCAGCCAGAGCCAGATGGTGATCGCCCAGGCGAACACCGACGGGTCGGCCACCGCCAGGACGGTGGTGAAGGCCGCACCGACCTCCACGATCAACATCACCGGGTTCCGCCACAGCGTGGCGGGGTTCAGCTTGCGTACCGCGTCCGGCAGGGACCGGATCAACTGCTTGGGGTCGAGCAGCCCTCCACCGATCCGGTTGCCCTGGGTGGCGGGCGTACCGGGGAGTTGCTCTGTTGGGGCGGACGTGACGGACATGTCCTCGTTCCTCATGATGGTCAGAGCCCCTCTGCCAGCGGACCGAGCGCGAGCGCGGGCAGGAAGGTCAGCGCGACGAGGACCACGGTGACGCCGACGACCATGCCGATGAACAGCGGTCGGTGGGTCGGCAGGGTGCCCTCGGACGCGGGGGTGGGTGCCTGGCGGGCCAGCGAGCCGGCCAGCGCGAGCACGAAGATCAGCGGCAGGAACCTGCCCAGCAGCATGCACAACCCGAGCGCGGTGTCCCACCAGGTGGTGTTGACCGTGATGCCGCCGAACGCCGAGCCGTTGTTGTTACTGGCCGAGGTGAACGCGTACAGCACCTCGGAGAGGCCGTGCGGGCCGACGTTGAGCGCCGTCGAGTTGTTGCCGGTGCCGAACGCCGCCGCCGTACCCACGAGCACCAGAACCGGCGTGATCAGGAAGTAGAGCGAGGCGAACTTGATCTCGCGCGACCCGATCTTCTTGCCCAGGTACTCGGGAGTGCGGCCCACCATCAGCCCGGCCACGAAGACCGTGATCACCGCGAGGATGAGCAGGCCGTAGAGCCCCGAACCGGTGCCGCCCGGCGCGACCTCGCCGAGCATCATGTTGACCATGGTCATCATGCCGCCGAGCGAGGTGAACGAGTCGTGGAACGAGTTCACCGCACCGGTCGAGGTGAGCGTGGTGGCGGCGGCGAAGGTGGCCGAGTTCGACACGTCGAACCGCACCTCCTTGCCCTCCATCGCCGCGCCGACCGCCTGCGGCACCGTGCCGTGGCCGGCCAGCTCGAAGATGTTGGTGATGGCCACGCTGAGGAACGCGAGGATGCCCATCACCGCGGCGATGGCGTAGCCCTGCCGGTTCTGTCCGACCATGCGGCCGAACACCCGGGGCAGGCTGAACGGGATCAGGAAGATCAGGAAGATCTGGAGCCAGTTCGTCCAGGTGGTGGGGTTCTCGAACGGGTGCGCGCTGTTGACGTTGTAGAAGCCGCCGCCGTTGGTGCCCAGTTCCTTGATCGCTTCCTGGCTGGCGACCGGACCGCCGGTGATGGTCTGGGTGCCGCCGGTCAGCGTGCTCACGTCGGTGCCGGCGGACAGGTTCTGCACCGCCCCGCCGATCATCAACGCGATGGCGCCGAGCACCGCGATCGGCAGCAGGATCCGCAGCGTGATCCGGGTCAGGTCGACCCAGAAGTTGCCGAGCTGCCCGGTACGACTGCGGGCGAAGCCGCGTACCAACGCGACAGCCACCGCGATGCCGACCGCCGCCGACACGAAGTTCTGCACGGCCAGACCGGCCATCTGCACCAGGTGGCCCATGGTCGACTCACCCGAGTACGACTGCCAGTTCGTGTTCGTCACGAACGACACGGCCGTGTTCCACGCGCCGTGCGGCACCACCGGGTCGAACCCGAGCGACAGCCACAGGTGGTTCTGCACCCGCTGGAACAGGTACAGGAACAGGATCGACACCGCGGAGAACGCCAGCACGCTGCGGGCGTACACGCCCCAGGTCTGCTCGGCTGCCGGGTTGACCCCGACCAGTCGGAAGATGCCCCGCTCGACCCGGGACTGCTTGGTGCCGGAGACCGCCCGGAACATGTAGTCGCCGAACGGCTTGTATACGGCGACCAGGGCCGCCACCAGCGTCAACACGAAGATGACGCCCGCTGTTGTCATGGTCATCAGAAGCGCTCCGGAAACAGCAGGGCGAACACCAGGAACGCCCCCAGGACGACCGCGAGCACCAGACCGACGGCGTTGACCGCGTTCACAGCTTCTCCACCGCCCGGACAACCAGGGCGAGCACTGCGAACAGCACCACCGTCAGGACCACGAACACCACGTCAGACACGCTGACTCCTCAGCCGGAAAGGTTCGTCGCGACCGCCTTCCGGTCGCGCCGGGCAATCAAAGCCCCACCACCCGCCGAACGGCAGGGGTCATAACGCGACCATGACGGGGGCGAACCTTTTCTTGACGTGGTTTTCACATCTGCCCACTGAACAGGTGAAATGCGGCACAGGCTCTCGGCGGTCCGAGGGGTCGAGACCAGCTGCCGACGCCTTTGCTCTGCACCCGCGGAGGCACCAGCTACGGACCGTGAGTGTCGCCTCCGCGGGTGCAGAGCAAAGGACGCACGAGACCGTGCGCGACCCCGATGGGGTGACGCACGGCGCGGCGCAGGGGCGGAGGGGCGCAGGGGCGGAGGGGCGAGGCCGGGGGTCAGGCCGGGCGGCGTGCCACCAGCACGTCGCGCATGATCGACTGGTCCACCCGGTGCCGCAGCGCGCGGTAGGGCTCGTCGTCGACCACTGTCAGACCGGCGTCGGCCAACGCCGCCGCCGCGTCGTCCCGACTGGCGACGTGGGTGTTCCAGGAGATTCCGAGCGCACCGCCGGGACGCAACAACCGGGCCCAGACCGGCGCGGCGTCCGCGAGCAACGCCAGCGGGTCGCGGGTCAACCCCTGCCCGGCGGTACGGCTACCGTGCTGCACGCCGTACGGCGCGTCGGCGACGACCAGGTCCACGGTCTCCGGGCGAAAGAACTCCGCCGAGCGGGCGGTGTCGGCGTTGACCACGTCCAGCAGCTGCGTCTGGCCGGCCTTGTGCTCCTCACGGGTCGGCGCCAACTCGATCCGCACCCGTCGGCCGACCACTTTGCGCTCCCGCCGCACCGGCCCCGACTCCAGCACCCGGTGCTTGACGCGCTTCTGCTTCAGCCAGGTGGTGACGAATGCCCGGTACGCCTCGACGTCCTTCTGGTCGCGCTCGATCCCGGCGGCGTCGAAGCCGTACATCAGCGCCTGGTTGAGGGTGGTGCCCCGACCACAGAGCGGATCGAGCACCCGGAACCGGCGGCTGGTCATCTCGGCGGCCCAGTCCGAGGCGAGCAGTGTGACGTTGAGCAGCAGCTTGGTGAACTGCTCGTTGGTCCTGCCCGGGTACTTCTGAATGGTGAGCAGATCGTCGTCGTAGCGGTCCAGACGGCTCCACTCGATCGGCCGCAACAGCTCACCGACGATCTCGAACAACGTGTACCCGGCGGAGAGGTTGCCCAGGACGGCCAGGTCACGCTCGGTCAGCCCGTCGCCGGTGAACGTGATGTAGGACGCCCCTCCGACGACCTCGGTGTCCAGCTCGCCGATCCGGCCGTCCAGCGCCGAGCGGCCGAAGATCTCCAGCTCGGCCCGGGTGAGGTCGACTGCGGCGCGGGCGTACACCCGGTTGGTGGCGGGCAGGATCAGCAGGCCGTAACGCGTCATGATCCGGCGAGTATTCCACAACGGGTCACGGTCGCCGGGAACCGGAGCGGCTGCCGGAGCGACTACCGGTACATGGGGTGTGAGCAGTGGCGGGAGGTCCTGTCCGCGCAGTTGGACGGGGAGGAGACCGCCGCCGAACTGGCGGCGGTGCAGGGGCACCTCGACGGGTGTGCCGATTGCCGGGCCTGGTTCACGGCGGCGGCCGCGGTGACCCGTCGGGTTCGTACCCGATTGGTGGTCGAGGTGCCCGACCGGACGGCGGCGATCCTTGCCGCCGCCAGCGCGGCCCCGGCCCGCCGGTCACGGTGGCGGCGTGGCCCGCTGGTCGCCGGCCTGCGAGAGGTGCCCGGACGGGGTCAGCTCGCCGCCGGGTTGCGCGCGGCGTTCGGACGTGGCCCGCTCGTCGCCGGCCTGCGGTCGGCGCTCGGGCTGCTCGGCGCGGTGCAGCTGGTGCTCGGCCTGGCCCAGGTGGGCCGGGGCGCGACCGCGGACCACCTGCACCCCACCGGCCAGCACCTGTGGCACGAGTCGGCGGCGTGGAACGTGGCAGTGGGCGCGGGCTTCCTCTTCGTGGCGTTGCGCCGCAGCCCGCCCGCCGGGCTGCTGCCGATGCTCAGCGCGTTCGTCGGCACGTTGCTGCTGCTGTCCGTGAACGACCTGGCCACCGGTTCGGTGGGCGGGGAACGGCTGATCAGCCACGGCTTCCTGGTGGTCGGCTACCTGATCACCGTGCTGCTGTCCCGGCCCGGGCTGCGCCCCGGTGGCCCGGCACCACAGCGGCAGCCGACGCCGTCCCGCTGGCGCTTCGGGGCCGACGAGGTGGACCGGCCGCTGCGGGTGGTGCGCCCCGAGTCCTATCCGGCGCAGGCGGCCGACCGGTTCGCCGCCCCGGCATCGCGGGCGGGGCACGCCGCTGGGGCATCACGGACGACCCGGGTCGGCCGTCGCGCGGCCTGAGCGTGTCCTGCTGCTCTCAGCCCGGTGGGCGGGCCGGTCCCCCGTCGGCGATGACCTGCGGGATGACCTGCTCGACGATGGTCAGCAGGGTGGTGGTGAGCAGCAGGTGCACCTGGGCGCGGGTCAGCGCGCCGCGCTGAAGCCACTCGCGGGCGGTCGACGTCGCCAGCCCGCCGTACGCGCGGACCATCCCACGCAGTTCCTCGCGGTGCTCCGCCTCGCCGGCCAGCCCGACGGCGACCAGCATCCGGTCGGCGGCGACCTCCTCGGCCTCGGCGAGCACCCGCTCCACGTCGGCGTCGCCGCCCATCCCCCGGGCGGTGACCGCAGCCAGCCACGAGGTGCTGTGCCGGGACACCACGTCGAGGAACCAGGTGACGCTGGCGTCGACCCGGGTCCGGAGATCACCCTTCGGCAGCCGCTCCAGGGCAACCTCGGGGATGGTCACCATGACCCGGACGACCTCCAGGTAGAGGTCCTTCTTCGCGCCGAAGTAATGGTTGACCAGGCCGCGAGCCACACCTGCCTCGCGGGCCACGTCGGTGGTCGACACGTCCGCGTACGGGCGATCGCCGAACAGCCGGACCGCGCAGGCCAGGATCTGCCCACGCCGGGCGTCCGGCTCCAAACGGCGGCGGCGCGGAGCCGTCTCGACACTCATCTGCCCGACCCTATCGACAGCTCACCGGTCAGCAGCCGCTCCTCACCTTGATCACCGCACGCCCCGACGCCGGCCGGGCTTGGGGACCTTGGCGACCGTGGTTCGGCAGATGATCTCGACTTATTGACACGGCGCCAACAGGACGCGAGGGTGGTGCACATGTCGACGCCCGACCATCCCCCCTCGCCCTGGCGCGAACCGGAGCACGACGACCTGGCCGAACTGGCCCGCACCTTCTTCACCAAGGAGGTGCTGCCGCACGCCGAACGCCTCCTCGCGCAGGGCCACCCGGACCGCGAGCACTACCGGCGCGCCGGTGAGCTGGGGCTGCTCGGCCTGTCGGTCCCGGAGGAGTACGGCGGTGGAGGCGGCGGGTTCACCCACGAGGCGGTGCTGCTGCACGAGCAGGCGTACGCCGGGGAGAGCAGTCTGGGTCTGGCCGTCCACAGTGGCATCGTCACCGGTTACCTGGTGGCGTACGGCAGCGAGGAGCAGAAGCGGCGCTGGCTGCCCGGCCTGTGCAGCGGCGAGTTGGTCGGTGCCATCGCGATGACCGAGCCGGACGGTGGCTCCGATCTTCAGGCGATGCGCACCCGGGCGGTGCGCGACGGCGACGACTACCTGGTGACCGGCGCGAAGACGTTCATCACCAACGGCGGCCTGGCCGACCTGGTCATCGTGGCCGTGAAGACCGACCCCGAGCAGCGGGCGGCCGGCGTCTCGCTGCTGGTCTGCGAGGTGGGCGGTGACCCGGAGGGCTTCCGGCGAGGCCGGCTGCTGTCCAAGATCGGCCTGCACGCCAACGACACGGCGGAGTTGTTCTTCGACGAGTTCCGGGTGCCGGCGGCCAACCTGCTCGGCGGCGCCGAAGGGCTGGGCTTCGTCCAGCTCATGCAACAGCTTCCGCAGGAACGGCTGGTCATCGGCGTGGGCGCGGTCGCCGCCATGGAACGGGCGGTCGCGCTGACCATCGCGTACGCCAAGGAGCGCACCGCCTTCGGCAAGACGCTGATGGGTCACCAGAACACCCGGATGGTGCTCGCCGAGTGCGCCACCCGCGCCCGGGTCAGCCGCGTCTTCCTGGACGACTGCATCGTCCGACACACCCGTGGCGACCTGGACGTCTCCACAGCGGCGATGGCGAAGTCATGGCTCACCGACGGTCAGTGTGAGGTCGTCGACAGGTGCCTTCAGCTCTTCGGCGGCTACGGCTACACGACGGAGTACCCGATCGCCCGGATGTACGCCGACGCCCGCGTCCAGAAGATCTACGGCGGCACCAACGAGATCATGAAGGAGTTGATCGCCCGTGCCCTCTGAGGCGTACGTCTATGACGCGGTCCGCACCCCGCGCGGACGCGGCCGGGACACCGGCGCGCTGCACGGGGTCAAGCCCATCTCCCTGGTGGTCGGCCTGATCGACGCGTTGCGGGAGCGCAACCCCGGCCTGGACGTGGGCCGGCTGGAGGACCTGCTGCTCGGCATCGTGACCCCGGTCGGCGAGCAGGGCGGCGACCTGGCCCGGGCGGCCGCGCTGCTGGCCGGGCTGCCGGACCAGGTCGGCGGGGTGCAGCTCAACAGGTTCTGCGCCTCCGGGTTGGAGGCGGTCAACTCCGCCGCCGCGCGAATCCGCTCCGGTTGGGAGCACCTGCTGCTCGCCGGCGGGGTCGAGTCGATGTCTCGGGTGCCGATGGGCTCCGACGGGGCGGCCTGGGCCACCGATCCGCAGACCGCGCTGGCCACGTCGTTCGTGCCGCAGGGCGTCAGCGCGGACCTGATCGCCACCCTGGAGGGCTTCACCCGCGACGACGTGGACGGCTACGCGCTGCGGTCGCAGGAGCGGGCCGCCAAGGCGTGGGCCGGCGGGTACTTCGCCCGCTCGGTGGTGCCGGTCCGCGACGGCAACGGGCTGGACATCCTCACCGTCGACGAGCACCCGCGCCCGGAGACGACCCGGGAGGCGCTGGCCAAGCTCACCCCGTCGTTCGCCACGATGGGTGAGGCGGCCGGCTTCGACGCGGTCGCGTTGCAGAAGTTCCACTGGCTGGAGGCCATCGAGCACGTCCACCACGCAGGCAACTCGTCCGGCATCGTGGACGGCGCGGCGCTGGCGCTGATCGGTTCGGAGCAGGTTGGTCGGGATCTCGGCCTCACCCCGCGCGCCCGGATCGTCGGCGCGGCGGTCACCGGAGCGGACCCGACGCTCATGTTGACCGGCCCGATCCCCGCCACCCACAAGGCGCTGGCCGTAGCCGGGCTGACAGTCGACGACATCGACCTGTTCGAGATCAACGAGGCGTTCGCCGCGGTGGTGCTCAAGTACGTCCGCGACCTGGGCCTCGACCCGGACCGGGTGAACGTCAACGGCGGCGCGATCGCGCTCGGCCACCCGCTCGGCGCGACCGGAGCGATGCTGCTCGGTACGGCGTTGGACGAGTTGGAGCGCCGCGACCTGCGCCGGGCCGTGGTGACCCTGTGCATCGGCGGCGGCATGGGCGTCGCCACAGTTCTCGAGCGCTGCTGACCCGGAGGACGACAATGACAGACACCATCCGGTACGACCGCGGCGCCGACGGCATCGTCACTCTCACCCTGGACGACCCCGACCAGTCCGCCAACACCATGAACCGGGCGTACGCCGCCTCGATGAGCGCGGTGCTGGACCGGCTGGAGGCCGAGCCCGATCTCGTCGGCGTCATCGTGACCAGCGCGAAGTCGACCTTCTTCGCCGGCGGTGACCTGCCCGAGATGATCCGGGCGACCCGTGCCGACGCGCCCGACCTGGCCGACCTGCTCGGCGTCATCAAACGGGACCTGCGCCGGCTGGAGACGCTGGGCCGACCGGTGGTCGCCGCTGTCAACGGCTCCGCGCTCGGCGGTGGCCTGGAGATCGCGCTCGCCTGCCACCACCGGATCGCGCTGGACACCCCCGGCAGCCGGCTCGGGCTGCCCGAGGTGACGCTGGGCCTGCTGCCCGGGGCGGGTGGCGTCACCCGGACCGTGCGGATGCTCGGCCTGGCCGGCGCGCTGACCACGGTGCTACTCACCGGCCGGCGGATGCGCCCGACCGAGGCGCTGTCGGTCGGGCTGGTCGACGAGGTGGTCGCCACGCCCACCGAACTGCTGGACCGGGCACGGGCCTGGATCGCGGCGAACCCGCACCCGGCGCAGCCGTGGGACCGGCCGGACTATCGGATGCCCGGCGGCACTCCGGCCAGCCGCTCGCTGGCCGCACAACTGCCCGCCTTCCCGGCGACGCTGCGCAAGCAGCTCAAGGGTGCCCGGCTGCCAGCGCCCGAGGCGATCCTCGCCGCCGCCGTCGAGGGCGCACAGGTCGACCTGGAGACCGCCCTGACCGTGGAGACCCGGCACCTGATCGGGCTGCTCACCGGGCAGGTCGCCAAGAACATGATCGGTGCGTTCTTCTTCGACCTGAAGGCCGTCAACGGTGGCGCGGCCCGACCTACCGGTGTGGACGCCGCACCGGTTCGCCGGGTGGCGGTGCTCGGGGCCGGCATGATGGGCGCGGGCATCGCGTACGCCTGCGCCACAGCCGGGCTGGACGTCGTGGTCAGGGACGTCACGCCGGAGGCCGCCGGCCGGGCCCGCGAACACGCCGAGCGCCTACTGGCCCGAGCGGTACGCAAGGGCCGCACGACCGAGGCGGAGGCCCGCGCCGTGCTGGACCGGATCAGCACGACCGACCAGGTGGACACCCTCGCCGGCTGCGACGCGGTCATCGAGGCGGTCTTCGAGGACCCGGCGCTGAAGCAGCAGGTCTTCGCCGAGGTGCTACCCGTCCTGGCACCCGACGCGCTGCTCGCCTCCAACACCTCGACCCTGCCGATCACCGGCCTGGCCGCCGGCGTGGACCGTCCTGCGGACTTCATCGGCATGCACTTCTTCTCGCCGGTGGACCGGATGCCGCTGCTGGAGATCGTGGTGGGCGAGCGGACCGGGGACGTGGCGCTGGCCCGGGCATTCGACCTCGGCCGGAGGATCGGCAAGACCCCGATCGTGGTCAACGACGGCCGGGGTTTCTTCACCAGCCGGGTGATCGGCAGGTTCATCGACGAGGCGGTCGGCATGGTCGCCGACGGTGTCCCCGCCGCATCGGTGGAGCAGGCCGCCCTCCAGGCCGGCTACCCGACCGGACCGCTGGCGCTGGCCGACGAGGTCAGTCTCACGCTGATCCAACGGATCCGCCGCCAGTTCGAGGCGGCCAGCGAGGAGTTCCGCCCACTGCCGGCGCACCGCCTGGTGGACGAGCTGGTCGACGCGTACGACCGGCCGGGGCGCGCCGCCGGACGCGGCTTCTACTCCTACGACGAAGGTGCCCGGGGCCGGCTGTGGTCCGGGCTCGCCGACCTGATCACCGACGCGGGTCGGGCGGTGCCGTTCACCGACCTCCAGGAGCGGATGCTCTTCGCCGAGGCGCTGGACGCGCTGCGCTGCCTCGACGAGGGGGTGCTGCGCACCGAGACCGACGCCAACATCGGCTCGATCTTCGGCATCGGCTTCCCGGCATGGACGGGCGGGGTGATCCGCTACGTCCGGCAGTACGCGGGCGGCCCGGCCGGCTTCGCGGCCCGTGCCACCGAGCTGGCCGCCAGCTACGGCGACCGGTTCACGCCCCCCGCCGACCTGGCCGACCGGCTCGCCGCCCTTCGGGCCGAACCGGCTGACGTCGCGTGATGGCGTCCCGCGGCGGGCCGCTGGCCGGGGTGCGCGTGGTCGAGCTGGCCAGCCTCGCCCCGGCACCGTTCGGCTGCATGGTGCTCGCCGACCTCGGCGCGGACGTGGTGCGGGTGGACCGGCCGGGCGCACCGGGAGCGGGCCGGCTGGCCGCGCCGACCAGCGGGCCGTTGCAACGCGGCCGGCAGGTCACCGCGCTGGACCTCAAGTCCCCGGCCGGGGTGGCGGACCTGCTGCGCCTCGCCGACCGCGCGGACGTGCTGGTCGAGGCGTACCGGCCGGGGGTGGCCGAGCGGCTGGGCATCGGGCCGGAGGTGTGCCAGGCCCGCAACCCCCGACTGGTGTACGCGCGGATGACCGGCTGGGGTCAGGACGGCCCGCTGGCAGCCCGAGCCGGGCACGACATCGACTACATCGCGGTGGCCGGGGCGTTGGAGCCGCTCGGACGGGCCGGAAAACGGCCCTACGCGCCGATGAACCTGCTCGGCGACTTCGGCGGCGGCGGAATGCTGCTCGCCGTCGGGGTGCTGGCCGCGCTGTTGGAGCGGGAGCGCTCCGGCCTCGGCCAGGTGGTCGACGCGGCGATGGTGGACGGCTCGGCGCTGCTCACCTCGTTCCTGCACGGGCTGCTCGGCGCCGGCCTGTGGGCCGCCCCACGCGGGGGCAACATGTTCGACGGCGGGGCCCCCTTCTACGACACGTACGCCACCGCCGACGGCGGATTCATGGCGGTCGGCGCGATGGAACCGGCCTTCTACGCCGTACTGCTCACCGGCCTCGGTCTCGCCGACGACCCGGACCTGCCCGCCCAGTACGACCCGAGCGGCTGGGACGAGCTGCGCCGCCGGTTCACCGAACGGTTCGCCGAGCGCACCCGGGACGAGTGGACGGCGGTCTTCGCCGACCTGGACGCCTGCGTCGCCCCGGTGCTCGCCCCTGTCGAGGCGCACGCGCACCCGCACAACGCGGCCCGGGGCACGTTCGTCGAGGTGGGCGGCGAGATCCAGCCGGCCCCCGCACCCCGCTTCGACCGCACGCCGACGGCGCGGCCGACCCCGGCACCCGATCCGGAGCAGGACGTCCTACCGGTCGAGGAGATCCTCGGCGCCTGGCGGTGAGCCCGGCGGTCGGCGGCACCGTCAATCCACAGAGGACTCTTCGGGGTACTTCCACGGGTGCCACGTTGATACCGTCGTCCTGATCCTGAACTGGCAGACCAAAGGGGACGAGCATGGTGAGCGGAATCGATCCGGCCGGCCTCAGCCGCTCACTCGAAGAGGCCATGCGCCTGCTGAGCCAGGTTCCGGGTTCAGCCACGGCGCAGCCGGACGACGCCGATGAGCAGGATGACGGTGCCGCACCCGCCGTGGATCAGCTGATGGGGCGGGGCACCGGCGGGGATGGTCTCGTCGAGGCGGAAGTCACCGCCTTCGGCGCCCTGAGGACCCTGGTGATCGACCCGAGCCTGTCCCGGAGCGGTACCGGTGCCATCGCCGGGTACGTCCTGGAGGCGGTCCAGGCAGCGCAGGCCGACGAGCGGGCCCGCAGAGCTGAGCTGACCACGGCCGCTCATGTCGACACCGTGGCCCTCGGCAAGCAGCTCGAACGTGTCTCGGAAGACGCGTTCCGGGGTTTCCAGCAGATGATCGACGAACTGGACGTAGTCACCCGCCGAACAGGCCAGCGCTGAGTCATGTCCGACGGGATCCAGGTCGACCTCGACGCTCTCCACGGCGCGGCGGCGTCGCTCGCGACAACCGGCCAGCAGCTCGGCGCGGAGATCGCCAGCCTCGAGTCGACTGTCAACGGGGCGGGTAACCCGTGGGGCGACGACGAGGCGGGTTCGCTCTTCGGCGCCGCGTACGTGGAAGTCCTGACCCATGCGCTCGACGTCTACCGGTCGATGGCCGACCAGTTGTTGGAGGCCGCCGGGAACCTCGACGCCAGTGCCGACGCCCACGAGGCGACCGACACCGCAAATGCTGAACTCTTCACGAGGATGGAGCTGCCCAATGGGTATGCAGCTCCCTCCTGAACTCGCCGAAGCCCTGGGCTGGGTCGGGTTCACCTGGCCGGCCGCCGACGAGGAACTGCTCTTCCAAGCATCCCAACTGTGGTTCGCGTTCGCCGGCCGGCTCCGCACAGCGGTCGGGGAGGCGGAGGCGGGCGCAGCGAAGGTCGGGATGACGAACAGCGGGGACGACGTCCGCGCGTTCGAGCAGGCATGGCAGGACGAGGAGGGCGCGCCGCGCCGGATGGAGGACGGCGCTCAGGCAGCCGAACTGATCGGCATGGCGTTGCTGGTGATGGCCATCATCACCCTGACCCAGAAGGTCCTCGTCATCGTCCAACTGACGATTCTGGTGGTTCAGGTAGCGATGGCTTTGGCGGCGGCGGCACCCAGCCTCGGCTCCTCGCTGGCCTCGATCCCCGTCTCGATCGGCCTGGCCCGGATGGCCATCCAGCGCATCATCAAGGAGATCATCGAGCGGGTCGTCAAGGAGATCATTCCGCGGTTGTTGAAGCGCGCGAAGACGCTGCTGCGCCGTTTCACCCGCAAGGGCACGAAGGGCGGCCCCGGACGACCCACAGTCCCCGGCCCGCACACCGTTCCGCGCTACCCCCATACGAAGCCGATGCTCGACAAGTACCGCAACGAGCACCTGCCCGGAGGACACTTCCCGACGGCCGTGCGTCGGCTCAGTCCGGCGGAACTCGAACAGCACCGGGTCTTCTTTGACAGCAACGGCATGTTGCGCAGCGCCAGGAGTGGCGAACCGTTCGACACGTCGAGCGCTCAGACCGTGTTCAGCGGGAACGGTCAGGCGATCTTCGTGATGGACCGGAACGGCAACCTCTACGCGTCCAACTACCAGAAGGTCGGCGATTTCCACCACTCCACACTGGGCAACGGGCAGCCGGTCGCCGCAGCGGGCGAGCTGGTCGTCAAGGACGGTAGGGTCCAGTACGCCACGGCGCGCAGCGGTCATTACCAGCCCGACGTGAGCCACATGGCCAATCTCGACGCCGAGTTCAAGCGCAACGGCGTGGGCGGGGTTCCGATCCTCGCCTGGGACGGCAGCCAGATCTTCTAGGGGAGTCGACGAGCATGGGTACGGACAGTTGGAAGGGCCACGTGAACGGGATCCTCTACGGGATCCAGTTCGACCGGGTGCTCGACGACTCGGTGGTGACCCGGGTCGTCGACGGGGTGACCGCCGGGCTCTACCCGGGAGACCGGGCTGAGACGCGGGACGCGCTGGACCAGGCTCTGCGCTATTCGGGCCCGCTGAACGACCAGGCGGAGACGCACCACGGTGAGGACGAGATCCGCTCGTTCTTCCGCCGACTCTCCGCCGCCCTGTCCACCCCGCCTTCGAGCTGATCAAGAGGTTTGCGTCAACACGAGGTCCGGAAAACCGGGGTGTCCGGCCCGGTGGGATGCCCCGATTTCAAGGAACTCGTGTTGATCGGGCCCGGCGGGCGGCCGAGGCGGACGGAGCCGGCAACATTCCCGTTTCGCGCCGCCGGCACCTGTCGCGGCATGATCATGGAGCTGGGGCGGGCCACAATTCCCCGCCGGCAGCGGAACCCGAGAAGGAGGTGCCCGTGCCGGACGCGGACGAACTCGTCGCCAACGCGCTCGCGGCGGTGCGCGGCACTGACGTACGGCAGGCCGAACGGCAGCTGGACCAACTGATGGTCGGCACCGGCGCCGCGGACGGCAGCACGGCGGTGGACGCCGCTCTGCTGCGTCGCCTGGTCCGCGGACTGGGTCGGCTCTGGCCGCGCGGTTGGCAGCCGGTCGACGTGGACCGGATCACCAGTCGACGGCTCGACGGCCGCGCGGCGCGGCTGGTCCGTGCCGCGATGGCCGCCCAGCGACGCGACCAGGCCGAGCCGGTCCCGGCCTGGTGGGACGACCAGTTACGCGAACTGGTGGCCGCCGAGGGCGGTGCCGACGGCAGCGTGGTGGCCGGTTGGGCCAGCCGGGAAGGGCTGGACCGGGCCGACGCGCTCCGCTCGGCAGTGGACGCTCTCGCGCTGGTGGAGAGCCTGCCGCCGATCGCGGTGCTGCGCCCGCCGCCGGGCACGAGCGGCGCGGCACTGCCCCGCACGGCGGGCACGGCTCGCAGCGGGTCGCCGATGCTGGATCGGGTGCGGGCGCTGCTGGCGAAGGCCGAGTCGACGACCTTCCCGGCGGAGGCGGAGGCACTGACGGGAAAGGCCCAGGAGCTGATCGCCCGGCACAGCATCGACGAGGCGTTGCTGGCGGCCGGGTCCGAGCGCGGAGACCAGCCCGGCGGGGTACGTCTGAGCACCGACACCCCGTACGCGGGCGCGAAGGCGCTGCTGGTGCAGGAGGTGGCGGCGGCGAACCGGTGCGAGGCGGTCTGGTCCGACGATCTGGGCTTCGCCACAGTGCTGGGCTGGCCGGCCGATCTGGTGGCGGTCGAGTTGCTCTACACGTCGTTGCTGGTCCAGGCCACGGCGGCGATGCTGCGCGGCCGCGCCGAGCGCAGGCCGGGGTCGGGGCGGCGGACGAAGGTCTGGGACGAGTCCTTCCTCAACGCGTTCGCGCTGCGGATCGGTGAGCGGCTGCGCACGGCCACCGAGGCGGCGACCACCGCGGCGGACGAGGCGGCGGCCGAGACGGCCGGGGCGGAACGGCTGTTGCCGGTGCTCGCGGCGCGGGGCGAGGCGGTCCGGGAGCGGTTGGACACCCTCTTCCCCGGCGTCACCCGGCACCGGCTGAGCGTGCGCGACGCCGAGGGCTGGTCGTCCGGCACCTCGGCCGCCGACCGGGCCTCGCTGGACGTCGGCGGCGCCCGGAAGCCCCGACAGGTGCCCGGCCGACCCGATCCGCGCTGAACCGTCCGGCGTGGGAACGCCCCCGGCGGATGTTTCTGCGATCTTCTTCGGTACGCGGTAGGGATCGGGGGATCGGCTCCGACCCTCCGGTGAGCCGCGCCCCGGTCGGGGTGCGACCAGAGCCTGAGGAGCAATCGCCGTGAAGTACATGCTGCTGATCTGGAACCGGCCCGGTTTCACCGAGAGTCTGAGCGAGCAGGAGCGCACCGCCCTCTTCGGTGAGGTCGACGAGATCATGAAGGAGCTGACCGAGACCGGCGAGCTGATCGGCGGCCAGGCGTTGGCGAATCCGTCGCAGACGTTGACGGTCCGGCTCGTGGACGGCAGCCCCGAGGTCCTCGACGGCCCGTTCATGGAGAGCAAGGAGCAGTTCGCCGGCTACCTGGCCGTCGACTGCGAAACCCCGCAACGGGCTGCCGAGATCGCGGCCCGCTGGCCGGACGTCCGGTACGGCGGCGCGATGGAGGTCCGCCCGATCATGGACGAGGCCGGGACGGAGATGTGACCGAGGACCGGACGGTCGAGGATCTGCTGCGCACGTTCGCGCCGCAGGTCCTCGGCCTGCTGGTCCGTCGGCACGGACAGTTCGACAGGTGCGAGGACGCGGTCCAGGAGGCGCTGCTCGCCGCCGCGACGCAGTGGCCGGGGCAGGGCGTACCGGACAACCCTCGCGCCTGGCTGCTCACCGTTGCCACCCGCCGGCTCGCCGACGAGTGGCGCAGCGAGAGCGCGCGCCGGGACCGCGAGGTGGCGGTGGCGCGGCGCGAGCCGGCGTACGCCGGGGTGGTGCCCGCGGCGGACGCGGAGCCCACCGTTGCGGCCGACGACGACACCCTCACGCTGCTGTTCCTCTGCTGCCACCCGGCGCTGCCCGGCTCGGCTCAGGTGGCGCTCACCCTGCGGGCGGTCGGCGGTCTCAGCACCGCCCAGATCGCCCGGGCGCACCTGGTGCCCGAGGCGACGATGAGTCAACGGATCCGACGGGCCAAGCAGCGGATCGAGGCTGCCGGGGCACGGTTCACGATGCCCGGGCCGGCCGAGCGGGGCGAGCGGCTGGGAACGGTGCTGCGGGTGCTCTACCTGATCTTCAACGAGGGCTACACCGCGTCCAGTGGCCCGGGCCTGCGCCGGGCCGAGCTGACCGGCGAGGCGATCCGGCTGGCTCGCATCCTGCGCGGGCTGCTACCCGACGACGGCGAGGTGACCGGGCTGCTGGCGCTGATGTTGCTGACCGATGCGCACCGGGCGGCCCGGGTGGGGCCGGACGGGGAGCTGGTGCCGCTGGCGGAGCAGGACCGTTCCCGGTGGGACGCCGCCGCCATCGCGGAGGGGGTAGCGCTGATCACCGAGGCGCTGACCTGGTCGCCTCCCGGCCCGTACCAGCTCCAGGCGGCCATCGCCGCTGTGCACGCCGAGGCGTCGACGGCGGCGGAGACGGACTGGCGGCAGATCGTCGCGCTCTACCGACTGCTGGCCCGGATCGCGCCGAACCCGATGGTCACCCTCAACCAGGCGGTGGCGGTGGCCATGGTCGACGGGCCCCGGGCGGGGCTCGCCCTGCTCACGCCGTTGGACTCCGACGAACGCACGGCCGGGCACCACCGGCTGGCCGCCGTCCGGGCTCACCTGCTGGAGCTGGCCGGGGAGGTCGGTGCGGCGCGGGAGGCGTACCTGGTGGCGGCGCGGGGCACCACGAGCCGGCCCGAGCAGCGCTACCTGGAGGTGCGGGCGGCCCGGCTGGCCGGGCAGGGCTGAGCGAGGTCGACTTGCCGTTTTGGCAACAATCTTTGCGCATCGGCCGGTCGCCGGTAACAGTCGTGGGCGACGCGCGAAGGAGCAGGCACAGATGACCGAGCAGCACGAGTTCGACAAGGACTACTGGGAACGGCACTGGCACCAGGCGCACCACGACCGTCCCGGCGCGATGAGCACGAGTCCCGCGCACCCGTACCTGGCCAGGGAGATCGGCGCTCTGGTGCCGGGCTCGGCGCTGGACGCCGGGTGCGGCGCGGGCGCCGAGGCGATCTCGCTCGCCGCCCACGGCTGGCAGGTCACCGCTGTCGACATCGCACCCGTCGCGCTCGCCCGAGCCGCCGAACGCGCAACGGAGAGCGGGGTGTCCGAGCGCGTGCGGTGGGTGGAGGCGGACCTGACGGCCTGGGCTCCGGAGGCACGGTTCGACCTGGTCACGACGCACTACGCGCATCCCGCGATGCCGCAGTTGGCCTTCTACGACCGCATCGCCGGATGGGTGGCACCCGGTGGGACCCTTCTGATCGTCGGGCACCTGCACACCTCGGAAGCCTCCGCGCACGGGCACGGGCACGGACACGGGCCGGGGCACCACCCGCCGGACGAGGCATCGGTCACCCTCGCGGACATCACCGCTGGCCTGGACGGCAGCACCTGGGAGATCGTCACCGCCGAGGAGCACCGCCGCACGGCGCCGGGCCGGGAGGCCCCGCTGTACGACGTGGTCGTCCGCGCCACCCGACGCCAGTGAGCAGCGTCGGCCCGCTGATCGAGGAGGCCGGACACACAGCACGCCGGGCCGGTGATGATCACCGGCCCGGCGTGCGGGTTACGTCGTACGTCAGCTCTTGAAGGCGTCCTTGATCTTCTCGCCCGCCTGCTTGAGCTTGGCGGTGGACTGGTCAGCGCGACCCTCCGCCTCCAGCTGCTCGTTGTCGGTGGCCCGACCGGCGCCTTCCTTCAGCTTGCCGGTCGCGTCCTCGGTGGCGTTGTTGATCTTATCGTCGAATCCCATTGCCAACCTCCATTGCAAGCGTCGCTACGACAACAGAGGTACCCCCGCCGTCGCCGGTCCAACCATTACCGTCGTCACAGATCGGCAGCGGCCGACCGGAAGCGACGCAGGCGCAGGCTGTTGGCCACCACGAAGACCGAGGACAGCGCCATCGTGGCACCGGCGATCATCGGGTTGAGCAGCCCGGCGGCGGCCAACGGCAGGGCCGCCACGTTGTAGCCGAACGCCCAGAACAGGTTGCCCCGGATGATGCCCAGCGTGCGGCGGGACAACCGGATGGCGTCCACCGCGGCGTCCAGGTCGCCCCGCACGAGGGTGAGGTCGGCCGCCTCGATCGCCACGTCGGCACCGGTGCCCATGGCCAGCCCCAGGTCGGCCTGGGCCAGCGCCGGGGCGTCGTTGACCCCGTCACCGACCATCGCCACCGACCGCCCCTCGGCCTGGAGCCGCTTGATCACGTCGACCTTCCCGGCCGGCAGCACCTCGGCGATCACCTCGTCGACGCCCACTTCGGTGGCGACCGCGCGAGCCACAGTGGCGTTGTCCCCGGTCAGCAGGACCGGAGTCAGCCCCAGCCCGCGCAGCCGGGCCACCGCCGCCCGGCTGGTCGGCCGGACCACGTCGGCGACAGTGAGCACGCCCCGGGCCCGGCCGTCCCAGCCGGCGACGACCGGCGTACGGCCGGCGGCCTCGGCGTCGCGCACCGTCCACTCGACCTCGGGGGGTACGTCGATCTCACGCTCGCGCAGCAGCCGGACCCGGCCGACCAGCACGGCCCGCCCGTCGACGGTGCCGCTCACCCCCAGCCCTTCGAGGTTGCCGAAGGCGCTCACCGGGGGCAACGCGCCCGCCTCGGTGGCAGCGGCCGCTACCGCACGGGCGATCGGGTGCTCGGACGCGGCCTCCACCGCCCCGGCGAGCCGGAGCAGCTCGGCCCGGTCCACGCCGCTCGCCGGCACCACGTCCACCAGTGTCATCCGGCCGGTCGTCACGGTGCCGGTCTTGTCGAGCACCACGGTGTCCACCCGACGGGTCGACTCCAGCACCTCCGGGCCCTTGATCAGCACGCCGAGCTGGGCGCCCCGACCGGTGCCGACCAGCAGCGCGGTCGGGGTGGCCAGGCCGAGCGCGCACGGACAGGCGATGATCAGCACGGCCACGGCGGCGGTGAACGCGGCGGTCGGGCCGGCCCCGGTGCCGAGCCACCAGCCGAGCGTGCCGACTGCGAGGGTGATGACGATCGGCACGAAGACCCCGGAGATCCGGTCCGCCAGCCGCTGCACCGCCGCCTTGCTGCTCTGCGCCTGCTCCACCAGGTCGGCCATCCGGGCGAGCTGGGTGTCCGCGCCGACACGGGTGGCGGTGACGATCAGCCGCCCACCCGCGTTGATCGTTGCGCCGACCACGCCGTCACCCGGGGCGACCTCGACCGGCACCGACTCACCGGTGAGCATGCTGGCGTCGACAGCGGAGGTGCCCTCGTCGACCACCCCGTCGGTGGCGATCTTCTCCCCGGGGCGGACCACGAACCGGTCACCCACGGCGAGCCGATCCACCGGGATCAGGGTCTCCACGCCGTCACGCAGCACCGTCACGTCCTTGGCGCCGAGATCGAGCAGGGCGCGGAGGGCGGCGCCGGCCGTTCGCTTGGACCTGGCCTCGAAGTAGCGACCGGCCAGGATGAAAACGGTGACCCCGGCGGCCGCCTCCAGGTAGATGTTGCCGGCACCGTCGCTCCGGACGATGTCGAAGCGGAACGGGTGCGTCATCCCGGGCATCCCCGCGTCGCCGAGGAAGAGCGCCCAGAGCGACCAGCCGAACGCGGCCACCGTGCCGAGCGACACCAATGTGTCCATGGTGGCCGCGCCGTGCCGCAGGTTGGTCCAGGCGGCCCGGTGGAACGGCAGCCCGCCCCAGACCACCACCGGGGCGGCCAGGGTCAGCGACAGCCACTGCCAGTAGTCGAACTGCCAGGCCGGGACCATGGCCAGCAGGACCACCGGCACGCTCAGGGCCACCGACACCCAGAGCCGGGTACGCGGCCCCCGCAACGGGTCCACCGGGGGTTCCGCGCTGGGCGGGGCTGGCAACGCCGCGGTGTAACCGGTCTTCTGCACGGTCCCGATCAGGTCGTCCGGCGTGACGCCGTCGGCGTACCGGACCGTCGCCTTCTCGGTGGCGTAGTTGACGGTGGCGCTCACCCCGTCCATCCGGTTGAGCTTCTTCTCGATGCGGGCGGCGCACGCGGCGCAGGTCATCCCGCCGATCGCCAGTTCGATCCGGTTCGGCGCCTCGGGCAGCGGTCTGCTGGTGGTGGTCATCGTGGTCCCGTCAGTCGTGTCCGTGCCCGGGGGTGCCGTGGTCGGCCCCGCCGGTCGGTGCGGGCCCGCTCGGTGTGGGGGCGTCTCCGGTCGGGGCGGCGCCGGCGACCACTGTGAACTCGGCGGTGTGCACCCTCCCGCCGTGTTGGAAGTCGAGGTAGAGCCGGTAGCTGCCGACCGAGGGCACCTCGGCGAGGAAGGTGACGGCCGGACCGGGCCGGGTGCGCCCGTCGCCGGGTGTCCCGTCCGGGTGCACGTGAAGGTAGGCCAGATCACCCCGACGCAGTGCCACCAGGTGCCCGTACGCGCCCAGGTAGGGCTCCAGGTCGGTGACCGGCTGCCCGTCCCGGCTGACGGTCAGGGTCAGCGACGACGTCCGACCGGGCTGCGGCGCACCGGTCAGGGTGACCGTGTAGCCGTCGACCGTGGTGCTGGTCGTCGGCGCGGGCAACGGCCGTTCGGTCAGCTCCCCGGGGACTGTCACGTCCACGCCCAGGGTCACCGGCTCGCCCCCGGTCGGGGTGAAGTCGGCGAATGCCCGCCACTGCCCGGGGCCGGCCAGCGGGGTGTCGACCCGCCAGGTGCCGTCCGCGGCCAGCTCGGGGTGGACGTGGCGGAAGCCGGAGAGGTCCCGACGGGCGACGATCAGGTGCATCTGCTTGTCGTGCGCCACGTCGTACCGGGTGACCGGGCGGCCGTCCGGGCCGGCGATCCGGAAGGCGAACTCGTCGGCCGGGGCGTCGACCGGTTCGAGGGTGTAGCCACGTTCGGAGACGAGCAACCCGCCGGGCGGCCGATCGCCCGTCCCGGCCCGCTCGTCCGCCGTCGGGGTGGTGGCGGCCTCGTCGTGCCGGCTCTCGGCGACCGGGGCGGGGTCGACGACCCTGCCGATCCCGTAGGCGGCGCCGAAGACCGCCGCCAGGCCGACGGCGAACCCGGCCAGTTTCGTCACGGTACGCACGCCGGCCCGCCGATCACGCGTCGACGAGGTCGTAACCGGCCTCGTCGACGGCGGCCCGGACGACGGCGGTGTCCAGCGGCTGGTCGCTGCTGACGTGGACCCGGCCGGCGGCGAGGTCGACCTGGACGTCACGCACACCCGTGATGGCGCCGACCTCGGCGCTCACCGCGCTGACGCAGTGCCCGCAGGTCATGCCCTGCACCTGGTACGTCGTGTCGACCATTGGATCGTCTCCTTCGTGGTACCGGTACCCGGTGGGGGTATCTCAACAGAATCGACCGTACCATACCCCCTGGGGGTACGCTATCCTGGTCGGCATGACCGCACCCACCCCGATCCGCGGATACACCGCCAGCAAGGACCAGCTGCTCGCGCGGCTCCGCCGCGTCGAGGGGCAGGTCCGGGGCATCGAGAAGATGGTCGACGACGACCGCTACTGCATCGACGTGCTCACCCAGATCTCCGCCATCCAGGCCGCCCTCGACAAGGTGGCCCTCGGGCTGCTCGACGGGCACGCCCGGCACTGCATGCACGAGGGCGCCGCCGAGGGTCGGGCCGACGAGATGGCCACCGAGATGATGGCGGCGGTCGGCCGGCTCATGAAGCGCGGCTGACCGCGCTCAGTCCGGCGCGGGATCGAGACGGACCCGGCGCAGCAACTGAGCGTTGAGCGCCACCACGATCGTCGACGCCGACATCAGCAGCGCGGCCACCGCCGGGCTCAACGCCACACCCGCCCACGCCAGCACGCCGGCGGCCAGCGGCAGCGCCACCACGTTGTAGCCGGCCGCCCAGGCCAGGTTCTGTCGCATCTTCCGGTACGACGCCCGGGACAGCCGGACCACGGCCCCCACCCCGCGCGGGTCCGAGGATGCCAGCACCACCCCGGCGGACTCGATGGCCACATCGGTGCCCGCGCCGATCGCGATGCCCACGTCCGCCCGGGCCAGCGCCGGCGCGTCGTTCACCCCGTCACCGACCATCGCCACCACCAACCCCCGCCGCTGGAGCTCGGCAACCCGATCGTCCTTCTCCGCCGGCAGCACCTCGGCGAAGACCTCGTCGACGCCGGGCCGGAAGCCGAGGTCGGCGGCGACCGCCTCGGCCACCGGCCGGGCGTCACCGGTGATCATGGCGATGGTCCGGACACCCTCGGCACGCAACTCGTCGACAGCGCGCCGGGCCTCCGGACGCACCTCGTCGGTCAACGCGAACGCGCCGAGCACGGCGTCGGGCAGCCGCACCAGGTGCAGCACGGCGGCACCCCGCGCCGACCACCGGCCGGTCGCGGCCTCCAGCTCCGCCGGGAGCGAAAGGCCCAGCTCGCGCAGCAGCGCCGGCCCGCCCACCGCGTACTCCGTACCGTCGATCGTCGCCTTCACACCGCGGCCCGGCAGCGACCGGAACCCGGCTGCCCGGGCCGGGCCGCCGCGGCCGGCCGCCGCCACTATCGCCCGGGCCAACGGATGTTCGCTCTCCGACTCGACACCGGCCGCGATGCGCAGCACCTCGGTCCGCTCGACGCCGGACGCCGTCGCCAGGTCGGTCACCCCGTGCTCGCCCCGGGTCAGCGTGCCGGTCTTGTCGAAGAGCACCGCGCCGACGGTCCGCATCCGCTCCAGGGCCAACCGGTCCTTGACCAGAATCCCGGACCGTGCGGCGAGCGCGGTGGAGAGCGCGACGACCAGCGGGATGGCGAGACCCAGCGCGTGCGGGCAGGCGATCACCAGGACGGTGACCGCACGGACCACCGCCTCGTCGGGCTGACCGAGCGCGGTCCAGACCAGCACGGTCAGCACGGCGGTGCCGGTGGCCAGGTAGAACAGCGCGGCGGCGAACCGGTCGGCCAACAGTTGGGCCCGTCCACCGGAAGCCTGTGCCTGCGCGACCATCCGCTGGATGCCGGCGAGGGCGGTCTGCTCACCCAACGCCTCGACGCGCACCCGGATCGCCGAGTCGGTGGCGACGGTGCCGGCCACCACCCGGTCGCCAGTCGTCCGGGCTACCGGCCGCGACTCCCCGGTGATCATCGACTCGTCCAGCTCGGCGCTGCCCTCGACGACCCGGCCGTCCGCCGGCACCCGACCCCCCGGCCGGACCAACACCACGTCGCCGATCCGCAGACCGGTCACCGGCACGGCCTCGACCCGCCCGTCCGCCGCCACCCGTTCGGCCTCGTCCGGCAACAGCGCGGCCAGCGCCGCCAGCGCTCCCCGGGCCTGCCCGATGGCCTTCATCTCCTGCCAGTGCCCAAGCAGCATGATGGTGACCAGCGCGGCCAACTCCCACCAGAAGTCCAGGTCGAAGACGCCGACGCTGGTCGCCAGGGAGGCGGCGTACGCGACGGTGATCGCCATCGCGACCAGCAGCATCATCCCGGGCGCCCGGTCCCGGACCTCCCGAACCGCACCGACCAGGAACGGCCAACCGCCCCACCAGAACACCACCGAGCCGAGCACCGGGCCCACCCAGCCCTGACCGGGGACGACGTCCCCGGTCAGGCCCAGCCGACCCGACACGAGATGACTCGTCAGCACCACCGGGATGGTCAACACCAGGCAGACCCAGAACCGGCGGCGAAACATCGCCGGATCGTGTCCGGCGTGCTTGTCGTGCCCGGAATGCTTGTCGTGCGGCACGGGTTCGGCGCGTCGCGATCGGTCGGGGTCGGGCGGTGACGGAGCGGGCATGGCTCCAACATGCCGCCCCGGAGACCGCCGCGCGAGCGGTTCGGCCGCCCGACACTCCGCCACGACCTGCAACCCCCGGAGGGGCTGGCTAGCATCTCCTCGATGGCCCTCCGAATGCCGCTGCACAGTCGGGCACCGGCGCCGCCACGTCGTGGCGGTGCCCCCGGCCGACCCGGCCGAGCACTGACCGTCCGTGATCAAGCGGTCGTCAGGCAGCGATCCGCCCCGCCGTCCGCCGCGTTTCCACCGCAACGGTGAACCGCCCGGCCCGCTGACCCGTATCCCGCACCGGATCGTTGGGAGTCTCACCTTGGCCGCCGACCACACTCACCCCGCTCCGTCCGCCCCGCCTCGGGTGCGACGGATCCTCGTCTTGACTGTGGTACCCCTCTTCGTCGCCACCGTGCTGGCCGCGATGCTGCTCTGGCCGCGCGGCGGGTCACCCCAGACCGATGGTGGTGCCGACGTGCCGCGTCACCCCGGCACTGTCACCCGGGTGGTGAGCGAGCCGTGCCCGCCGGTGCCGTCGGTCCCCGAGGGCACACCGCGGGTCGGCGATGGGCGGTGCGGCACTGTCGACGTGCGGGTGGACGACGGGCCGAACGCCGGCCAGCAGGTACGGACCCCGGTGCCCGACGGGCCCGGCGCACCCCGGGTCGAGGTCGGCGACAAGGTCGTCCTGGTCGAGTTGGCCGACCCGACCGATCCCGCCACCAGCAACTGGAACATCGCCGAGCACCAACGCGGCACCCCGATGGTGTGGCTGGCGGTGATCTTCGCGGCCGCGATCGTCGCGTTCGGTCGGTGGCGAGGTCTGGCCGCGCTCGCCGGGCTGGCCGCCAGCTTCGCCATCCTGCTCACCTTCGTGCTGCCGGGCATCAGCGCCGGCAGGTCACCGCTGCTGGTGGCGGTGGTCGGCGCGGCCCTGATCATGTTCGTGGTGCTCTATCTGACCCACGGGGTCACCGCACAGACCTCGGTCGCGGTGCTCGGCACCCTGGGCAGCCTGGTGCTGACCGGCGTGCTCGCCACCATCGCCACGGCCGCGACCCACCTCACCGGCTTCGGCAGCGAGGACGCCACCACCCTGTCGATGTTCCAGGGCGACGTGGACCTGCACGGTCTGCTGCTCGCCGGAATCATCATCGGGTCACTCGGGGTGCTCGACGACGTGACGGTCACCCAGGCGGCCACCGTCACCGAACTGGCGAACGCCAACCCCGGGCTGACCCGGTTGCAGCTCTACCGTGCCGCCACCCGGGTCGGCCGCGCGCACATCGCCTCCACTGTCAACACCATCGTGCTGGCGTACGCGGGCGCGTCACTGCCCCTGCTGCTCCTGCTCACCGCCGACTCGCGGCCGATCGGGCAGATCCTCACCAGTGAGTTCCTCGCGCAGGAGATCGTCCGCAGCGCGGTCGCCACCCTCGGTCTGATCGCCGCCGTGCCGCTGACCACCGGGCTGGCCGCAGTGGTCACCGCCGCCGGGCGCAGCGACGCCCCAGCGCCCACCGACGCTCCCGCGCCCCGGCCCCAACCGGACCGCAGCGAGGCACTGGCCGCACTCAGCTCACCGCGAACGGCCGGCTCCGACGAACCGGACCGGACGCGGACCGCACCCCCACCCGAGGCCACCGACCGGTGGCCGAAGTCGAACAGGAGCACGGATACGGCATGGTGACACTCCTCAGCGTGACCAGATCGGGCATCCACCCTGAGAACCCCGTCACTGGTCACTCAACGCTATGGCGAAATGACGCTTTTAGTCGGCATCCAGGCGTAGCTCTGCCGGTCGACTCTCGGGTAACCTCGCTGCCGGTTACCGATGAAGGCGCGAAGCGGCGCCTGCGGTGCCACCGCCCAATCGCCAACCGGCGAGCCGGGGACCCAGGTACCTGGGGTGAATCCGCATCAGCGGTAGGGGCCACTTCCGTCCCGAACCCGTCAGCTAACCCGGTCGGCGGTCGACGGAAGGGAACATTGTGACGGCACCCCTACGCCGCTGGTTGACACCCGTGGTGGCCGTGATCGCCGCACTGACTGTGTTCGCTGGGCCGTTCCCGGCGCACGCCGCCCCGACGAACCCCACACCGTCCGGGCACGAGGAGGACGGCGAGCCCAAGCTGCTCAACGACGTCATCGAGCAGGCCAACCGTGACTACTCCGCCGCGAAGTCCAAGCTGGACAAATCCAAGAAGCGGCAGAACGAGTTGGCGGCGGAGGTCAACCGGGCCAAGGCCGACCTGGACGCGTTGGCCCCGCAGGTCGGGCAGATCGCCGCCCAGGCGTACCGGACCGGCCGGATCGGCGCGGTCGCGATGCTGCTGGAAAGCGAAGCGCCCGACTCGTTCGTCCAACGCGCCGGGATGCTCGACGAGATCAACATGGTGAACGAGAAGAAGCTCTCCGAGGTCAACGAGGTGAAGGCCCGCGCCGAGCAGGCCAAGCTGGCCCTCGACACCGAGGTCCGCGAGCAGCAGAAGCAGACCGCCCTGATGGCGAAGCGCAAGAGCGAGGCCGACAAGGCGCTCTCCCTCGTCGGCGGCAAGGGTTTCACCGGCGGCCTGGTGGATGCCACCTCCAAGGTCGCGAAGATCGGCCCCGGTCGCACGGCCGACGGTGACTGGAAGGCCCAGTCGTGCAGCGAGAACGACCCCACCACCTCCGGCTGCATCACGCCGCGCACGCTGCACGCGTACAAGGAGGTCAAGGCGGCCGGCTTCAACCGGTTCGTCGGCTGCTACCGCCCCGGCGGGCCGTGGGAGCACCCGAAGGGCCGCGCCTGCGACTGGTCGCTGCAGAAGAGCGGGTTCTCCCCGTGGCACAACAACGACACCCGGACGTACGGCAACAACGTCGCCGCGTTCCTCATCCGTAACGCCGACCGGCTCGGCATCTACTACGTGATCTGGAACCGGCAGATCTGGTTCCCGGCCACCGGCTGGAGTTCGTACAGCGGGCCGTCGAACCACACCGACCACGTTCACATGTCGTTGCTCTGACCCGCACGATCCCCGTCGAGGGCCGTTCCGCGTGACGCGGAGCGGCCCTCGTCGCGTCAGACGGTGGCAGGCGCGGCCGGGTCGGTCGATTCGGCCGGGGTCGCGAAGCCGGCCGGCACGGCGGCCACCGGGCGGACCGCTCCGGCTGCCAGTCGGTACGACACGCCCACCACCGCGCACCGCCCCCGCGCCACCTCGTCTGCCAGCACGGGCGACTGCCCGAGCAATGTCTCGACGGTCTGTGCGATGTGGATGTCGACGATGCCGTCGATGTCGTCCACGCCCTCGGCCGCAGCCCGGTGCAGGCTGGGCAGCACGGCGTCGACCACGGCGCGCAGATGCCCACTCGGCGCGGTGCCGGTAGCGGCGGACTCCCGGGCCGCCTGCACCGCACCGCAGGAGTCGTGACCGAGCACCACCACCAGCGGGGTGCCGAGCACCGTCACCGCGTACTCGACGCTGCCGAGCACCTCGGGGCCGGCGGTGTGCCCGGCGGTGCGAACCACGAACAGGTCGCCCAGGCCCCGGTCGAAGATGATCTCGGCTGCCAGTCGCGAGTCGGAGCAGCCGACGATCACCGCGAACGGGTGTTGCCCGTCGGCCACCGCGGCGCGATGCCCGGCATCCTGGTTGGGGTGGCGTGGGGCGCCATCGACGAAGCGCCGGTTGCCGGCGACCAGTTCGGCGTACGCCCGGGTCGGCTCACTGAGCGCGGTGGCCCGGTCGGTGGTCCGCTGCGGACCCGGCTGACCGCCGGAGCTCCCGGTATGACTCATCCCGCACCTCGTCTCGACGCATCTGACCTGGTCAAACCGGCTCTCCGCCGGCCGGGCGGCGGGCGCTGGCTCGTGCTCCACCGTCACACGCACCGTAAGATGCGTCAAGGTATGCGTGATTTAGATTTCATATGTTCACTCCGGCCACCCCCTGGGCAACCTTCCCGGGGCGGGGCGGACCAGACTCTCGCGAGGGCAGACGGACATCCGGAAGGGCGGTCACACGATGGCGAGCACGGTGACGGGCGACACCGGCAGTGGGCGGAACTGGACGTTCCTCACCAATCACGGGCACGTCCTGCTGGCCATCGCCCGCGATCCCACCGCCCGGCTGCGTGACGTCGCAGCCGAGGTCGGGGTGACCGAACGGGCCGCCCAGGCGATCGTCGCCGACCTGGAGGCGGGCGGTTACCTGCACCGCACCCGGGTCGGGCGACGCAACGAATACACCCTCAACCCGGCCGGCCGGTTCCGGCACCCCGCCGAGGCCGACCGGCAGGTCGGCGACCTGCTGGCGCTGTTCGCCGACACGTCCACCGCGAAGGCGGAGCCCCGGGCCTGACCCCGGTCACCGGGGGCCGCTGACCAACGGTCACGGCGGTAACCTTTGCGGGTGCGCGAATGCCCGCCGTTGAGCGCGACCCCGTCCCGCCGTGCCCTTCGCGGCGTCCTCAGTGGAACGCTGGCGGTCCTGCTCGGCGCCGGCCTGGTGGCACCCTCCCCCGCGACCGCCGCGCCGCCCCTCTGCGGTCCCAAAGGCACCGACAGCCTGACCCAGATGCCGTGGGCGCTCCGCCGGCTGGAGCCGTCCTCGGCGTGGCCGCTGTCCCGGGGCGCCGGGATCACGGTGGCCGTGATCGACTCCGGAGTCTCCGCCGCCCACCCGCTCCTCAAGGGGCAGGTGCTCGAGGGTCGTGACTTCAACGGCCTGCCGGCCCGCCAGGGCCAGTGCGACGAGGCCGGGCACGGCACGCTGATCGCGGGCATCATCGCGGGCCGGGAGGGCACCGTCGTCCCCTTCAGCGGCATCGCCCCGGCCGCCCGCATCCTGCCGATCCGGGTGCTGCCGCAACTCGGCGCGGTCAACAACCCGCAACTCCCCGCGCAGATCGCCGCGGCCATCGACTGGGCGGTCGAGCAGGGCGCCGACGTGATCAACCTGTCTCTGACCACGGTTCCCCGCCCCGAACTGACGGCGGCCGTCGAGCGCGCGCTGGCCAAAGGGGTGGTCCTGGTCGCCGCCGCGGGCAACCGGTCGGAAGATTCGCAGAACCTGCCGGGTTACCCGGCCGCCTACCCCGGGGTGATAGCGGTCGGCGGGGTGGACGAGCAGGGCGGCCACGTCGGCACCTCGATCAGCGGCGACTACGTCGACATCGCCGCACCCGGGATGAACATCGTCGGGCCGGCACCCGGAAACAGCGGCTACCGCACCGTGCCGGAGGGCGGCACCAGCTACGCCGCCGCTTACGTGTCGGGAGCGGCCGCGCTGGTCCGAGCCGCCTACCCCGGTCTCGACCCGCAGCAGGTAGCGGATCGGCTGAAGCGCACCGCGGACAACCCACCCGAGGGTCAGAACGCCGACATCGGGCACGGGATGGTCAACCCGTACCGGGCGGTGTCGAGCCTGCTCGGCACCAGGGCGAACCCGCCGGCCGGCGCGCTCCCGGCGCCCGCCGTGCGGGACGACCCGCTGAGCTGGCAGCGCCCCACAGCGATCTGGGCCGCGGTCATCGGCGGGCTACTCGCCGGGCTGCTGCTGGTCGCGCGACCGATCATGGCCCTGGGCCGCCGACGCGACTGGCGCCCCGGCCGACGCAACGACGCACCAACCGCCGGCTGAGCTGCGCAGCCCGGCGCCGACGCCTACGCCCGCCAACGCCAGACACACAGCGGCTCCGGGCCGGGCGAACCGGACCGGAGCCGCTTGTGCGAATGCCTCAGCTCCACACCTTGGAGTTGCTCATCTCCGTGGTGAGGTAGTTTTCGCGGGCGATGCCCACGGCACCGCCGATCTCGTTCAGGATCCGGTTGATGTCCCGGACCGCCGCGTCCCACTTTGCCTGGTGCTGCTCGTAGGCGACCCGGTCCTCGCCGTCCCAGTGGAGCTTGGTCAGCATCGACCGCAGCGTGTCGAGCTTCTCCTCGAGGGTCTTCGAGATGGCCTGCATCTGCTGGTTGCTGCTCTCGAGGACCGCATAGTCAACTTTGATCGTCACGATTTCCTCCTCTGCCGGCTACGGATCACGGGTTGAGAGCAGAGTGGAACTTGTCCAGCATCTGCTGCTGCTCTTCGTCGTTGACCTGGTGCGTCGTACCCGACTTGTCGAGCAGGTCAGCGATGCTGTCCATCGCCGTCAGCAGTTTGACGGTGTCCTCGTTCCAGCGCGTCATCAGCGACTGGAAGCCAGTGGACGCCTGACCCTTCCACGCGATGGCCAGGTCATCGACCACGTTCCACAGCTTCTTCAGCTCGCCGTCGACCTCGCTGCGCGTGGACCGCACGTCACTCGCGGCGGTATGCAGAGTCGCAGCTTCGACCTCGAACGCCATGCTTCACACCCTTCCGTCTGTTGTGGTGGCGGCTTCGCCGCACCCCTCCCCCGCGGCAAGGCAGCAACACCCCACCGACGGACACTCCTGTGAAGACCGTAGCGGAACGTGTCCAGCCCTCGCAGCCCTGACCGGCGACGTTCGATGGATGGTGGTGAATCGGGCCGGAACGGCCCACCACCCCCTACCGAACGACCGACAGCGCTCAGACCGGCTCAGACCAGGCGGTCTGAATCAGCTGCTGGCCATCGCGACGGCGAACCAGGGTGCCCCGACCGGCCGGTTGCGGGCTCGGCCGCAACGTGCCGAAGACCGCGCCCTCCTCCCGGTTGCCGGACATCAGCAGGCCCGGCGAGTCCAACTCGCGCAGCCGTTGCAGCACCGGCTCGTACAGCGCCCTGGACACACCACCGACGCGGCGCGTGACGATCAGGTGCAGACCGATGTCGCGGGCCTGCGGCAACAACTCCTGGAGGGCGCTCAGTGGGTTGCTGCCACCCGATGCCACCAGGTCGTAGTCGTCCACCAGGATGTAGAGATCCGGACCCTTCCACCAGCTCCGATCACGCAGCTGGGCGGTGGTCACGTCCGGGCCGGGCAGCCGGTTGGACAACGCGCTGCGGATCGACCCCAGCCCCTGGGCGAATGCCTGGTTCGACGGGGCGTAGTCGAGCAGGTGGTCACCCTCCACCGCCCCCAGCAGGCCACGCCGGTAGTCGGCGATCACCAGCCGGGCCTGCGCCGGCGTGTACCGCTCGGTGATCCCCCGGGCGATCAGGCGCAGCAGGTTGGTCTTGCCGCACTCCGCGTCGCCGAAGACCGTCAGGTGCGGCTCGTTGACCAGGTCCAGGTAGACCGGCGCGAGTGCCGACTCGTTGACACCGATCGGGATACCGGGCGCCGAGCGGTCGATGATCCGGGCCAGCTCCGTCACCGGCAGCCGGCGCGGCAGCAACCGCACCTTCGGCGCCGGACGCCCCGGCCAGTTCGCCGCCACGTGCCCGGCCAGGGACAGCGAGGCCTCGCTCAGATCATCGATGTCGCGACGGCCGTCGATCCGCGAGATCGCGGTGAGGAAATGCAGCTTGTCCCGGGTCAGGCCACGGCCGGGCGACTTCTCCGGCACGTTGTTCGCCGCCCGACGGTCGATCTCGGACTCCGACGCGTCACCGAGGCGCAGCTCCAACTTGGTGCCGAGCAGATCCCGCATGTTGATCCGGATCTCCGCCCACCGCACGGCGGTGAGCACCACGTGCACACCGAAGCCGAGGCCCCGGTTGGCCAACGTGGTGATGGTCTGCTCCAGCTCCTCGTACTCCTGACGCAGGGTGTTCCACCCGTCCACCACCAGGAACACGTCGCCGAACGGATCGTCGGCGAACTCACCGGCGGCACGACGACGACGGTAACTCGCCACCGAGTCGATGCCGTGCTGGGCGAAACGACCCTCCCGATCGTCCAGGACGGCGACCACCTCGGCCACCGTCCGGCGGACCGCCTCGACGTCGCGCCGACCCGCCACCCCGGCCACGTGCGGCAACCGCTCCATGCTGCGCAGCGCGCCCCCACCGAAGTCCAGGCAGAAGAACTGCACCTCCCGCGGCGTGTGCGTGAGCGCCATCGAGGCGAGCAGCGTACGCAGCATCGTGCTCTTGCCACTCAGCGACCGACCGACGATGACCACGTTGCCGCCGGCCCCGGCCAGCTCGACCATCATCGGATCCCGACGCTGCTCGTAAGGGCGGTCCACCACCCCGACAGGCACTGTCAGTCGCCCGCGTCCGGGCCAGGAGGCGGTGCACAACCCGTAGGTCGGGTCCACCGCCAGCGGGCCGAGCAGCTCGCCCAGACCCGGCGGGTCGGCCAACGGCGGCAGCCACACCTGGTGCGCCGGGCGGCCCCGACCCTTGAGCTGGTCGATCAGCACGTCGAGCATCGCCACGGCCTTGCCGTCGGTTGGCTGCTCCGCCTCCGGAGCGGCGGCCACCGGCACCTGCGGGACCTGCACCGGCACGAAGTCGAGACCGTAGGGCACGATCCGGCGTTGCACCAGCGCCTGCGAGGCGGAGGCCTGCTGCCCCGGCGCCCGGTACGCCCCGGACACGTACGCGGCCCGGAACCGCAGCATGGTGCTGGTGTCCGTCTTCAGGTAGCCGTGGCCCGGCGCGTTCGGCAGCTCGTAGGCGTCCGGGACGCCGAGCACGATCCGGCTCTCCACAGCGGAGAAGGTCCGCAGACCGATCCGGTACGACAGGTGCGTGTCGAGGCCCCGCAGCTTGCCCTCTTCGAGGCGCTGGCTGGCCAGCAGCAGGTGCACGCCGAGGGATCGCCCCAGCCGGCCGATCATCACGAACAGGTCGATGAAGTCCGGTTTGGCGGCGAGCAGTTCACTGAACTCGTCACAGATGATCAACAAGCTGGGCATCGGCGCCAGCGGCTCACCGGCCGAGCGCGCCTTCTCGTACTCGAAGCGGGAGACGTAGTTGCCGGCCGCCCGCAGCAACTCCTGGCGGCGCACCATCTCGCCGGCGAGCGCGTCGCGCATCCGGTCGACGAGCGGCAGCTCGTCGGCCAGGTTGGTGATCACCGCGCTGGTGTGCGGCAGCGCCTCCAGCGAGGCGAAGGTCGCGCCGCCCTTGAAGTCCACCAGGACGAAGTTCAGTTCCTCCGACGAGTGGGTCACCGCCAACGCGGCCACCACCGTACGCAGCAGCTCGCTCTTGCCGGAGCCGGTCGCACCGATCACCAGACCGTGCGGGCCCATGCCCTCGTGCGCCGACTCCTTGAAGTCGAGCTCGACCACGTTGCCGTCCGGGCCGACACCGAGCGGGATGCGCAGCCGGTCGCGGTGCCCACGCGGGCGCCAGGTGTTCTGCACGTCCACCGCCGCGGCGTCACCGACGCCGAGCAGGTCCGGCAGCTCGGTGCTGCGGGCCAGCGGCTCGTCGCCGCCGGTCTGCTGCTGGGAGAGCCGGAAGGGGGCGATCTGTCGGGCCAACCCCTCGGCGGCCTCCGCGCTGAGCCGGTCGGGACGACCCAGCGTCGAGGACGACGTGCCCCGGACCAGGTCGAGTGAGCCTCCGTCGTTCACGTCAAGGCAGAGCAGCCAGCGGCCGGCGTCGCGCGGCACCGTCCCGGAGAGGTCGATCACGGTGGACCCGAGCAGACCCGGGCCGACCAGCTGGCAGGTCGGCGAGATCTCCCCGCCGTCGATCACCACGACCAGGTGCGGGGCGGTGGTCAGCGGCTTGGCCTCCGGCGCGAACCGGGGCCGCCCGGCCAGCTCGGCGGCGAGCGACGCCTCGGCCTCGGCCAGGCTGGCGAAGACCAGCCGCCGCGCGCCCGCGGCGTCCGTCCGACCGCCGTGGTGGGCGTGTGGCAGCCACTTCACCCAGTCCCAGGACGACTGCCGGTCGGGTGCGGCGACCACAGCGATCACCAGGTCGTCCGGTGCGTGGAAGGTGGTCAGCTGCCCCAGCGCCGCCCGGGTCAGGTCGAGCACCGGTTCGCGGTCGCCGCGCAGCACCACCCGACTGAAGGCGCGCACCGACAGCGCCGTCGGCAGTTCGGGCACAGTGGAGTGTGCCCGGACGAACCGGCGGAGCGCGATGGCGCTCATCGGCTCCAGGTCCTCCACCGGCTTCGTCTCCGGTGGGACGATCTCCACGGCGAGCCGCTGCGGGCCGAGGGCGATCCGGGTCTCGCCGAAGTCGTCCTCGGTGATCCGCCGCTCCCAGAGTCGCCGGGACGCGGCGATCGACCAGAGCGCGTCGGGCTCCGGGTGCCGCCAGGCCATCGCGGCCCGCTGCTGCTCGGCGGCACGCCGGGTGCGCTTGCGCATCTGCGCCAGGTAGCGCATGTAGTCACGGCGATCGGCGTTCAGCTCCGCCTTGTCCTTGCCGCCGCTGTTGGCCAACGAGCCGATCGCCATGCCGAGCATCGAGACACCGAACAGACCACCGGCGACGTAGGTCATCATGCCGCCGCCCTTGCCGGCGTAGAGGAACGCCATGGCGCCGACCCCGCAGAACATCGGCAGGATCATGAGCAGCTGCCCCATCCCGCGGGGTGTCGGCTCGGGCAGCTCAGGAGGCGACTCCAGCAGCACCTCGCCCCGCGGCAGGGCCGGCCCCGGCTGACGCGGGAGCCGGCGGAACACCACAGTGCTCACGGCTGTCTCCTCCCCAGAAGCGGCCCTGATGACGTGCGGCCCGCGGAACACCGCCCGCGGGTGGGCATCGTACGTGCCGTCATCGTAGGTAATCTGCCGTGTGCGCGGTGGACCCGGACCGCGGCATCCCAGCCAGCCGATCACAGACGCACACCTGGAGGCCACTGTGGCGACGAAGACGGCGACCGGCGGTCTCAGCCGGATCACCATCGTGGCCCCGCGTACCCGGATGGACCTGGCGCTGCCGTCGGACGTGCCGTTGGCCGACCTGCTTCCCACGCTGCTGCGCTATGCCGGTGAGGACATGGCCGACGAGGGTGCGCGGCGCGGGGGCTGGGCACTGTCCCGGTTGGGCGGTGCGCCCCTCGACGGTGGTCGTACCGCGGCGCAGCTCAGCGTCCGGGACGGTGAGGTGCTCTACTTCAATCCCCGGTCCGACGCCGCGCCGGAGATCGTCTTCGACGACGTGGTGGACGCGGTCGCGACCGCGACCAACCAGCGCCCAGGCGCCTGGCAGGTCGGCGCGACCCGCTCCTTCGCCGTGGTCTTCGCGGCGGCGGCGCTCGGCGCCGGCGCGCTCGCGGCCCTCTTCGCCGGTCCGCCGCACCTGCCCGGCGCGCTGGCCGCGCTGCTGGTCGCGGTGGCGCTGTTGGTGGGCGCGGCGGTGCTTTCCAGGGCCGCCGGTGACAGTGGCATCGGCGCGGTGCTGGCCCTGGTCGGCCTGGTGCACGCGGCCACCGGTGGCCTGCTGCTGCTGGCCGGTGATCGGGCACTGACCGACCTGGCCAGTCCGCATGTCCTGCTCGCGGCGACCGCCGCGGTGGTGGCCGGCGCGGTGGCGGTGCTGGCGGTCGGCGACCGGTACCCCCTCTTCTTCGCCGCGATCGGGGTCGCGGCCGCGACCGGCCTGGGCGCCGTGCTCTGCCTGGGCCTCGACCTCGACGCGGCGGCCTCCGCCGCGGTGGTCGCGGCGGTCGCGTTCGGCGTGGTGCCGGCGCTGCCGATGATGGCCTACCGGCTGGCCCGGCTGCCGGTGCCGTCGATCCCGACCGGTCCGGAGGACCTGAAGACCGACAGCGAGTCGGTGGACGGCCGGCAGGTGCTCCAGCAGAGTGAGCGCGCCGACGCGTTCCTGACCGGTCTGCTGTGGACGGTGTCGCTGCTGGTGCTGGGCGCGGAACTCGTGCTGGCCCTGGACGGGCGCCTGCCCGCGGTGCTGCTCGGCCTGGTGCTGGCACTGCTGGCACTGCTGCGGGCCCGTCCTCTCCTGGGCCGAGCGCAGCGCACCCCGGTGCTGCTGGCCGGCACCGTGGGTCTGGGCCTGGCCGCCGCGACCACCTTCGCCGGCGGGTCGCTGCCGGTCCGGCTCGGCCTGATCCTGGGCGGTCTGGTGCTCGCCGCGGTGATCAGCCTGATCTACGGTCTGACCGTCGCCGGCAAGCGCATCTCGCCGGTCTGGGGCCGCCTGCTCGACATCGCCGAGATCCTGCTCATCATCTCGCTGGTGCCGCTCGCCTTCTGGGTCTGCGGCCTCTACGGCTGGATCGTCAACCTCCGCCCCTGACCGTGCGCCCCCGCACTTCTCAGCGCGACCGCAGATACGCGGTGACGCCCAGCGCAGACGCGACCGGAGCGGTGGCGTAGACCCCCGGGCCGTGCTGACCGTCCATCGGCCGGGTGGACGCGCCCACCCGGCCGGCGACGTCGCGAACCACCTTGACCAGGGCCTCGACGTGGTTGTCCATCGCTGCGACCCGCAGCAGCGGTGCCGCCACCCGACCGTCCGACGAGACGGTCACGGCCACCGTGTGCGACGGCGCCGAGGTCGCGGTGATCGCGTCCACCAGCGGACCGAGCGGCGCGTCGAGTCGGCCCCGCAGAGCCATGCAGCGGTGCGTCCAGCCGCCGCCGCGCAACCCACGCCAACTCTCGGCCGGCGCCTCGGGCACCAGGTCGAGGCCGGCGGCCGACACGATGGCCGCACGCAGCTCCTCCCGGCCCAGTGGGCGATGTGCCAGCCCCGCCGAGGTCAGCGCCTTGCCGAGCCGGCCGATGCCGGCCGCCACCGTCCGGTGTACGCCGGTCAACCCGCCGCCCCGGCTCACCGCCTCGACCCGGGCGTCCCGGACGGTGAGTCGCACCGCCACCCAGACGGTCCGGTGCGCAGCCGGCGGCGCGCCGGGGGCCGGGTACCAGACCAACGTGTGCGCGACGACCTGGGCCCGGGAGATCGGGGCGCTGAAGTCCGCGAGCACCCGCAGTGCGCGATCCACGGCGGCGGCGTCGACCGAGCCGACCGCCGCACCGGTGGCGGACTGCAGGGCGACGGCGGCGAACCAGCCCTGGTCGTCGCGCCCGATGCCGAGCCGGGTGCCTCGGTCGGTCAACTCGATGACGCTCAGCTCGGGAGCGAGCGCAGCCAACCTCGGGTCGGTCGCCGTACCACTGGCCAGCGCTGCCGACGCCCGCTCACCACGTCGCCGCAGACGCCGGCGCAACAGCAGGTCCTCGAACCACCAACGGCCACCCCGACGGGCGAAGGCCGCCAGGACCACCAGCAGCGAAGCGACACCCGCCGCGGCGAGCACCCAGCTGGGTCCGGCCGTGGCGGCCCAGACGCCGAGGGCGCACAGCTCCAGGACGACGAGCTGCCCGACCAGCACGGGGCCGACCCGCCCACGTCCGGGCCGCTCGGCCGGGGGCGCCGGCCGGGTCGGAACGTCGACAGGGTCCGTGACCGCTCGGACGGGTGGCGCCTGAACCTGCGTCATCGCTGACTGTCCCTCCTGCACGGTACGACTCTGCGCCGGGTCTTCACCGGTGCCGGCCACGAGCGGTGGTCCCAAGGAACCACAGTCGGCCCCTTATCGTAGGGAAGCCCGCGACGGCACCCCGACCCTGATCGTCGCGGATCCACCCCGCCGGAGGTAAGTCATGCGGACCCGCCGCGATCAGGTGCAGGCGTACCGCTTCGTCACCCGCCGCATCGTCTCCGCCTTGCTGTCGGGCGATCCGGAGACCACCAACCTGCCGATGCGACGGCTCGGCATGGCCGTCTTCGGCAGTGTCCTCACCGCGGCCATCGTGCTGGGCGGGGTCGGCGCCTACGGCCAGTTGACCGGTGGCGCGGCACCGCTGGACGAGCAGACCCTGGTCATCGAACGGGAGACCGGCGCGACGTACGTGTTCATCCAGGGCAAGCTGCACCCGACGCTCAACTACACCTCGGCACGCCTCATCGTGAACGATGCGAGTGCGCAGGTGCGGACGATGTCCCAGGCGTCGCTGCGGGACCGGCCCCGCGGCGTCACCGTCGGCATCGTCGGGGCGCCGGACGCCCTGCCGGACCGCAAGTCGCTGACCGGCCTGCCCTGGTCGGTCTGCGACGTGCCCGACCCGGTCGACCGGCAGCGCTCCAGCACCCGGCTGGTGATCGACCGGGCGCTGCCCGGCGGCACGCCGCTGGGTGACCGGGCGGTGCTGGTCTCGGTGAACGACCAGCGGTACCTGGTCACCAACAACACCCGACTCCAGCTGCTCGATCCGTCCCGCACGATCACGGCGCTGCGGATGGCCGGCACCGAGCGACTCCAGGTCGGACAGCAACTGCTCAACGCCGTGCCGGCCGGGCCACCGCTGCGCCGGCCGTCACTACCCGGCGAGGGTCAGCCCAGCAGTCGCGCGGTGGCAGGGCAGACGTACAACGTCGGTTCGGTGTTCAAGGCCGCCGGGCGGCACTACGTGCTGACCCGGGACGCTCTCGTCTCGATCAGTGAGATCACCGCTCTGCTGCTCGTCAGCAATGGCGGCCGGATCACCGACATCACCCCGAACCAGGCCAGCGAGGCGTTCGAGGAGCGGCGGATCGAGGAGGAGGGGGTGCCGGCGACGATGCCCGCCCTCTACCCGGCCCAGCCCGGTCAGACCACGCTGTGCGCGACGTACCGCAAGGGCAGCGCGGGCGGCCCGCCGACCACCACCCTGGAGGTCTTCGACCGGGTGCCGACCGAGTTGACCGACAGCGACCCGGGCCTGGTGCCGGTGCGCCAGACCAGGCGCGACGCCGTACGCACCGCCGAGGCGGTGCTGCTGCCCGGCGGCAAGGGAGTCATCGCGCAGGCCTCGCCCGGTGCCGGGACCAGCGGTTCCGGTGCCGCCGGGTCGACGATCTACCTGATCAGCCCGCAGGGCATCCGGTATCCGCTCGGTTCGGCGGCGACTCTCGACGTGCTCGGTTACGGCGGGATCACCCCGCTGGCGGTGCCCGGCTCCCTGCTCGCACTGATCCCGACCGGGCCGACGCTGGACCGCGAGGACGCGTTCGCCGTCTTCGCTGCCGACGGGCCGGCGCAGACCGCACCGCCGTCGACCACACCGCCGTCGGCCGCGCCGAGGTCGGGCTCGCCGTCAGCGGCACCGCCGTCGGGCACGCCGTCCGCCGCGCCGCCGTCGGGGTCGACACCGTCGAGTCCGGCCAGTGGCACCCCGTCGAGCGGTGGGGCCGGCGGAGGGTCCACGGAATCGACCGACGCCGACGGCTGAGCAGCTTCGACGGGTCGCCCGGAGTCGCACTGGTGGACTAACCTGGATGCCGCTGACGGTTGTCAACCAGAACGACGGGGATGTTGCCATGGCCGGGCGTACGGAAGTCGACCTGTTGTCCCTTGAGGACTTCCACGAGCACCTGGCGTCGCGGTTGAGCCAGGCCGAGTCGGTGCTGCGCAAGCTCAACACGGAGATGCAGTGCCGTCCTCCGGCCCTTGGCTCGTTCTTCGACGCCACCGACAAGGCGCGTCGCTACAGCGAGGTCCACCAGTCCTATGTCGACCAGGCCGAACGGATCCGGCAGGCGGTGCTGGCGGCACAGCAGGCGACGAGCACGATCCTGAACAACTACCGCACCGCCGAGGCACGTAACGCGGCGAACGCCGACGATGTCACCGCCGCGCTGACCCCGGTCGACCGGGCGTTGCAGCCGAAGGAGGACGGGCGTGTCTGACTACACCCAGCGCTACCAGGGCAACAGCCACCAGCAGCTGTACGACGGCCTGATGGCGGGCAAGCCGGAGCAGATCGACGGCGTGGCCACCCAGTGGGCCGAACTCAAGGGCATCCTCGACGGTCTCGGCCGGGAGCTGAGCGGCGACCTCGACAAGCTCGCCAACACCTGGACGGGTTCGGCGGGTCAGGAGTTCCACCGACGACTCAGCTTCATCGTCGCCCACACCGACGCGCTGGGCGAAGGGATGGCCGGCATCAAGCAGGGGCTGACCATGATGGCCGACCATCTGCGCGACGCCCACAAGCAGGCTGAGAGCCCGGAGGAGACCGACGACAACGACAAGGCGATCGGCGGTGCGATCAAGGGTGGCGCGGTCTTCGGTCTGACCGGTCTGATCGTCGGAGGCATCGCGGGTCACCAGCAGGACAAGGCAGAGCAGGAGAAGGCCCACCAGCGGATGGTGAACCTGGTGGCCGGCCTGGCCAACAGTTACGAGATCTCCGCCTACGACCGGGTGGTCGAACCGCCCCCACCGGACCCGGACACGCCGACCACCGCCCGGAAGGACCCGACGACGCCACAGAGCGTCTCGGCGATCGCCCGGGTGAGCGGCGGCCCCCAGACCGGCGCCGACACCGGGCGCAAGGGTGACGCGACCATCTCGACGCCCGACCATGTCGCCCAACTGCCGGGCGACGGTTCGACGCCGGGCGAGGTCGGCGGGGTCACCGGCGGCGGGGCGGCTGTCGTCACCGTTCCGACCGGCGCTGGCAGCGACCTCGCTGGCGGCGGCACGTCCCTCGCCGGAGCCGACCCGATTCTCGGCGGCGCGCTGCTCGGCGGGGGTGCCGCCGGGCTGGTCGGGCTGTCCGGGCCGGCCGGCGCGCCCACTGCGGCGAGCACCGGTCCCGGCCTGCTCTACGGGGCGCAGGGCGGGGCACCGGCCGGCGGGGTGTTGCGCAGCGGCGCGCTCGCCGGCTCGGGCAGCGCGGCCCCCAACGCGGCTCGACCGACCGGCGGTGGCGCGGCCCCGGCGGAGACCCGCGCCGCCAACGGGGTCGGGCGCAGCATCGACGGCCAGCGTGGTGGAAGCGGCGGTCGTCCGGCCATGACCGGTGGCAACGCCCGGCCGGGGTCCGGCGGCGGTCGTCCCGGTGTGCTGGGCGGGCAGGGGCGTGCGCAGGACGACGACTCCGACGAGCGGCTGACCTGGCTGACCGAGGACGAGATGGTGTGGCAGGGCGACGAGAGGGCTGCGCCCCCGGTGCTCGGCACCGGCGACTGACCACGGCCCGCCGCCGGCCGGCACACGCCACCGGCGGTGCGCCCCGACGATTCACGGTGCCCCCGATCGGACCCGATCCGGTCGGGGGCGTCGCCGTTCCCGGGCCCTGATCGGCGGTGTCCACAGTGCGCATGGTGGTGGTAGTCACGCCCGCGCCGTCCATCGCCGTGCTGCGGTCGGCCGGAACGGGCGATAGGTTGGTCGGGTGTCGTCCGCAGCGTCCGTCCGCCCAGCCAGATGGGCTGTGCTGCGGTCACTGCGGGAACTGACCCGCCTGGCGGTCACCGCGCTGGTCCTCGCGGTCGGCCTCGGTGCCGCTCTCGCCGCGACCCCACCGCCCACCCCCACGCAGCTGCGGCCCAGCGCCGTGAGCAGCCGGGTGGCGAGTGTCAGCCCCGACGCCGGCCCGGCCGACGAGCGCGCCGGCCAGCCCGCTGAAGCCCCGCCGGCTGACACGCTCGACACCGCCACGGCGACCGGTCCGGTCGCGGCGGGCCCGGTGCACGTCCCGGCCGCCGATCCCGGCCGTGGCTCCCCCGCACGACGCGGCCCACCCACCCGCTGAGCCAGGCCCGGCGATCTCCGGGGCCCGATCCCGGCTGATCCTCCCGCACGGCACCTGAGTTCGCCGTCCACGGATCATCCCGCCACCGGGCCGACCGGTGCTGCCGCGCCTTCCTGCCGCCCGTCGATACCCGCCTTCGACCGCGAGGTGCTGTCACATGCAAACCATCCTCTCCGCCGCCCTGCCCGACCTCTCCCGGGCCGCCGTCATCTGGCTGAGCCTCCTCGGGGTGGTGGCCGTCGCTGTCTCCGCTCTCCTGCTGCGACCCGGCCGGCTCCGCTTCGACCCGGGTTCCCGGATCCGGCGCGCCGCAATGCCGAGCCAACTTGAGCAGGCCCAGGAGGAGCGGGAGCAGAGCCGCTACGCGCAGGAGGTCGCGGTGGCCGCCGAGCGGGCGACCACCACGGTGCGGCGCCGCCGGGCGGAGTGGGTGGCCGCGCAGGAGGCGGTCGAGGCGGCCTGGTTGGCGTACGAGGCGGCCGAGGCTGGCGTACGGCGGTTGGACGCGGCGGCCGCCATGCCGCTGCCGCACACCGTGCGGACCCCCGCCGAGTACGCGGACCGCGAGCGCTACCTGCACCGGGCGGCGCTGGACGCGTACTGGCGGCGGGAGCTGTCGGTGGAGCAGCTCAGCGACGTCTTCGCGCACCGCGACGGCTGGGACCCGCGACTGCACCCGGTCGAGCAGGAGCTGGTGCTCCAGCGGGCGATCCGGGACAACCTGGCGGCCCGGCACGCCGCAGCCCGCGAGCGGGAGCAGAGCGCGTGGCGGGCGGCGGAGTTGGCGGTTGCCGCGGCTCGCAGTCTGCGCGAGGAAGCGCACGCCGCGAGCGGGCGACGGGTCGCCGAGTCCGCGTCGGTGCTGCCGCTGAGCGAGGTCGCCCGACCGGTGGGCGCGCAGCCCCGGGAGAACGTCGAGCAGACCCGGGAGAACAAGGTGACCGCTCGCGGCCGTGCGACGGTGCCCGCGTTCTGAGCCGCGCGGGCTCTGGTGGGTTAGCGTGACGGCATGTCCCGACAGGCGTGGGTCCTCGTGGTGATCGCCAGCATCCTGGCACTCGCCACACTGGTCGGTGCCGTGGTGCTGGCGGTGCGGGTGGTGCGTACCCGGCGGATGCTGACCGGGCTGGGCGCGGGCGGCAAGGTCGCCTTCTACGGGGCGCTGATCTACACGGTCTTCCCGGTCGACGTGCTGCCGGACCCGATCTACCTGGATGACATGGGGGTCCTGGCCGCCGCGCTGATCTATCTGACCCGGCTGGTGCACCAGCGTCGGGCGGCAGGTCGCCAGCTGCCCGGTCAGCCGGACGCCCCGCCGGATCGGGGCCAGGTGCGCCGCCGCGTGCCATGATCGGGGTCGGTTCGGCGGACAGGGGACGGGCATGGCGGGCGATCATCGGTTGGATGTGCACGATGAGCGGGTTGTCGCCTTCTGCGCCGAACGACACCTGGCGACGCTGACCACCCTGCGGGCGGACGGCACTCCGCACGTCGTACCGGTCGGGGTGACTCTCGACCCGGCGGCCGGCCTGGCCCGGGTCATCACCTCCGGCGCCTCCCGCAAAGCCCGTCAGGTGGCGGCTGCCGGCGCGGCGGGCGCGGCGGTGGCGGTGTGCCACGTGGATGGCCGCCGCTGGTTGACCATCGAGGGCCGCGCGGTGCTGCGGTCGGATCCGGCCGCGGTGGCGGAGGCCGAGCGGCGGTACGCCGAGCGGTATCGGACACCACGCCCGAATCCGGAGCGGGTGGTCATCGAGATCACCGTGACCAGGTTGTTGGGCAGCCTCTGAGCTGACGTGTGTCCCCGATGACCGGTTCGGGTCGGGGCAGGGACGCCGTGCGGGTCCCGGTGCCCTCAGCCGCGGAATTCTCCGTGGAGCAGAGCCGTTACGCCCTCGGTACGCCCAGGGCCGAGACCACAGCTGGTCGGCCCCGTGTTGCGCCGAGCGCCATTCCCGGTGCTGCCGCCCTCCGCTTGTCGGAGCCGACAACCCCCGAACGGAGACTCGACCATGAACCCGATCGTCCAGAAGAGTGGCCTGTCCGTCGTCGGCCTGCTCGTCGCCGGTGGCTGCGCCCTCGGCCCGGCGGTGGCCGCGCAGGCCGCGCCGGCACCCGCCGCTCCGGCTTCGTCAAGCCAGACCGACAGGCACGCCGAGCGGGTCCTCGGCGTCGACTACCAGGCCCAGCCGAACTTCTACTACTGCGGCCCGGCCGCGACCAGGATCGCGTTGTCCGCCCAGGGCAAGGCGCTCTCGCAGGACGAGGTGGCCCGGCTGCTCGGCACCACCGAGGCGGGCACCCCCTCGGCCCTGGACACCACCCGCGTGCTCAACGAACTGACCGGCGGCAAGTACCGGACCACCGAGATCCGTGATTCGGTGGCCCGCCCCGACCAGGTCGAGCAGCTGCGTCGTGACGTGCTGGCCGCTGTGGACGCCGGCCGCCCGGTGGTGGCCAACATCAAGGGCACGACCGTGGACACCGACGGCAACCCGCACTCGTACGAGGGTGGCCACTACCTGACCCTCGTCGGCTACCGCGACGGTGGTGACACGATCCGGGTCGCCGACCCGGCCGACCCGGCGTTGGGCGAGTACTGGATGAGCCTGCCGAAGGTCGCCAACTGGATCGCCGAGCGCGGCTACTCCTCCTGATCCGGACGGTTCACCGGGCCGGCCTCTCCCGTGCGGGGCGGCCGGCCCGACCGTCGTCACGGGCCCGGGCGGCGAGGTGTGCGCGTCGACGGGCTCGGGCGGCGAGGTGTGCGCGTCGACGGGCTCGGGCGGCTCGCGTCGGTGGGGCCCGGTGCAGTTGTCGGCGGAGTGGCGGGTGGATCTCCGCCTCGCCGACTCCGGCCGCCCGGCGCACGATCCGGTTGGCGTCCTCCGGTTCGAAACCCGCTGCCCGGAGCAGATCGCTGGCCGCGGTACGCAGCCCGGTGACGAGGGATTCGCCGAACGACTTGACCCCGGTCGCCGATGCCCGCCCGGCCAACTCGGCGCACTGCTCGACCAGTCGACGGGTGCGCTGGGTGTCGTCACCGACCTTGCACTCCGCACGCATCTCCGCCACCGCCTGACCCAGTCGGCCCATCGCGTCCGGCAGCTCCGGTGGGATCGGCTCGTCGTACTGCAACGCGGTGGTCGACCAGCGGGCCATGGCGCGGGTGTCCAGCAGTAACCGCTCCAGGTGGCCCGCGCTGCGGGCGTAACGGTGGTACTGCTGCCGGCGGTGCCAGCGCACCGGGGCGATCGTCACCACCTCCTCGGCGCCGCTGAGCGCATCGTGCAACCGGCCCAGGTCGTCCTCGGTGCTGCGAAGCCGGTCGAGAACGCCCATGGTCCGGGCGACGTCGCGCCCGCGCATCGCCTGCGCCAACTCGTCGAGCTGCTCGCAGAGGATCGCGAAGATCGGTGCCGCGGCCCGGTCCAGCACCCGCATCGGGTTGATCGGCAACAACAGCGCGACCACCACCAGGCCGACCGCCCCACCGACGAGCGCGTCGAAGATGCGGGGCACCTCCAGGCCGCGTTGCATCGGGGCCAGCGTGGCGATCAGCACGGCGGTACCGCCGGCCTGCCCGACGAGCGGGCCGCCCTTGCCGGCCACCAGCAACGCGCTGGCGATGGCCAGCGCGACCACCACGCCGGTCTGCCACGGGCCCGAGCCGAGCAGGAATCGCAGCGTGTCGCCGATGATGATGCCCAGGGCCACGCCGCCCAACAGTTCGAAGGTCCGGCGGGCCCGCTGCCCGATGGCGGTGGCGATCGTACCGACGGCGGCGGCGGGGGCGAAGACGTGCGATCCCTGGCCGAGCAGATTCTTGGCGAGCAGGGCGGCGATGGCCGCGGCCAGCCCGGCCTGGATGGAGATCACCAGAGTGACCTCCCACTGCCGGGCCCGGATCCGGCCGGCCTGCCCGCCACGGTGCCGCACCCGCCGGACCGTCCGCTCGGCGGTCTCATCGAACCGCGACTGATCGCGGTCGGCGGGTGGGCGGTCGTCGGCCATGGCGGCGGTTACCCCGGCGGCGGCACGGCAATCGTGGCGGCCGGGCACCACCGCCACCGCAGGTACCACCGACACCGACGTACGCATCGTCAACCGTTGGTTTGTGCAGCCCCGTGGGGGTACCAGAGCCACACACCTCCCACCGATCCGCAACCGGTAAGGGGCCGTGACAATGACCAATCCACCGAACACCGACGACCACGACGCCGTCGACATCCTGGTCTCCGATCATCGTGCGATCGAGGCGGTGCTCGTCGAGTTGGCGACCCGGCAGGGCACTGCCGAGCACCGCCGACGCCTCGCCGACGTGGTGACCGCCGAACTCGTCCGCCACTCGGTGGCCGAGGAGGCGTACGTGTATCCGATCGCCCGAAAGGTGCTGCCCGACGGCAACGAGATCGCCGACCGGGAGATCGCGGAGCACGCCGACGCCGAGCGGACCATGAAGGAGCTGGAGTCAGCCGACCCGTCCGACCCCCGCTTCGACGAACTGCTCGCCCACCTCACCAGCACCGTCCGACACCACGTGGCGGACGAGGAGAAGGAACTCTTTCCGCGGCTGCGCGCGGCGACGGCCCGGGAGGAGTTGGTCGAGATCGCGGCCCGGGTGACGGTGATCAAGGAGATCGGGCCGACCCGGCCGCACCCGGGGAGCCCGGAGCACCCACCGGCGAACAAGCTGCTCGCCCCCGGCATCGGCCTGGTCGACCGGCTGCGCGACGCGTTGAGCGGCCGGCCGACCTCGATGGACGAGCTACGCGACAAGCGCTGACCCACACCATCCGGACCTGGCACTCCCGGGTCGCCGAGGTTCGGCGGCCCGGGAGAAACGCGGCTAGTCAGCGGACCTGATCGCCCTCACCGGTGCGCGCCTGGGCCTGGTCGACGCCCTTGTCGATCTGATCGCCGTACTTGCCGCCGGTGCGCCTGTCGGCCATGTCGCCGGCCTTCTCCGCACCCTGGTCGACCTGCTTGTCATGCTTGTCCGCGAAGTCCTTGGCCTTGTCCATGAAGTCACCCATGGCGTTCCTCCTCAGTCCGGTCCGTCCCCTTCGCGTTCCCTCGGCCGGACCACGCAAACGCCGCCGGTCCGGACGTGATCGGCGAACGCCCACCCGCGTCACTCCGGTCGACGTACGATCGCGCGGGCGTCGGCCAGCGATTCGGGTGTCGGGGCACGACCGACCGGGTACCGACCTCGTCGACATCGAGGAGGACCGACATGGCCGCAGAGGTACCCGGACCGACAGGCGGCCCCGGGCCGCGCCAGACCTGGGCGGCGTTGCCGTGGCTGGTCCGGACCGCCGTGTTGTGGAGCGCCTGCCTGGTGGTGATCGCCGCCGGGCTGTACCTGCTCGGCCGGATCGCCGTACTGTTGGCGCCGCTGGCCATCGCGCTGGCCGCCACCATCTTCCTCACCGCACTGCTGGATCCGGTCCTGCTGCTGCTGCGCCGGTTGCGCCTGCCGGCGGCGCTGGCCGCGCTCTGCACCGTACTGCTGCTGCTCGGCATCCTGGTCGGCGTCGGCGCCCTGGTGTGGAACCTGACCGCCAGCCAGTTCGATCAGCTCAGCCAGGAGTTGACGCAGGGGGTCGAACGCAGCCGGGACTTCGTGACGTCCACCCTGCCGGTCAGCGAGGCCCAGCTGAACCGGCTGGTCGACCAGGCCCGGGAGGGGCTCAGCGGCAGCTCACCGGATCCGGTGGCCGGCGCCCGGACCGCCACCGAGGTGTTCGGCTCCGCGCTGCTGGCTCTGGTGCTGCTCTTCTTCCTGCTCAAGGACGGCCGGTCCATGTGGCACTGGGTGCTGTCCCGGGTGTCCGGCCCGAACCAACCCGTGCTGGCCGAGGCCGGCCGCAACGGTTGGCAGACGTTGGGCGCGTACAGCCGGGGCACGATGTTCATCGCCGCGATCGACGCGCTGGGCATCGGGCTGGCTCTCGTGGTGCTGCGGGTGCCACTCGCCCTGCCGCTGGCGTTGATCACGTTCCTCGGTGGGTTCGTGCCGATCATCGGGGCGACGGTGGCCGGCGCGGTGGCGGTGCTGGTGGCGCTGGCCGCCAACGGGCCGGCCACAGCGCTGCTCACCCTCGCGGCGGTGATCGCCGTGCAGCAGATCGAGGGCAACCTGCTGGAGCCGCTGGTCATGAAGCGGCAGGTCCGACTGCATCCGGCGGTGATCCTGGTGGCGGTCACCGCCGGCACGCTGATCGCGGGCATCGCTGGCGCCTTCGTCAGCGTCCCGATCACCGCCGTCCTCTGGCGCGTCATCGACACCGTCCAACAGCGCCGCTCGGCCTCGGCTCTCCTGCCCTCGGAGTGATCATCACCGAACGAGGTGCGTGGTGAACCACATGCCAGCCTGATCGGCGACCTGCTCAAGGGTGCCGGGCTCCTCGAAGAGATGGGTGGCGCCGGGGATCACCCGCAACTCGCCGACCTCCCCCAACTCGGCCAGCGCCCGCTCGTTGAGCGTGACCACCTCTTCGTCCAGCCCGCCGACCAGCAGTAACGTCGGGGTACGCACCTGGGCCAGCGCGTTCCCGGCCAGGTCCGGCCGACCACCCCGGCTGACCACTGCGGCCACCCGGTCGGCGCGGGACGACGCCGCGACCAGGGCAGCGGCAGCACCCGTGCTGGCCCCGAACAGACCGATCGGCGCATCGCCGGCAGGACGCTCGACGGCCAGCCAGTCGACGATCCCGGCCAGCCGGCTGGCCAGCAGCCCGATGTCGAAGCGCAGTTCGGCTGTTCGCGCGTCCACCTCGTCCTCGGCCGGGGTGAGCAGGTCCGCCAGCACCGTGCCGAGCCCACTGTCGTTCAGCGTCCGGGCCACCGCCACGTTGCGCGGGCTGTGCCGGGAACTGCCGCTGCCATGCGCGAACAGCACCACGCCGACCGGCTGTGCGGGCAGCGTCAGGTCGGCGGGGAGTTGGGCGTCCCCGACCGGAATGGTCACGCTGCGCTGCTCGTCCATGCCCCACCTCCGCGTACTCGCCGGTGGCCCGGGTACCCCGCCCGCCGCCGGGCACGCGCGCCGCGACGGCGTTCACCCGGGGCCGTGCGCCCGCGGCCGGGCCGCGTTTGTCGGCTGGGGCGCCGGGTACGCGACGAGCGACCGCAGACCGTGTCGGCGCAGCCGCGCCCCGACGGATCGCGAGGATCGCCATGGCCAAGCAGCAGATTTCCCGGCAGCAGCAGCTGACCGAGCGAACCCAGCGTGAACAGGACGCCGACCGCAACCAGGACGTCGGGGACCAGGATTTCGGCGACCAGGCCGCTTCGGCCCGGCTGCCCGACGACCCGAAGGCGGCGGCGCCCCGGGACGCGATTGGGCGTCCGTCGACCGGTGAGCCGGTCTGATCAATTTCGGCCGGCAGGCCGGTTCGATCAACAGCGTGGGCGGGCGGGGCGGGAAGACTCCCACCCCGCCCGTCACTGTTCGCGTTCGGGCAACCGCAGCAGCGGGGACCGGCCCGGTGGCTGCTCGGGCGGCGGGCCGGACGGCTCGGCCGACGGCACCGGTACCGTCACCGGCTCGTCGCAGGTCACCCGCAGCACCTGGTCATGGTGGCGCAGCTCCACCACGTCGTCCGGGCCGCCGTGTCGCAGCGAGTACGTCGTCTGGTGCGGCCGGACATCCACCCGCAGCGACAACCCCCGCCACTGGAGCGAGAACTCCAACCGGCTGAGTCGGCTGGATAGCCGGGGGGCGAAGGACAGCTCGCCGTCGTGGTCGCGTAGACCGCCGAACCCGCTGACCAGGGCGAGCCACGCGCCGGCCAACGACGCCATGTGTACGCCGTCGCGGGTGTTCTCGTTGAGGTCGTGCAGGTCCATCAACGCGGCCTCACGCAGGTAGGTGTGCGCGAGTTCGGGGTGGCCCACCTCGGCGGCGAGCACCGACTGGGTGCACGCCGACAACGACGAGTCGCGTACGGTGCGGCGCTCGTAGTAGAGGAAGTTGCGCACCTTCTCCTCGGGCGTGAAGGCGTCTCCCCGCCAGTGCATGGCGAGGACCAGGTCGGCCTGCTTCACCACCTGCTTGCGGTACAGCTCGAAGTACGGGTAGTGCAGCAGCAACGGGTACTTCTCCGCCGGTGTGTGCGTGAAGTCCCATTCCTGGAGTCGGGTGAAGCCCTCCACCTGCTGGTGGACCTCGAGCTCACCGTCGTACGGGACGTGCATGGAGGTGGCGGCGTCGCGCCAGCTCGCGGCCTCCTCGTCGGTGACGCCGAGGTGGAACGCCTCGTCCCGGTGGCGCATGACCACGTCGGCGGCGGCCAGCAGGTTCCGCTGCGCCATCAGGTTGGTGTAGACGTTGTCGTTCTTCACCGCGGTGTACTCGTCCGGGCCGGTGACACCGTCGATGTGGAACTGCCCGTGCCGGTCGTGGTGGCCGATCGAGCGCCACAGCCGGGCGGTCTCCACCATCAGCTCCAGCCCGATCTCCCGTTCCAGCTGGGTGTCCCCGGTGACCATCACGTAGCGGCGCACGGCGTCGGCGATATCGGCGGCGATGTGGAAGGCTGCCGTTCCGGCCGGCCAGTACCCGGATGATTCCGGGCCTCCGATGGTGCGCCAGGGGAAGGCGGCGCCCTTGAGGTTGAGCGTCTCGGCGCGTTCCCGCGCCGAATCCAGCGTGCTGTGTCGCCACTGCAACGCGCTGCGCACCGCGCTCGGCTGGGTGTACGTGAGCACCGGAAGGACGAACATCTCGGTGTCCCAGAAGGCGTGACCGTCGTAGCCGGGGCCGGTCAGCCCCTTCGCCGAGATCGGCCGCTGCTCGGCCCGCGCGCCGGCCTGCAACACGTGGAAGAGCCCGAACCGAACCGCCTGCTGCACCTCCGGGTCGCCCTCGACCAGCACGTCGGAGGCGTCCCAGAACGCGTCGAGGTAGTTGCGCTGCTCCCGGTGCAGCCCGTCCCATCCGTCGAGCCGGGCACCGGCCAGTGCCGCGCCGACCTGGTCGCGCAGCCCCGGCAGGGACCGGCGACTCGACCAGCTGTACGTCAGATACTTGATCACCCGCAGCTTCTCGCCGGGCTGGAGCACGCAGGCGATAGTGGTCCGCACCCAGTCCTGGTAACCCTCGGACTCGATGGTGGTGTGGTCCGGGCCGTGCACCTCGTGCTCCATGGCGGCGGCGACCCGCAATCCGGAGACCTTCGTGCGGTGGATCAGCTGGCCGCCGTCGGGGGTGGTCAGCTCCTCCTCGGCCTGGAGTGGCGACTCCAGCACCGCCGCGACCCGAGGGTCCTTGCTCTGCGCGGGCAACGATTCGTTCGCCACCAACTCGGACTGCACGATCAGCCGCAGCGGGCCGTCGACGGCCTCCACCTCGTAGCTGATGGCGGCCACGGACCGCTGGGTGAAGGAGACGAGACGGGTGCTGCGGACCTTGACCTCCCGGCCGGCGGGCGAGCGCCAGTGCAGCTCCCGGTGCAGCGTGCCGGCCCGCAGGTCGAGGATCCGCTCGTGGGCGATCAGCTCGCCGTAACGCACGTCGAGCGGTTCGTCGTCGACCAGCAGCCGGATCAGTTTGCCGTTGGTGACGTTGACAATGGTCTGCCCGGACTCGGGGAAGCCGTAGCCCGCCTCCGCGTACGGCAGGGGACGCAGCTCGTAGAACGAGTTGAGGTAGGTGCCGGGCAGGCCGTGCGGTTCGCCCTCGTCGAGGTTGCCCCGCAGGCCGACGTGCCCGTTGGAGAGCGCGAAGACCGACTCGGACTGGGCCAGCACGTCCATGTCCAGCCGGGTCTCCCGGACGTGCCACGGCTCGACCGGGTAGGCGCGCTCCCGAATCATCCGGAGCCTCGTTCGGCGGCGAGCGGGTCGGTGGCGGTGCGGTTCGGCGCCGGGGGGTTCGCGCCGTCGAGCAGGTCGGCGAGGTCGGTCACCACGATGTCGGCACCGTGGGCCAGCAGCTCGTCGGCCTGCCCGACCCGGTCGACGCCGACCACGTAGCCGAAGCCACCGGCACGGCCGGCGGCCACCCCGGAGAGCGCGTCCTCGAAGACGGCGGCCTGCGTCGGGTCGACGCCGAGCAGCCTGGCTCCGGCGAGGAACGAGTCGGGGTGTGGTTTGCCGCGCAGCCCCTGCGTGCGGGCGACGATCCCGTCCACCCGGGCCTCCAGCAGCGGCTCCAGCCCGGCGGCGGCGACCACCTCGCCCCCGTTCGCGCTGGCGGTGACCACGGCTCGGCGGAGCCCGGCGGCGGTCGCCGCCTTCAGATACCGCACCGAGCCCGGGTAGACCTCGACGCCTGCGGTACGCAGACGGTGCAGCAGCAGGACGTTCTTGCGGTTGCCCAGGCCGTTGACGGTCTCCGCCTCCGGCGGGTCGTCCGGGCTGCCCTCGGGCAGCACGATCCCTCGGGAGGCGAGGAACGACCGCACGCCGTCGGCCCGGGGGCGGCCGTCGACGTAGCGGTTGTAGTCCGGGCCCGGATCGAACGGTTGGAACGGTTCGCCGGAGGTCGTGGCGCGCTGACGGAGGAACTCGTCGAACGTCTGCGTCCAGGCGGCGTTGTGTACGCGGGCGGTCTGCGTCAGCACACCGTCCAGGTCGAAGAGACAGGCGGTCACGTGAGCAGGTAGGCCCAGCACGGTACGAATCTATCCACCCTGCTGGGCACGCAAACCCGTTTCGGCCGCCCTGAGGCGTTTCAGTTCGGTCGCAGCGTCCAGATCACTGTCATCTCCGAGGTCGGCTTGCCGTCCTCGGTGGTGATCTGGACCGCGACGGGGAATTCCGGTCGTCGACCGGCGGCCAACTCCTCGGTCACCTCGGCCGCCGGCCGGCCGAGTCGCGCGGTGGCCAGCACCGGACCCATGGCGAGTTTCCGGTAGGCGATCTCGGCCCGGACGGCCAGTGGCACGGCCCGGTCGAGCAGTTGCCCGAAGGCAGCCAGCACGACCGCGCCGGAGGCCGTCTCGCCGAGGGTGAACATGGCACCGGCGTGCGGCCCGCCGATGTGGTTGTGGGTGGCCGCCGAGTCGGGCAGCCGGACGACTGCCCGCACGCCGCCCTCCGCCTCGGGTGCCACCTCGACGAACTCGATACCGAGCGTGCGAGCGAACGGCACCGCTTCCAGCATGCCGGCCGCCACCTGGCGGGAGTCGATAGTCATGGCATGACGTTACTCACCGGTAACCAGGCCGGCAACCAGCGATCTCGCCGCCAGGGCACGGTCGGACGTCGTCAGCGCCAACCCACGTCGATCCGGTCGCCACGCTCGTCGAAGAAGTGCAGCGCGTCCATCCGTACCGAGACGGCGAGCGGGTGACCGGCGCTGACCGCCGGGTACGGTGCCAGCCGCACCGCCAGCTCCGCCGGGCGGCGGTGGTGCCGGCCCGGATCGGGAAGCACGCTGGTCTGGACGCCACTGGGCGGAGCCTCCTGCGCGTCCACCGGCTTGCCGGTGAGCCGCTGCATCACCGAGCCGAAGCGGCGTAGGCCGCGTTGGCCGACCGGCGGCGGTTCGAGCGGGGCACCCATCTCGTCGACCACGATCGCGGTCGCGCCGATGTCGAGGAACGCCAGCGACTCGTGCCCGTGGTGCTCCAGGTAGCGGATCCGCCCGCGCAGCACGTCGCCGGGGCTGTCCGGTGCGACCGGGGTGAGCGCCTCGGCCCGCATGCCGACGACGATCCGCTCACCGTGGTAGTGCGCCACCGCCCGACTGCGGATGTCGTTCCAGGGCAGGTAGAGCGACTGGTCACCGAGGTTGAGCGTGACGTACCGGTCGAGATGGACGTAGACCGACGCCTCCAGCAGGTTCATCCGTGGGCTGCCCAGGAACGCCGCGACGTAGAGCGTCGCCGGCCGCCCGTACACCTGGGTTGGTGTGCCCACGTCCTGGAGCACGCCGCGGCGCATGATCGCCACCCGGTCGGCCATGGTGAGCGCCTCGGCCTGGTCGTGCGTGACGTAGACAGTGGTGACGCCCAGCTCGCGGGTCAGGCCGGAGATCTCCGCGCGCAACTCGGCGCGCAGGCCGCTGTCCAGGTTGGACAGCGGCTCGTCCATCAGGAACAGGCCGGGCCGGCGGACGATCGCACGGCCCATCGCCACCCGCTGCCGCTGCCCGCCGGAGAGCTGACCGGGCTTGCGGGCCAGCACGTCACCGATGCCCAGCGCGCTCGCCACGTCGCTGACCCGCTCGCCCCTCGGCTCTGGCTCGACCCCGGCCAGTCGCAGCGGAAAGGCAATGTTGTCGCCGACCGTCATGTGCGGGTAGAGGGCGAAGTCCTGGAAGACCATGGCGATCCTGCGGTCGCGTGGGGGGAGGTCGTTCGCCAACTCCCCGTCGAGCATCACCGCACCGGTGGTCGGCTCCTCCAGCCCGGCGATCATTCGCAGCACTGTCGACTTGCCGCACCCGGAAGGCCCGAGCAGCACCATGAACTCGCCGTCGTTCACATCGAGGTTGATGCTGTCGACGGCCAATGTGCCATCTCGGAAAACCTTGGTCACATCCTTGAGCGTGACGGTGCTCACCGTCTTCCCCCCCAGCGCGTAGGCCGAACCCCCCAAGACTGTGACCAGGATCATGGGTTTGTGACATCGGGTAAACGTCTCATGTTCGATCGATGACACTGCTATTACGCGACAGAAATCGCGATCAGCAGCGCGTGGGCCGCTCGTCCGGTTCCCCGAGGAACACCCGCCGCACCACGCGCTCCGCCGCCCGCCCGTCGTCCAACGTGCAGAACCGGGCCCGGAAATGCTCGCGGGCCTTGGTCGCCGCGTCCGAGCGCACACCGTCGGTGCGGAACACATCGAGCAGATCGGCGAAAGTGGAGGCCACCGCACCCGGCGGTTCGGCGGTGACGTCGAAGTAGACCCCGCGGGCCAGCCGGTACGCCTCCCAGTCCGGGGTGTAGAGCACGATCGGCCGGTCCAACACCGCATAGTCGAACATGGCCGACGAGTAGTCGGTGACCAGCACATCCGCCACCAGGTACAGATCCTCCACCCGTTGGTGGCCGCTGACGTCACGAACCCGCTCCCAGTCCCTCGGCTGGCCGGGGCGGCGATCACGGTCGTGGAAGTAGTGGCTGCGCATCAGCAACCGGCCCGAGTCACCCAGCGCCTTGACGAACCGGTCCGGGTCGAACGGCGGCCGGTAGCCGGGCAGGTGCTCGCGGTGCGTCGGGGCGTACAGGACGACCTGCTCATCGGGGTCGAGGCCGAACTCCGCGCGGAGTCGGCGCACCTCGTCCGGGCCCGCGGTGACCAGGCGGTCGTTGCGCGGGTACCCCACCTCCAGCGTGGTGTACGAGGCCGGGTACGCCCGGTCCCACATCTGGGTGGAGAAGCTGTTGGCGCTGACGCTGTAGTCCCACCGGTCCACCCGGCGCAGCAGCCCGGCGAAGTCCATCCGGCCCGCGCCGATCGGGTGGCGCTGCTGATCAAGCCCCATCACCTTGACCGGCGTGCCGTGGTGGGTCTGCACGTGCACCTGTTCCGGTCGCTTGCGGACGAAGTCCGGAAAGTTGACGTTGTTGACCAGCCACCGGGCGCGAGCGAGCACCCGGTAGTACGCCGGTGTGCCGGCCACCACGTACTCCACTCCGGCCGGCACGGCCTCCACCCGGTCCCGGCGCACCACCCACACCCCGCGCACCCCCGGCGCCAACCGGCGGGCGACCTCGTAGATGGCCGCCGGGTTGCAGGAGTAGCCCCGGTACCAGTACGCCGCGTACACCGCGAGCGTCGGGTCGACCGGCCGCCGCAACTCGGCCCGGTAGTACTCACGCAGCAGCCCGTCCCGGGTCAGCCGGGCACCGCGCCGGGCGACCGGGCCGACAGTGCGCCGCGCGGTGCGGGCCCGCCGACGGGCGGCGTCGCGGGCCCGGCTGGCGGCCCGCAACGCGCTGAAGGTGCGCCACCGGCCGGAGGCGACAAGCTTGTGCTTGATCCCCTCGACGCCGTCCGGCACCGGATAACCGCCGGGCGGCAGCCAGCGCTCGTAGTCGGCGGTGATCTGCGCGAAGAACGCCTCCCGAAGTTCCGGCGCGATCCGCTGACCGTTGCCGAGCACGGTCAGGTAGTGCCAGATCATCCGTTCGAAGACCGCCGGCCGCAGGGCCTCCGTCGCCGGCCCCCACGAATCCATCAGATGGAAGACCCGGTGCCACTGCGGGAACACCTCGAAGTGCCGGTCACCCCGGGTCCGGGTGATGGCGCCGGCGCGGCGCTGGCGGTAGTTGACGCAGACCCGATCGAGTACGCCGATCCGGTGCGCGGCCATCAGCACCGGGTAGCTGAAGGAGACGTCCTCGTACCAGCCGGGCGCGAAACGCAACCCCAGGTCGTCGAGGAACTCCCGCCGGACCAGCCGGTTCCACGCGGTGTGCAGCAGGTGCATCGCCTGCGGCCGGTCCCGCAGGCGGAAGGTGCCCGGCCCCGGGGACTCCGGAAACACCTCGGCCATCGCGCTGCGGGTGGCGGTGTCGTTCCAGTGGGTGCGGACGTGGTCGACCAGCAGGACGTCCGGGCGGGTCACCCGCAACCGTTCGGCGACCTCGGTCAGACACTCCGGGGCCAGCCAGTCGTCGCCGTCGAGGAACCACACGTACTCGCCGACGGCCCGGTCCAGCCCGATGTTCCGGGCCGGACCGAGGCCGACGTTCTCCGGCAGCCGGACCGAGTGGACCCGCTGGTCGCGGGCCGCGTACTCGTCGATGATGTCGCCGCTGGCGTCCGGCGAGCAGTCGTCGACGGCGATCACCTCGATGTCGGTCTCCGGCTGACCGAGGATGGAGTCCAGGCACTCCCGCAGGTATCCCTGCACCCGGAAGGCCGGCACCACGAAGCTGATCAGAGTCATCCGGCCGCCCTCCGTCAGCGCGGCGCGGCACCTCCAGCGCCCGCCGGCGCCACCGACGCCCGCGCGCTACGGGCCGGTCGCACGAACCAGGCCAGGACGACGCTCACCACGAAAACCACGAGAAGGTACGCACCGAGTGTAGCCAGTCCGATACCCGCAATACCGGCGATCGCCGCGAGGGCCAGCAGCACCGAACGCCCGTCCCAGCCCAGCGTCGCCGCGTGCAGGGGCGGTGCCGCCTGCCGCTTCTCCAGCCGGGCGGTCAGGTCGTAGTGGTGCACGGTCAGCACGAAGACGTACCCGAAGATCAGCCAGCCGGGTGCCGCACCGACCACCCCGACCGCGATGGCGAACAGGTACTCGGCGGCTCGCAACGCCGCGGGCACCAGCCAGTCCAACGGGCCGTTGTGCGCCGCACCGGCCCCGAGGCCACCGATGAGCAGCGCCAGCAGTGCCACCGGCACCGCCCAGCGCAGCCCGTCCGGGGCGTCGCTCAGCAGCGCCGTTACCAGAAGCACCGCCGGGCCGAGCGCCGCGATGACCGCCAGGGTCAGCGGTCCCATCGGGCGGACCACCGGCAGCCAACGGGCCAACGGCCCGTCGTCGCGGTGCAGGGTGGCGTCGACCGTGTCCAGCACCGGCACCCACATCCACCTGGCCCGCAGGGTCCGCAGCGCCCCGGTGTACGCGAATGCCAGCACCCCCCAGACCAGCACGGCGATCAAACTGACCAGTGGGTTGAACAGCGCCACGGTCAGCGCGATCAGCGCCCACCGCTCACCGATCGGGAAGACCACCGTCCGCTTCAGCCAGTACGACACCGACCCGGTGTCCGCCTGCACCCGGGTCGACGCGGCGTTGAGCCGGTCGCCGATCCCGCCGCTGGCGTTCGTGGCCGTACGCGGGCGGCGGGCCGCCTCGTCGTGCAGCACCCCGTACCAGGTGTCGGTCATGTGCCGGACGGTCTGCAACGTCATCGCGGCGATGGCGAGCGCCCACCCGTTGCCCAGCCCGGCGTGGCTCACACCGAAGCCCAACCCGGCGTAGACCAGGTACTCCTTGGCCCGGTCCGCCATGGTGTCCAGCCAGCCACCCCAGGCGCTGAAGTGCCGGGTGTAGCGGGCCAGCTGGCCATCGACGCAGTCGAGCACGAAGCCGAGGTAGAGCAGCACCGCGCCACCGACCAGCGCGGGCCGCCCACCGACCCCGAACAGCACCGCCGCGCCAAGCGCGAAGAGCACCGAGATCACCGTCACCCCGGTCGGGGTGAGCCGGAGCCGGGCCGAGAGCCGGACCAGGTACGGCGACCAGGTGCTGACGAAGTAGGTGGAGAAGAAGTCGTCCTTCTCCTTCACCGACAGCCGCAACTCGGCCCGGTCCTCGTCGACAGCGGTCACCGCCGCCTCGGCAGCGGTCAGCCCGGCCGGGTCCTCGACCCGGTGGGCGACGAGCAGGCGTACCCGCTGGGCGAAGACCAGGGTGCCGAGCGCCGTGAGGCCCGCGAAGAGCCGGTCCACGGCGGACCCGGGGCCACCGGCCGCCACCGACCCGCCGGCCCCGACCCCGCCGGTCGCCGGCAGCGGCGCCACGTCTCCGGCCGGGCCGATCGGCGCGGCGACGGGAAGCATCCCGGACGCGGCGGCCCGGGCGGCGGCCGCGAGGGTCGGCAGGTCGTCCACGCCGACCCGCAGCGCGCCGCCGAACACGCCGGTGGCGGCCCCGTCGAGGGCGTCCAACGCGCCGGCGTCGACCACCTGGCCGCGCTCCTCGCGCACCGCGGTCCGACCGGGCACCGGCGGGTCGCCGAGCACCAGCGCCACGGTGGGGCCCACCGGGCTGGTGGCCAGGTGCCGCAGTACGGCGGTGTGCGCGACCAGGTCGGTGCCGGTGACCAGCACCGGGGCGGTCGCGGTGGTGACCAGGTCGGACAACTCGTCGAGGGTGGCGGCGAAGCGCACCTGGTCCGCCCCTGCCAGCCGCAACTGGGCGGCCAGCCGGTCGGCCAGCGGCTCACCTGTCGCCGTGGTGAGGCCCGCCGCGGACGTTCCGGCGGCGAGCACGATCGCGAGCGTCACCGCGGAACCGCTGCGTGGTACGCGTCGAGCGCCTCGGCGATGGTGCCGTCGAGCGTCAACCGGCCCGCGTCGAGGTACAACCCCCGACGACAGAACCGGGTCAGGTCCTTTTCGTTGTGTGACACCAGCACCAGCGTGCGCCCCTCCCCGAGCAGACGATCAATCGTCGCGTAACACTTCTTGCGGAACTCCGCGTCCCCGACCGCGGTCACCTCGTCCATCAGCAGGATCGGGTGCGGCAGGTGCGAGATGATCGCGAAGCCCAGCCGCACCTTCATCCCCGACGAGTAGTGCCGCACCGACGTGTCGATGGCCCGTTCCACCTGCTCACCGGCGAACTCGACGATCTCGTCGAAGTGCCGCTTCAGGTAGCTCGTCGACAGTCCGTGCAGCCCACCGACCAGGTGCAGGTTCTCCCGCCCGGTCAGGTCGTTGGAGAAGCCGGCGGACAACTCCAGCAACGGCGCCACCGCGCCGTTCACCCGGATGCCGCCCTCGTCCGGGATGAGCACCCCGGCGATCAGCCGCAGCAGGGTGCTCTTGCCGGTGCCGTTGCGCCCGATCACCCCGACGGTCTCGCCGGGCTGCACTGTGAACGACACGTCCCGCAACGGCCAGAACTGGCCGGGCAGCGCGCCACGGGAGCCCCGGTGGATGAACAACTCCCGCAGGCGGAGCTGACGGCGACGGTTACGGACGAACCGTATGCCCAGGCCGTCGGCCTCGATGATCGGCGCGGCCACCTCACAGCTCCTTGAGCACGGCGGGCTCCAACCGGCGGAACGACCACCAACCGGCGGCCAGCACCAGAAGGCTGCCGACGATCGTGGTGGCGAGCAGCCGGGCGTCCGGGAACTCGTCCGGGTACCAGACCGCGTGGTGCAGCTGGAAGATCCCGACCAGCGGGTTCAGCTCGTACACCACCTTCAGCCAGCCGGGCAGCCCGGACTCCCGGACCAGGCTGAGCGGATAGATGATCGGCGTGGCGTAGAAGAGCACCCGGATGATCAGTCGCATCAGCCGTTCCACGTCGCGCATCAGCACGTTCCACGCGGACAGGAGCAGGGCGAGCCCGGTCAGCAGGACGGCCTGGACGGCCACCGCCAGCGGCAACGAGAGCAGCGACCAACCCGGGTGGATCCGGCCGTGCACCGCGTAGATCACCGCGATGGCGATCAGGATCGGCAGGCCGGCCGCGTACTCGGCGAACCGGCCGGTGACCCGGCCGATCGGAAACACCTGACGCGGCACGTTCATCGTGGTGATCAGCCGGGACTGGCCGGTCAACGCGTTCGTCGCCTCACTCAGCGCGGAGCTGGTCCACATCCAGGCGAAGATGCCGGTGATCAGGAACAACGGGTACGACCCGGCCGCCTCACCGAGGTGCCGACCGGTGTCCCGGGAGTAGAGCACCCCGAAGACGAACCAGTAGATGGCGCCCATGCCGAGCGGCTCGATCAACGACCAGAAGTAGCCCAGCACCGACTGCTGGTACTTGACCGCGAGATCCCGCCTGACCAGGATGCGCAGCGAGTTGCGGTGCGACCACAACGCCGCGACGCCAGAGGTCACCGCAGCCTCCCGCCTCCTGAAACGGACGACAGGTTAGCAGTCGGTGAACGATTGCCCCGAATCGACCGGACTCAGCACTCGATCACGTTGACGGCCAGACCGCCACGCGCCGTCTCCTTGTACTTGACCTTCATGTCGGCGCCGGTCTCCCGCATGGTCTTGATGACCTTGTCCAGCGACACCTTGTGCACCCCGTCGCCGCGCAACGCCAACCGGGCGGCCGTGATCGCCTTGATGCTAGCCACCGCGTTCCGCTCGATGCAGGGGATCTGCACCAGGCCACCCACCGGGTCACAGGTCAACCCGAGGTTGTGCTCCATCCCGATCTCGGCCGCGTTCTTCACCTGCTCCGGGGTGCCACCGAGCGCCTCGGCCAGCCCCGCCGCCGCCATCGAGCACGCCGAACCGACCTCACCCTGGCAGCCCACCTCGGCACCCGAGATCGAGGCGTTCTCCTTGAACAGCACACCGATCGCGCCCGCCGTCAGCAGGAACCGCACCACGCCCTCGTCATCGGCGGCCGGCACGAACCGGGTGTAGTAGTGCAGCACCGCCGGAATGATCCCGGCCGCGCCGTTGGTCGGCGCGGTGACCACCCGGCCACCCGCGGCGTTCTCCTCGTTGACCGCCAGCGCGAACAGGGTCACCCAGTCCATCGCGTGCAACGGGTCGGCCGACCCGGCCTCCGCCTCCAGGCCACGCCGCAGCTCCGCCGCGCGCCGCCGGACCTTCAACCCCCCGGGGAGTACGCCGTCGCGCTCACAGCCGTTGCGCACGCACTCCTGCATCACCCGCCAGATCTCCAGAAGACCGGCCCGGATGTCCGCCTCGCTGCGCCAGGAACGCTCGTTGGCGAGCATCACCTCGCTGATCGACAGCCCGGTGCGGGAGGTGACGTCGAGGAGTTGCGCCCCGGTCAGGAAGGGGTACCGCACCACGGTGCTGTCCGGCTTGATCCGGTCCGCCCCGGCAGCCGCCTCGTCCACCACGAACCCGCCACCCACCGAGTAGTAGGTGCGGCTGCGCAGCACGGCACCGGCCCGGTCGTACGCCGCGAAGGTCATCCCGTTCGGGTGGTACGGCAACGACCGGCGGCGGTGCAGCGTCAGATCCCGATCCGGGTCGAAGTCGATCTCGTGCGCGTCGAGGATGTTGATCCGCCGCTCGGCCCGGATCCGCTCGACCCGAGGACCGACGGTGTCCGTGTCGACGGTCTCCGGCGACTCGCCGGCCAACCCGAGCAGCACCGCCGGACCACTGCCGTGGCCGTGCCCGGTGGCACCCAGCGAGCCGAACAGCTCGGCCTGCACCCGCGCCGTGTCGCTGAGCAGCCCGTCGGCCTTCAGCCCTCCGACGAACGTCCGCGCGGCCCGCATCGGCCCCACCGTGTGTGAGCTGGACGGCCCGATACCGACGCTGAAGAGGTCGAAAACACTGATCATGGCTGCGCTTCCTCGCCGTCGTCCCGGCGTACGGGACCCGGCCGGGTCGTGACCGCCGGTCTGGCGGCCCCGCTCGTGACCGTCCGGGGTATGGGTGCCGGCCTCCCGGGGTGTGGAAGGCCGATCAGCCAGCCTACCCGCCCAGCTCACCCGCCACCCGGTCCGGGACGTGAACACCCGACCACCGTCTCCCGCCCCACGCCCCGCCCCGCCCGGCTGCGGCGGGCGGCCCGGGGAGGCGTCAGCGAGGGGTTGCCCGGGTAAAGCACCTACGGGTCCACGGGTCGCCGCTCATCCTCGGGACCGAGGGCGAGGTGGCCATCCCTTTCTACCGTGGATTGCAGACGCGGCGCACCGCCGCAGAGTGGGAGTACGACGATGAGTCGCAAACTGGTCCGGCCCCGCGAGGGGCGCATGATCGCTGGTGTCTGCGCCGGCCTCGGGCGGCGGTTCGGCATGTCGGCCGGAATGGTCCGGCTGCTGTTCCTGCTGTCGCTGCTGCTGCCCGGCACGCAGGTGATCGTCTACCTGATCCTGTGGGTGCTGATGCCGAACGAGGACCGCTACCTCGCGTCCACCGGACACTGATCCCGCGCCACACCCCCACGGAATCGTAGATCTTGGACAGTTTCCGTCATCTGATGACGGAAACTGTCCAAGATTGCTCGAATCGCGGCCACGCCGGCAGCGCGAGTGCGGCCGCCGGCCCTTCCGGGCCGTGAGCCAGGGGACACCAGGCGGAAGCGCCCGCTCCGACGGAGGTCGGGGCGGGCGCTTCGGCGTACGGAGGGCAGGTCAGGGGGCGACGTAGGTGACAGTGATCTGCTGGTAGCCGAGGGAGCGGAGCAGCCCCTCCAGCATCTTGCGGGTGTTCTCCTCGGCTCGGGCCGAGAGCCCGCTGTCCCGGGCGGCGGCGGTGATCCGGTCCTCGGCGAGCTTGTAGACCTGCTGCTGCCGGTTGGGGTCGTTGCCGACCAGGTCACCGAGTCGGTTGAGCAGACCGCGCTGCTCGGCGAAGACGTAGCTCTTCTCCATGTCGAGGTTGGTCTCACCGAGTTGCGGCGCGGGAAGCTTGATCTCGACGGACTTCCCGTCGGCGGACTGGACGACGGCGCCCTCACCGATCTTGGTGAAGTCGACGTACGCCTCGACACTGCCGGCCCCGACGAACAGGGTGCGCTCGTTGAGCAGGAAGTCCGGAACGTTGCGCCTGTCGTTCTGCGTGTCGACCACGACCTGGAAGTTGCCCTCCGCGGCCACGTAGCGGCTGAGGTCCTGGATCGACTTCAGCAGCGGTGGCTGACTGCGGTCGGTCTGCTCCTTGGCGAACGGGTTGCGGAACTCCGGCAGAATGCCGGTCGCCTGGATGCCGAGCAGCACGACCACGGCCAGCGCGGCGGCGCCGAGCAGCAGCAGCAGACCGCGGGCCGCCCCACCGCCACCGCCACCGACGGGGCCATCGCCACCGCTCGTCGGGCCACCGGGACCGGCCGGCTCGCCGGGGCCACCGGGCGTATCCGTGGTCCACCCGGGTGTCGCGGTCGACCGCGCCTTGAGATCGTCACCGGTCGCATAACCGGGGAACTCTCTCGTGGGCTCGTTGCTGCCAGCGTCGCGGGCCATCACGCTCACCGTCCTCGTCAGACACGTCGTCTGCCAATGACGGTACGGCCCCGATACGACAGTCGCGCGGCGAGCGCCAGGAAGTGACAAACGAGCAGGTCAGGCGAACGCGGAGAGCCCGGTCAGTCGCTGCCCGATGACCAGTTGGTGGATCTCGGAGGTGCCCTCGTAGGTCAGCACGCTCTCCAGGTTGTTGGCGTGCCGCATCACCGGGTACTCGCCGGAGACACCGTTGGCGCCGAGGATGGTGCGGCACTGCCGGGCGATGGCCAGCGCCTCCCGCACGTTGTTCAGCTTGCCCACGCTGACCTGCTCGGGCCGCAGTCGCCGGGCGTCGGCGAGCCGGCCCAGATGCAGCGCGAGCAGTTGCCCCTTCACCAACTCGACGGCCATGTCGGCGAGCTTCGCCTGGGTGAGTTGGAAGCCGGCCAGGGGGCGACCGAACTGGGTGCGGGTGGTCGCGTACGCCAGTGTGGTTTCGAGGCAGTCGCGGGCCGCGCCCACCGCTCCCCAGACGATGCCGTAGCGGGCCTCGGTGAGGCAGCTCAGCGGTGCCTTGAGCCCGACCGCTTCGGGTAGTTGAGTGTCGGCCGGGAGCCGGACGTCGTCGAGCACGATCTCGCCGGTCACCGACGCGCGCAGCGACATCTTGCGGCGGATCTCCCGGGCCGTGACGCCGGGGGTGTCCATGGGGACGGCGAAACCCCGTACGCCCCCGTCGGTGCGCGCCCAGATCACCGCGACGTCCGCGATCGGGGCGTTGGTGATCCACATCTTCCCGCCGGTGAGCACCCAGTCGTCGCCGTCGCGGCGGGCCCGGGTGGTCATCGAGGCGGGGTCGGAGCCGTGATCCGGCTCGGTCAGGCCGAAGCAGCCGATCGCCTCACCGGTGGCCATCGACGGCAGCCACCGTTGCTTCTGCTCCTCGCTGCCGTAGCGCCAGATGGCGTACATGGCGAGCGATCCCTGCACGGAGACCAGGGAGCGGAGGCCGGAGTCGCCGGCTTCCAACTCCTGGCAGGCCAGGCCGTAGGCGACAGCGGAGGCGCCGGCGCAGCCGTAGCCGGTCAGGTGCATGCCGAGCAGGCCGAGCTTGCCGAACTCACGGGCCAGTTCCCGGGCGGGCACCCGACCGTCCTCGTACCAGTCGGCGACGCGGGGTCGCACCCGGTCGTCGACGAGTTGGCGGACGACGTCGCGGATCTGCCGCTCCTCCTCGCTGAGCGACGGGTCCAGGTCGAGCAGATCCAGCGCAGCGGTCATGGACGCCACCCTAACGAAGGTTCAGTGCGAGAAAGAAGGGCTCGTCACTCGATGGGCTCGGAGAGCACCAGCACCCGCGCGTGGATCTGGTTGCGCTGCTGGAGGGCTGCGCGCAGCGCTCGGTGCAGCCCGTCCTCCAGGTAGAGCCCGCCGTTCCACTGCACGACGTGCGGGAAGAGGTCACCGTAGAAGGTCGAATCCTCGGCGAGGAGCTTGTCCAGCGCCAACTCACGCTTGGTGGTGATCATCTGATCCAGGCGCAGTGGCCTCGGCGGGATCTCCGCCCACTGCTTGAGCGTCAGATTGTGCTCCGGATAGGGACGCCCGTCCCGGACCGCTCTGAAGATCACGACGGCACGCTCCCCTCCCCGTGGCCGGGCCGACCGACGGCGCCGAGCCGGGCCGCGGCGGGCACCGCGCGGCGCGGCACCGATGACCGTGCCAGCCTAGCCGCCCAGCGCACGCTACGTTCTGCTCCCTGATGTCAGTTTCGCTATCGCTCGTCCGATCCTCAACCGGACGAACAGGACGTCCGCGTCAGTTCCACCGACCGCGCCGCACCACCTCGTCCATTGGACGACGTCCACGGCGCAACGATGGTGACCGATGGTCGGCCGCACGGTAACCGATTGTGACGGCACCGATGGGTTGGTACTCCGCCGGCACGCCGAACGCGTCCCGGTAGGCGGCGAGCCGCTGCGGTGGAATGCCGAAGAAGCACGCCCCCAGCCCCTCGTCCACCGCGGTGAGCAGCATCAGCAACGCCGCGAAGCCGGCGTCCACGTGCCAGTACGGCACCGGCCACCGGTCCGTGGACTGATCCGTCCAGCCCTTGTCCGGCTCCGCGTACCGCCGCAGGTAGGCCGACTCGTTGGCGTGCGGCACCACGATCAGGGGTGCCCGGCGCATGCCCGCGAGCCAACGCTCCCGCCCACCGCCTTCCGGGGTGGTGGCGGCCCAGAACCGCTCCCGATCGGCCAACTCCTCCAGCACCAGGAAACCCCAGCCCTGGGCGAAGCCGGCCGACGGCGCGCGGACCGCGTGGTCGAGCAACCGGTCCACCACGTCGGGCGGGACCGGGCGGTCCGGGTCGTAGTTGCGCACCATCCGCCGCCGGCGGACGACCTCGGCGAACTCCATCAGGCGCCGGGGCGGATGCCCCAGGCACCTCGCCAGGTCGCGCCGGACTTGAGGGTGAGCAGGTCCTTGCCCGACCGGAACGCGTCCGGTGGGCAGGTCATCGGCTCGATCGCCACCGAACGGCGGTGCCGCTCGCCGGTGAGGGCGTCCCCGGTGAACACCTGCCACCAGCCGAACTCGGCGTCCGCCCAGATGCTCACCCCGGCCGAACCGTCCGGCGCGGCGAGGCTCACCGACGAACCGCCGTCGGCGTCGGAGATCACCTCGCCGAAGCAGGAGTCCAACACGGCAGCGCCGATCCGGCGAGGGCTGGTCCAGTCGTACTCGGTGCCGGTCACCGGGGTGACCCCCACCGGCAGCAGCCGACCGTCCACCAGCACGCGGCTGCGGGTGGGCAGCCGCAACACCAGGTCATCCACCGCGACGCCCGGCAGTTGCAGGTACGGGTGCACGGAGAAGCCGAACGGGGCGAGCTCCCCGCCGATGTTCGTCACCTCGTGCTCGGCGCGCAGCCCGTCCGCGTCGACGCTCCACCGGCTGCGCAGCCGCAGCGGCCACGGGTAGCCGGGCTGCGGCGGCAGGTCGTATCCGACCGTCACGGCGTCCGCCGACTGCTCCAGCAACTGCCACGGCACCCAGTTGACCAGCCCGTGGATGGCCACGTGCCGCTCCGGCTCGGTCAGCGAAAGCTGGTGCGTCCGCCCGTCGAACGAGTAGCGACCATCGCGGATCCGGTTCGGCCACGGTGCCAGCACCTGCCCGGTGCAACCCGGGCAGACCTCGTCGGTCTGGTACCCGTCGAGCAGGTCGACACCGTCGTGCCGGTACGTCCGGAGCCCACCGCCGACCTCCACGATGACGGCCTCGTGGCCGGCGGCGGAGATGGTCCACTGGGCGCCGGAGAACGGGCGCGGATCGGGGCTTTCCATGCCGGCGACACTAACCGGTCAGGTCCGGTTGTCGCTCGACGCCGTCGCCGCCCGGTAGCGCAGCAGCGCCGGGAACGCGACAGCGAGCACCACCACGAGCACCGCGGAGGCGAGCCCACCGGCCACCCAGGCCACCCCGCCACCGAACCCGGCGGCCATGGTGCCGGCGCGCAGATCACCCAGGCGTGGGCCACCCGCCACCACCACCGTGTTCACGCCCTGGAGTCGGCCGCGCATCCGGTCCGGTGCGTAGACCAGCAGCATCGACTGACGCAGCACCGCGCTGATCAGGTCGGCGGCGCCGGCCACGGCGAGCAGCACGACCATCAGCCAGAGTTGGTGGGCCAATCCGGCGGCGGCGATCGCCAGGCCCCAGCCGACCACAGCGAGCACCAGGCCGAGCCCCTGCCGGCGGAGCCGGCCGATCCAGCCGGAGGTCAACCCACCGATCATCGAGCCGATCGCGATGGCGCTGTAGAGCAGACCGACCGAGCCACCGCCACCGAACCGCTCGTGCGCGATCTCCGGAAAGAGGGCCCGTGGCATGGCGAGGATCATCGCGATCAGGTCCACCGCGAAGGACAGCAACAGGACCGGAGTGGTGGCCAGGTAGCGGAACCCGTCGACGACGCTGGCCAGACCGGCACGCCGGGCCTGGCCGTCGGCGCTGGGCTCGGGCGGGAGCGAGGGCAGCCGCAGCGCCGCCCAGAGCATCGCGGTGAACAGCACCGCGTCCAGCCCGTAGGCGATCGGAAGGACCACAGTGGTGTCCGGCGACGCGGAGAGGATCAGACCGGCGGCGAGCGGGCCGGCGACCGAGGCGGCGGTGAAGGTCGTGTAGTTCAGGGTGGTGGCGGACGCCACCAGGTCCTCCGGCACCAGCCGGGGCAGCATGGCGCTACGGGCCGGCGAGCTGATCGCGAAGGCCACCGACTGCAACGCCATCAACGCCAGCAGCAGCACCGGGCTGCCCACGTCCAGCACCGCCTGGAGCAGCAACCCGAGAGTGGATGCCCAGAGCAACAATGAGCCGCCGAGCAGCACCGCACGCCGGTCACGTGCGTCGGCGACCGCGCCACCCCAGAGCCCGAAGACCAGCAACGGTACGAAGGCAGCAACGCCCAGCAGGCCCACCCAGAACGAGTCCCGGGTCAGGGCGTACATCTCCACCGGCACCGCGACGGCGGTGAACTGGAAGCCGAACATCGCCACCGTGTTGCCGAGCCAGAGCCGGCGGTACGCCGGAACCCGCAGCGGACGCACGTCGATCGCCCAGCGGCGCGCCGCGCGCGGCCGGGTCTCCCGCACACCCGTCACGGCGCCAACCGCTCGACGATCCAGCCACCCTCGTCGAGGCGACGGAAGCGGAGCCGGTCGTGCAACCGGCCGGCCCGGCCCTGCCAGAACTCCACCGACTCGGGTTGGACCCGCAGCCCTCCCCAGTGCGACGGGGTCGGGATCTCGGCCTGGTCGGCGAACCGCTCGACCGCCTCCTCGTACCGCTGCTCCAACGCCGCCCGATCCGACACCACCTGCGACTGCGGGCTGGCCCAGGCACCCAGTTGGGAGCCGCGCGGCCGGCTGGCGAAGTACGCCTCGCTCGTGGCGCGGTCGACCGGCGTGACCCGTCCGGCGACCACCACCTGACGCTGCATGGAGAACCACGGAAAGACCAGGCTGGCGTACGGGTTGGCGGTCGCCTCGACGCCCTTGCGCGACAGGTGGTTGGTGAAGAAGACGAAGCCCTCCGGGTCGTACCCCTTCAGCAGCACCGTCCGCCCGCTCGGCCGGCCGGCCGGGTCGGCGGTGCCCACCACCATGGCGTTCGGTTCGGGTAGCCCGAAGGCCACCGCGTCGGCGAACCAGCTGTCGAACTGGGTGTGCCAGTCGGCGGCCAGGTCAGCCTCGGTCAGGCCCAGGTCCGCGGCGTACTCGTTACGCATCGCGGCCGGGGCGGGTGTGTCGCCCGTCACGTCCCCACTCCTTCTCGGGGGCCCCACCAGCACCCTCCCGCGCTGACCAGCCCGCCCTGCCCAGTCTCACTGAGCCGGACGGAGAATGCGCGTCCGGGGATGTCGCGTGCAGCACAGTCGCAGCGGGTCGCGTATCCCTTACTCAGCAGGCAGTATGTTGCGAACACATCCCTGAGGGTCGCCTAAGGCGCTCGGCCGATCCGGGCCGGATGAGCGATCGGGCGCACCGACCAGATCCAGGAGAGCGACATGGCCGATTTCAAACCCGGGCTGGAGGGCGTCGTCGCCTTCGAGACCGAGATCGCCGAACCTGACCGTGAGGGCGGTGCGCTGCGCTATCGCGGAGTCGACATCGAGGATCTGATCGGCCAGGTGTCGTTCGGCAACGTGTGGGCGCTGCTCGTCGACGGCCGGTTCGGGCCGGGCCTGCCGCCGGCGGAGCCGTTCCCGGTGCCGGTGCACTCCGGTGACATCCGCGTCGACGTGCAGTCCGCGGTCGCCATGCTGGCCCCGTACTGGGGTCTCAACCAACTGCTGGACATCTCCGACGAGCAGGCCCGCGAGGATCTCGCCCGGGTCTCGGTGACCGCGCTCTCCTTCGTCGCCCAGTCCGCCCGCGGCCTCGGCCTGCCGGCGGTCCCGCAGAAGGAGATCGACAAGGCGCAGACCATCGTCGAACGGTTCATGAAGCGCTGGCGCGGCGAGCCGGACCCGCGGCACGTCAAGGCAGTCGACGCGTACTTCATCTCGGCCGCCGAGCACGGCCTCAACGCGTCCACCTTCACCGCTCGCATCGTCGCCTCCACCGGGGCGGACGCGGCTGCCTGCATCTCGTCGGGCATCGGCGCCCTCTCCGGCCCGCTGCACGGCGGCGCCCCGTCGCGGGTGCTCAGCATGCTGGAGGCGGTGGAGCGCAGCGGCGACGCGGAGGGCTACGTCAAGGGCGTCCTCGACCGTGGTGAGCGGTTGATGGGCTTCGGCCACCGCGTCTACCGTGCCGAGGACCCGCGCGCCCGAGTGCTCCGGCGTACGGCCAAGGAGCTGGGCGCGCCGCGCTTCGAGATCGCCGAGGCGCTGGAGAAGGCCGCCCTCGCCGAGCTTCAGGCCCGCCGCCCGGACCGGGTGCTGGCCACCAACGTCGAGTTCTGGTCGGCCGTGGTGCTGGACTTCGCCGAGGTGCCGGCGCACATGTTCACCTCGATGTTCACCTGCGCGCGGATGGGCGGCTGGAGCGCGCACATCCTGGAGCAGAAGCGCCTGCAGCGGCTGGTCCGCCCGTCCGCCCGTTACATGGGCCCGGAGACCCGCAAGCCGTCCGACGTCGAGGGCTGGGCGGCCATCCCGCACGGCGTCTGAGCTGGTGGACAAGGGGCCCTTCCTCGACGTGCGGCGTCGAGGAGGGGCCCTTGTCCATGTCGTCCGGTCCGGGTGCGAGGATGAGGGCCGGCAGTGTCGCCGGGCCCGCCCTCGCCCTTGCGGAAGGATCTTCAAGACCGTGGCTGACGCACCGATCATCCGGATTCCCGATGAGATCAAGCCCGCCGACGGACGCTTCGGCTGCGGCCCGTCCAAGGTCCGCCCGGAGGCGGTGTCCGCCCTCGCCGAGGTCGCGACCACCTACCTCGGCACCTCGCACCGGCAGAAGACGGTCCGTGACCAGGTTGCCCGGCTGCGCTCCGGCATCGCCGAGTTCTTCTCGCTGCCCGAGGGCTACGAGGTGGTCATCGGCAACGGTGGCACCACCGCGTTCTGGGAGGTCGCCACCTTCGGCCTGATTCGCGACCGGGCCCAGTTCGCCAGCTTCGGCGAGTTCGGCGCCAAGTTCGCCAAGTCGGTCAAGGACGCCCCGTTCCTGGGTGAGCCGACCGTCCGCAAGTCCGACGCGGGCAGCGCGCCGACCCTGGTCGCCGAGTTCGGCGTGGACGCGTACGCGACACCGCAGAACGAGACCTCGACCGGTGTGGCCGTTCCGATCAGCCGGGTGGCCGGCGCCGACGAGGGCGCGCTGCTGCTTGTCGACGCGACCTCCGGCGCGGGTGGCCTGGAGGTCAACGTCGGTGAGACCGACGTCTACTACTTCGCCCCGCAGAAGTGCTTCGGCTCCGACGGCGGTCTGTGGCTGGCTCTGATGTCCCCGGCCGCACTGGACCGGGCCGCCGAGATCAAGGCGTCCGGGCGGTACATCCCCGCCTTCCTCGACCTGGTCACCGCTATCGACAACTCGCGGCTGGAGCAGACCTACAACACCCCGGCGCTGGCCACGATCTTCCTGGCCGCCGAGCAGACCGACTGGATGAACGCGCAGGGTGGCCTGTCCTGGGCGGCGAAGCGCACCGCCGAGAGCGCCGCAGCGGTCTACGGCTGGGCCGAGCGGTCCAGCGTGGCCACCCCGTTCGTCACCGACCCGGCGCTGCGCTCCAACGTGGTCGCCACCATCGACTTCGCCGACGGCGTGGATGCCACGGCGATCGCCAAGGCGCTGCGCGCCAACGGCATCGTGGACACCGAGCCCTACCGCAAGCTCGGTCGCAACCAGCTGCGGGTGGCGCTGTTCCCGGCCGTCGAGCCGGCCGATGTCGAGGCGCTCACCGCGTCCATCGACTACGTGGTCGAGCGACTCTGACGTTCGTCACGGTCGGTGTCCGTTGGGGCCTCCACGGACACCGACCGTGATCATCGCCGCAGCTCAGTCACGACATGCGGGGTGTCGCTTCCCCCACCCCGAGACAGATGCGCGTACGGTGGTCCGAGACGCCTGGGTGGCCGACTCGTGGTGTGCGGCCAGCGAAGCGGGACGGAGGCAACGTTATGCGCCCAGTACGCTTCGTCGCCCTCTCCGAGGACGGCCAGGCGCTGGTGCTCGCCGACGAGGTTGGGCGCCTCCTGGCCCTGCCCATCGACGAACGCATCGCCGGTGTGATGCACCCGGAGCCGGGTGCCCCGCCGCTCGCGGTGGCACCGAGCACCGTCGACCCGATTCCCTCACTGTCCCCCCGGGACATCCAGGCCCGCATCCGCTCCGGTGAGTCCGCGGAGGACGTCGCCCGGATCGCCGGTGTGCCGGTCGACCGCGTGCTGCGCTACGCCGGCCCGGTGTTGCAGGAGCGGGCGATGCTCGCCCAGCACGCCCGGCGCACCCGACTCAAGGGCGCGGAGAAGCCCACCCCGCTCGCCGAGGTGGTCAACGGCCGGCTGAGCCAGCACGGCATCGACACCGAGAAGATCTCCTGGGACGCGTACCGGCGCGATGACGGCACCTGGCGGATCATCGCCACCTGGCCGTCGGGCAAGGCCACCGCGCAGGCCATCTGGGACATGGACAAGGCCCGACAGGTGGTCACGCCGCACGACGACATGGCGCAGTACCTGTGCGCCGAGCGGCCCACGCCGATCCTGGGCCAGGAGCCGGCACCGGAGCGCGGCGGGCACGCCCTGCCGGGTCCGTCGCGCGGCGAGCCGAGTCGCGGCGGGCACGGTCTGCCGGCGGCGTCCGAGCACCCGCGCCCTGGCCGTGATCCGATCCGGGCCGGCCGTGACGCCCTGCTCGCCTCCCTGGACCGTCCGCTCGGCGGTTCGTCGGGTCGTGGGCTGGAGCCGCGTACCCCGGCTGCCCTGGCCGGGTCGGACGCGCCCCGGCAGCGGCCGGTCGGTGGGGGTGCCGCCGCGCTGCTCGGCGGTGGCCAGGGCTCGGCCTTCGACGACGACTCGGACGCGCCCAAGGAGGTGCCGGCCGTGCCGTCGCTGGCGGTGTTGCGGCCCCGCCGCACGGGTGCCGCGGCGGCCACCGGCGGCGAGTCCACCGACGCCAACGGCAAGCCGCGCAAGAGGCTGCCGAGCTGGGACGACGTGCTCTTCGGCAGCGGCCCGGCCGCCCGCGAATCTTCCTGACGCCGCGCGTTGACGGGTGACCCTGTGTCACCCGTCAACGCGAGCGTTCGAACCTCAGCTCCCTGAGCGACACGGTCCGCCCCGCGATCTTGCACTTTCTGCCTCGACTTAGGGGGCAATCCGCCCATCTCGGCGACCGAAACTGCAAGATCGGCGCGGTGTAGCGGCGACTCCGCGTACCGCTTCGGCGACGGCGCGGAAGTCCTTCTTGAGGATCGCACCGTGGTTGCTGGCGACCTTCGCCCCGATGGTGATGTGCGGGTTGCGGGCGGTCACCGCGTCGAGGCTGGCGCGGATCTGCTCCTGCTCGTCCCCGCGACTGCCGAGGGACGTTCCCGAGGCGACGACGTACCGCACCGGAACGCTGATGGCGTCCAGCACCGGGCCCAGTTCGCGCTCGCGGGAAAGTTCGCCCAGTTCGATGTTGCTGTCCGCCATCTGGTCGGCGTTCATCCGTGGGGTCAGACCGGTCGGGCGGAGCAGCGGCATGAACAGGTTCATCCGTCGGAACATCCTGCGGATCCGTTGCGCCATGGCCTCGTCGAGCCAGTCGTGCGGGAACGCGCCGTCGACGAGGACCGCCCCCAGGGCACGCTCCGGGTTCCGGTTGGCCCAGTGCGCCCCGACCACCGCTCCGTAGGACCAGCCCACCAACACCGCCTGGGCCACCCCCCGAGCGGCGAGTACGGCGTCGACGTCCCGGACGGCAGCTTCGAAGGAGTAGTCGGCTGAGCGCTCCGACTTCCTGCCGCGAGCACGCTCGTCGTAGGTGATGTGCCGGAACTCGGTGCCCAGTTCGGCGATGACCCGCCGCCAGTAGCCCTGGGTGGCGAACTGGCCGTTGAGGTAGACCACCGGGATGCCGGGGCCACCGGTGTCGGTGACGGCCAGGGCCGTGTCGTCGACCGACACCATGCCGGTCCACGGGGAGCTGGTAGCTGAGTTCATGTCGTACTCCTGTCGCCTGGTCGTGGTGGGGTTCAGAGGCTCCGGGCGGTGATGTCGCCCTGGGAGGTGGTGGCGCGGATCTCGAGCGTCGCGGCGCCGTCGTTCTTGAGGGCGTTGCTGACCCGACCGTGGCCGGTGCCGGCGTCGAGTGCGGCGGAGACACCGGCGGCGGCACCGACCGAGATGTCGCCGGACTGGGTGCTGAGCACGACGGCGCCGCTCACGGCCTCGGCGATCCGGATGTCGCCCCGGGCGGTGCTGATCTCCGCGGGGCCGTTGAGGCGGCCGATCTCGACGTCGCCGTCGATCGCGGTGAGCCGCAGGCTCGCGACCTCGTCGATCTTGATCTGGCGGTAGGCCCCGTCGAAGGCGATGTCGCCGAGACGCCCGACGCCGCGAAGTTCGGCGCTGGCGGTCCTGGCCTCGATCGTGGAGCCGGCGGGAAGCTGAACGGTCACCTCCAGCGACCCGGACGGGCCGACGAGCGGGTTGCCGGAGGCCGAGGCCGTGATCCGCAGGACGCCGTCGGTGTAGGCGACGGTGGTCTGTTCGGCGGCCCTGGTGTCGCGCTTCTTGGAGGGGTCGGTGGGCAGAACCTCGACGACGGTGTCGGCGCGGTCCGCGGCGATCAACTGGATCCGTCCGGCGGGGATGTCGAGGACGGCCGAGATGGGGGCGGGGGTGTCGAACGTCTGCATCGTGTTCTCCTGCGCTCGCAGCTCTTTCTAACACAGGAAACGCTACGTTGCTTTCCAATTCACTACAACCACAATGTTGCGATGAGGTTGTATCAACCCAGCTCAGAGCACATAAAGTGTTGCAATCATCCTAAAGATAACGCAACGACGGAGGTCGCAACCGTTGCAACAGGCGGATGGTGAACGCTATGGTGGGCCAGTCAGCGGACGCGACCAGGAATCACCGGGGAGATCGTGATGCCGGGAGGCAGACTCAGTCAGCAGGAGCGCCAGCAGATTGCGCTGGGGCTGATCGACAGCCTCCCCTACGCGGAGATCGCCCGGCGCCTCGACCGTCCCACGTCGACAGTCACCCGCGAGGTGATGCGCAACGGCGGCCCCACCGCCTACCGCGCCGAGCTGGCCCACCGCGCCACCGAACACCGCGCCCAGCGGCGCAGGACAGTCACCTCACCGGGGGCCACCGCGCTCCCTCAGGAGCATGGACGCGACGCAGAGGCCGTGGCGGAGTACGGGGAGACGTTCACCACGGTCCTCATGGCTTCGGGCCTGCCCAAGATGGCGGCCCGGGTCCTGACCCACCTGTTCATCACCGATTCGGCCAGCCTCACCGCGTCACAGCTCGCCCAGCGCCTCCAGGTCAGCCCGGCGTCCATCTCCAAGGCGATCACCTTCCTGGAGAGTCAGAGCCTCGTCCGCCGGCAACGCGACGAACGCCGCCGCGACCGCTACGTGGTCGACGACGAGCTGTTCTACCAGGCGACGATCGCCAGCGCCCGGGCCAACGACCAGCTCGTCGCAACCGCGCGCCAGGGCGTCGCCATCCTCGGCCCGCAGACCCCCGCCGCCGCCCGGCTGGAGAACATCGCCCGTTTCCTCGACTTCATCAGTGAGAGCATCGTCCGCGCCGCCGAGCAGGGCCGCGCGGTGCTTCACACCGGGTCCCAACCCGCTGCCCAGGCCACCGGGCAACCGGAACGGCGGTGACCGGCGGGCGGGTCAGCGGTGCCGCTGCCGCTGCCCGGGACGGGCCGCCGGAAGGGCCAGACCGGCGGCGTGCAGCACGCCCTCCACCCGGACCCGCTCGATCTCCTGGTCGACGCCCTCCAGCTCGGCGAGGTGCTCGGCGATGTCGAGGGCGCGGCAGGCGAGACGAAGCCGGTCGTCGTACGCCTGGAGCAGCGCGCTGTGCCAGACCATCGAGCGACCGCTACCGCCGACCCGCTGACCGCCGAGACGTCGCAGGTCGGCGGCGAGCTGCTCCAGCGGCCGGCGGTCAACGCTGTCGAACTCGCTGAGGTCGATGTCCCGGGTCAACGCGTCTGCCTCGATGGCGCGGTCGAGTTTGGCGATCGTGCGCTTCTCCCGTCGGCGGTCACGCCACTCGGACCAGCCGCAGACCACCCGGTCGAGGATCTCGTCGTAGCAGAAGAGCAGGGCGAACGCCGCCGGCAGCGTGGCCACGGCGAGGAACGCCAGGCCCAGCATCAGCGCGTGTCCGACTCCCACGCATCGACGCTAAGCCCCACCGTGCCACCCCGCCAGCGGTTTGGCCGCATCCGAGCAATCCGCGCAACCGGAGCCGGTGGTAAACCTCAGCAGTCGGTGGAGGTGACGTAGAAGCGGGGCATCGGCAGCACCCGGAAACGCAGCCGGGCACCGGAGTGGCGGAGCTGCCAGGTGAGGGCGATCACCGCGGCGGCCAGCGAGATGAGCCCACCCATCCAGATGCTGGCACCGGCACCGTAGTGCTCCGCGACCCAGCCGATCAACGGCGCGCCGACCGGGTTGGTCCCCAGGAACACCAGCACCCACAGGGCCATCACCCGACCCCGGAAGGCCGCGTCCACACCCAACTGGACCCGCTGGTTGGCGGCCTGGGCGAAGAAGACCATGAAGAAGCCGGTCGGCACCAGCAGGGCCACGACCAGCCAGTACGTCGAGGCGAGCCCGACCAGGGTGCCGAAGCTGGCGCAGGCGATCGCCGCGCCGAGCACCAGCCAGACCGACGGCCGGCTGCGCCGACCGGTGCCGCTGAGCGCGCCGCCGAGCGCGCCCACGGCGAGCGCCGTGCTGAACAGGCCGAAGGAGGCGGCACCGGTGTGGAAGACCGTCTTCGCCAGCGCGGCGAGGGTGAGCTGGAAGTTGAACAGCGACATGCCGATCACCGACATGACAGCCATCGGCAGCAGCAGGTCGGGGCGACGGAACACGTACCGCAACCCGTCGATGACCCGTGCGGACGCCCGCTCGTCGCGCGGCAGCAGGGCCTCGCGATGCAGGTCGGCCGTCCGCATCCGGACCACGTTGACCAGGGGCGCGATCGAACTGAGGGCGGTGAACAGGAAGACCGGGCCCACGTCGAACGCGGCGATCGCCAGGCCGGCGACGGCCGGGCCGACGATCCGCGCCGAGTTGAACACGGCGGCGTTCAGCGACAACGCGTTGGGCAGCAGCGGCGTGCCGACGAGTTCCGAGACGAACGCCTGCCGGACCGGGGTCTCCACGGCGTTGGCCGTGCCGAGCAGCGCGGCGAAGGCGAAGACGTGCCAGAGCTGCACCAGGTCGGTGAGGACCAGCACCGCCATCCCGAGGGCCAGCACACTCCAGAAGGCGTTGGCGACGAAGAGCAGCACCCGCTTGTCGTACCGGTCGGCGAGCCGGCCGGAGAACAGGGTGAGCAGGAGCACCGGGGTGAACTGACACGCGGTCACCACACCGAGCGCGGTCGCCGAGTTGTCGGAGAGGTCGAGGACGAGCCAGTCCTGGGCGATGAACATCATCCAGACACCGATCAGTTTGATCAGTTGCCCGGATGCGAAGAGCCGGTAGTTGCGGACCTGTAGGGACTGGAACATCGTGCTCAGCTTGGCCTGCACTCTTGGTGCGCCTCCTCGGACGTACGCGTCATCGACAGGTGACGGCACGGACCCGGGGGCGCGGGCGCGGCTCAGGCGCGAGCGAGCTGCTGAAGAATCTGGGCGGCCCTCTGCAGGGTCTCCCGTTCGTCCTCGTCGAGCGCGGCCAGCCGGTGGGCCAGCCATTCGTCGCGGGCCCGCTCGAACTGGTCGAGCACGGCCTGCGCTCCTTCGGTCGCCGCGAGGATGACCTGCCGCCCGTCGGTCGGATGGGGTGTCCGCCGCACAAGGCCGCGGTCCTCCAGCTTCCCGACGATCTTGGTCATCGTCGGCGGCTGCACCCGCTCCACGTCGGCCAGCTCTCGGGGGGTCATTGCGCCCGCCAGCCGCAGGCTGGTGAGCGCGGAGACCTGGGTGACCGTGAGGTCGCCGACCGGTCGGGCCTGTCGGACCCGCCGGTTGAGTCGGGTGATCGCATCACGCAGCTGGGGAGCCAGCTGCGCCGGTGGCACGCGTTCCGCCGTCACCGTCCGCTCCGTCACAGTAGTTAGCTTAACTAATGAGCATGGCTAACGACATCCGTTATGACCAGGCTCACGAGGGGATTGAAATGGTACGGGCGGGGAATCCCGATCGATTCCCCGCCCGGAGTTGCCTCAGAGCACCAGGGACTCGATCGGCCCACGCAGGAAGTACAGCACGAAGAGCACGGCCACCCCGTACAGCAACGGGTGGATCTCCCGGGCCTTGCCCCGGGCCAGCTTGACCACCACGAAGGTGATCAGACCAGCGCCGATCCCGTTGGAGATCGAGTAGGTGAACGGCATCAACACGATGGTGAGGAAGGCCGGAATGGCGATCTCGTAGTCGGACCAGTCGATCGTCCGGACCGCTGTCATCATCAGGAACCCGACCACCACCAGTGCCGTCGACGCCGCCTCGAACGGCACGATCACGACCAGCGGCGCCAGGAACATCGCGAGCAGGAAGAGCGCGCCGGTGACCAGGTTGGCCACACCGGTTCGGGCACCCTCCGCGACACCGGCGGCGCTCTCGATGTACGACGTGTTGCTGGAGGTGCTGGCCGCACCGCCGGCCGCCGCCGCGATCGAGTCGACCAGCAGGATCTCCTTGGCCTTCGGCGGAGTGCCCTGCTCGTCGAGCAGGCCACCCTCCTGGCCGACCGCGACCATCGTGCCCATGGTGTCGAAGAAGTCCGTGATCAACAGCGTGAAGATGAACATCAGCACGACCAGCCAACCGGCCCGGCCCCACGAGTCCAACACGTTGAACTTGCCGAGCAGCGACAGGTCCGGCAGGTCGACCACCGACTTCGGCAACTCCGGCACGTTCAGCGACCAGCCCTTCGGGTTGGGCTGACCGTTGACGAACGACGGGCCGATGTTGCCGATCGCCTCCACGATCACGGCGAGCACCGTCGAGGCGAGGATGCCGATCAGGATCGCGCCCTTCACCCGACGGACCACCAGCACCAGCGTGATCAGCAGGCCCACCACGAAGACCAGCATCGGCCAGCTCACCAGCTTGCCGCCGATGCCCAGGCCGACCGGAACCGTGGTGTTGGCATCGCCCGGGATGCGCCGGACGAAGCCGGCGTCCACCAGGCCGATGATGGTCAGGAACAGACCGATGCCGACCCCGATCGCACTCTTCATCTGGGTCGGCACCGAGCGGAACACAGCGGTCCGCAGACCGGTCAGCACCAGCACCGCGATGATCAGACCCTCGATCACCACCAGGCCCATCGCGTCTGCCCAGGTCATCTCGGGGGCGATCTCGTACGCCACGAGCGCGTTGACACCCAGACCGGCGGCGAGCGCCAGCGGGAACCGGCCGACCACACCCATCAGGATGGTCATCAGGCCGGCGACCAGCGCGGTCGCGGCAGCCAGCGCGGGAATCGGGAGGCTCTTGCCGTCACCGTCGACGGCGCCACCCAGGATGAGCGGATTGAGCACCACGATGTACGCCATCGTGAAGAAGGTCGCCAGGCCACCGCGTACCTCACGGCTCAACGTCGAGCCACGGGCGGAAATCTCGAAGAACCGGTCGAAACCGTTACGCGGATGGGCGGGCTTGGAAGGTGTGCCGTTCTCGGGCGGCGCTACGGCCATCAGGTCCTCGCAGGTGATCTTCCCAGTTGTCGCGCGCATCGTCCCAGATCGTCGGTGGGCAGGGGAAGTAGATCCCGTACGCTTGCCGAATGCCGAACGAGCAGCCACCGCGGCCCGCACCACTGGATCCGCCGATGGTGCCGTTCGCCCTCGCCGGGTTGATCGCGTGGGCGGTGGCCGGGCTGGTCCTGCTGATCTTCTTCCGGGGCTGGCTGACCGACCACGGTCACCAGAACTGGCTCTGGACCTGCCTCGCCGGCTTCCTGTGGGGTTTCCCGGGCCTCGCCGTGATGATGCGGCACGACGCCAACCGACGACGTCGCCGCGCGAGGTGAGCTGGCCGCCGCGCCGGAGCACTCCGGCGCGGACGATCAGGAGTGCCCGTACGGCTCCGCCGGCTCAGCGGCCTCCACCGAGCCCGGAGCCCGGCTGACCGACATGGCCTCCACCGCGCTGTCGTCGTAAACAGTGGGCAGCTCGTCGACAGCGGTCTCGGCCGCCTCGATCAACGTCTCGGAGTGGGCGCCGCAACCGTGGTCGGCGCTCACCACCCGGCCGTCGTCGGGAGCGTAGAAGTTGCCGCACGCCCCGAATGCCTGCCGCATCGCACCGGCCAGCGGCAGGTAGAAGCCGCAGGTGCCGCAGCGGGCGGCGGCCGGAGCGGCGGACGAGATGGCCGCGGCGGGGCCGTGGTCACCTTCGTACCAGCGCTGCGCCGTGTCGATGCGACCCTCCCGGGAGAGCACGCGGGCGCGGCCGAGGCCCAGCTCCCATGCGGTCTCCTCGACCGCCGGGTCGTCGGAGAGCAGGTAACCGGGGACCAGTCGATCGTCATCGGGCGAGGTCGGGAGCAGGTCACCCGGACCCAGGTCGCCCGGCTTGAGCCGCTCCTGCCAGGGGAGCCAGCCGGGCGCGAGCAGCGCGTCCGGGCCGGGCAGCAACACCGTCTCGCAGATGGTCACCGTCTTGCTGCGCGGCACCCGGGTGACGGTGACCGCCCAGCGCCAGCCGTTGTAGCCGGCGAGGCGACATTCGAAGTAGTGGGTGACCAGCCGGTCACCCTCGGCGACGACCTGTAGGTGGTCGCCGACATCGTCGGAGCCCACCTCGGTGATGCCGGCGCGGGCCACCTCGACGGCGGCGGCGCAGACCTGGTCGAGACGGGCGGCACGGGTGGAGACGGGCCTGGTCACCCGACCATTGTTCCCCATGCGCCTCGCAGGGGTGACAGGGACTCCCGGGGAACCTTTCCCAGCGGTGGTGCGGCGTACCCGGATCAGATGGGCGAGGATGGTGCACATGCCGTCGTACTCCCGCTCCGGGCGATCCGTCCTCGGGCGGACCGTCGGCACCGGCATTCGCGCCATTCGTCTGCTGTTGCGTGGTTCGGTGGGTAGCGGCCGCTGGGTGACCCGCCGGGCCGGTCGGGCCCGCGCCCGGGGTGCCGGCGGCGAGGTCGGCATGGTTCGCCTGTTCGACCTGCACGCGCTCTCCTGCGCCGGTGACACCCTGATCGCCATCGGCCTGGCCGGCACGATCTTCTTCAACGTGCCGCTCGGCGAGGCTCGCAGCAAGGTCGCGCTCTATCTGCTGGTGACCATGGTGCCGTTCGCGATGCTCGCCCCGGTGGTGGGCCCGCTGCTGGATCACTTCCGGCACGGCCGGCGGTACGCCCTGGCGGCGACGATGCTCGGGCGCGCCTTCCTGGCCTGGTTGATCTCCGACTACATCCACGGCTTCGGGCTCTATCCGGCCGCGTTCGGGGTGCTCGCGCTCTCCCGGGCGTACGGCGTGGCCCGATCCGCAGCCGTGCCCCGGTTGCTGCCGGAGGGGCTCGGTCTGTCCCAGGTGGGCGCTCGGGCCAGCGTCTACGGCACCGTCGCGGGTGCGCTGGTGGCACCGATCGGGTTGGCCGCGTTCTGGTTCGGGCCGCAGTGGCCGCTGCGGGTCGCGTCGGTGATCTTCCTGGTCGGCATGGTGATCTCCCTGCGGCTGCCGCCGAAGGCCGACTCGGAGCCACCGGAGCGGGTTCCCCGGCCACTGCGCGCGCTGGGCCGCCGCCGTGGCGACCGGCCGCTGGGCCGGGGCCGACCGTCCGGCCGGCTGGTGATCGCCACCCTGGTCGGCGCGGCGACGCTACGCGCGCTCTACGGCTTCCTGCTGCTCTTCCTCGCCTTCGCGATCAAGAAGGGCGACCTGACCACAGTGGTGTTCGGCCGGGATCTGGGCGCCGAGTGGGCGTTGGGCGTGGTCGGCGGCGCGCTCGCGGTCGGCACCTTCCTGGCCACCGCCATCGGCACCCGGCTGCGTATCCACCGGCCGACCGCCATCCAGTCCAGCAGCATGATCATCGTGGCCGGGGTGGCGGTGCTCGCCGTCATCCAGTTCTCGCTGTTGATGGTCGCCCTGCTCTGCCTTGTCGCCGCGCTGGCCAGCGGGATAGCGAAGCTGGCGGTGGACGCCTCGATCCAGGAGCGCATCCCGGAACGGTTGCGGGCCAGTTCCTTCGCCCACTCCGAGACGGTGCTGATGCTCGCCTTCGTCGCCGGCGGTGGGCTCGGGCTGGTGCCGTTCGACGGCCGGATGGGCATCGCCGTGGCCGCCGGGGTCGGCGTACTGGCGGCGATCCGGGGTGTGCTGGCCGCCGCCCGGCTGCGCGGTGAGAAGCTGGCCGGGAGGCCGCTCGGTGACGACGAGCTGACCGAGGACGAGCCGGCCGACGAGCCCGGAGACCCCACACCGACCTCACCGGCACCGGCCCGGACGACCGCCTCATCGCAGTACGACGACGACCCGAGCCTCGCCCCGCCGGGTTACCACATCTACCGCCCGTCGTCGGCCGTTGGCGGCCCGGGTGGCGGGGCCGACGACGAAACCCGCCGCGAGTCCCCCGGCTCACTCTCGTGACCGGTCTGCTGGTGGTGACGGCGGTTCCAGCCGAGGCGGACGCGGTCCGCGCCGGGCTGACCGACCCCACTGTGACCGTCACCCCGATCGGTGTAGGCCCGGCCCTCGCCGGTGCCGCCACCGCCCGGCTGCTGGCGCTGGCAGAGGCCGCTGGTCGTCCGTACCGTGCGGTGGTCAGCGCCGGCGTGGCCGGCGGCTTCACCGGGCGGGCCGAGGTCGGCGACACGGTGCTCGGCACCGCCAGCATCGCCGCCGACCTGGGTGCCGAGTCGCCCGACGGCTTCATCGCGGTCGACGAGCTGGGCATGCCGCCCGCGCTGCTCGGTGCGGGCAGCAGGGTCCCGGCGGACCCGGGGCTGCTGGCGGCACTGCGAGCCGCCCTCCCGACGGCCACGGCCGGCCCGGTGCTCACGGTCAGCACCGTCACCGGCACCACGGCCAGCACCGACGAGCTGCGCCGCAGGCATCCGGAAGCGGTCGCCGAAGCCATGGAGGGGTACGGCGTGGCGGTCGCCGCGGCGCAGGCCGGGGTGCCCTTCGCCGAGCTGCGGACGATCTCCAACCCGATCGGCCCCCGCGACCGGGACGCCTGGCGGCTGCGCGAAGCCCTGGCCGCCCTGACCGCAGCAGCCCCGGCACTGCGCTGACCCGGCCGACGCTCAGGAGAAGCGGCGCCTGCCAGGATGATCCAGGCGCAGTGCGGCAGTGCGGCGTGCCTCGATCTTGAAGCCGCACGCCAGCAGCAGGTCGGTGCCGGACCCCTCGGCGACAGCGACCGCGTCGTCGATGCCCGCCTCGCGCATCCCGGTCACCAGCGCGGTGACCAGCCGTCGCCCGAGCCCCAACCGCCGGTGCCGGGCGTCGACAAGCACGCCGTCGAGCACCATCTCCCGCTCCGGCATGTCCGGATGCCACTCCCCGAACTCCAGGAACGGGCTGCGCTCATGGGCCCGCAGCTCACCAACCAGCGTGCCGTCGGGCAACTCGGCGACTGCGGAACCGGCGTGGGTGCGGTGACGCCGACGGCGGGTGGAACGCTGACGGCCAGCGTCGGCTGCGGCACCCCGGATCTCTCGGCCAACTGCCGCTGACTCAGATCGGCCCGCCGACGCAGGGCGCGGAGCGCCGCACCGAAATCGACCCCGCTGCTTTCATCCGTATCGACCCCGCTGCTCTCATCCGTAAGGTCACTCGCCTCGGTCACAGACCGATGCTCGCCGCTGGTCAGCGCACTATCAACACCCCGGTCAGAGCTGTGGATAAAGCTGTGGACAACCGCTCGGGTCGGTGGATGACCTACTCCGCACACCCGCTTTGGAGCTGAATCGTCTGCGACATCAGCACGGTCTGCGCCAACCAACAGGCGTTCGGAAGGCCTGGCCCCCGCATCGCGGCTCCGCACCGCTGCGGCCCTGAGCCCAGCGCGATTCGTTTGCGACATCAGCTCCAAAGGGAGTCCGAGACAGGTGCCCGACCCCCGCGCCCACAACGGACCGGCACCCACGCTGCTGCCGGCGACCGGCCACTGTCCGGTCCGGGCCCACCAGCCCGTCGTCGCGGATCTCCGACGCGGATCACACCGGGCGGGGTGGGCGCGGGCCGCAACGCGGGGGCGGGACTACCGTGAGGGTGTGGCGCTCTCCCTGGCGATCTCGCCCTGCCCCAACGACACGTTCGTCTTCCACGCGCTGGTACACGGGCGGGTGCCCGGCGCACCGCCGGTCGAGGTGACGTACGCCGACGTGGACGTCACCAACACGGCGGCCGAGCGGGGCGCGTTCGACCTGGTGAAGGTGAGCTTCGCGGCGCTGCCCTGGCTGCTCGACGACTACCACCTGCTGCCCTGCGGCGGGGCTCTCGGTCGCGGTTGCGGTCCGCTGGTGCTCACCCGGGGCGACCGCGACGGCGGCCCGGACCGCACCGACCTGACCGGTGCCACTGTGGCGGTGCCGGGTGATCGGACCACCGCGTACCTGCTGTTCCGGCTCTGGTCGGCCGGGCGGCCACCGGCCCGGATCGAGGTGGTGCCGTTCCACGAGATCATGCCGGGCGTGGCGGCTGGGCGCTACGACGCTGGGCTGGTCATCCACGAGGCCCGGTTCACCTACCACCGGCACGGCCTGAGCGCCCTCGTCGACCTCGGCGAGTGGTGGGAGGCCGACACCGGCCTACCCATCCCCCTCGGCGCGATCCTGGCCCGACGCGGGGCGGTCGACCCGCAGGCCGCGGCCGACTGGGTCCGCGAGTCGGTCCGGCAGGCCTGGGCGGACCCGGCGGCCAGCCGGGAGTACGTGCTGGCGCACGCCCAGGAGATGGAACTCGACGTGGTCGACCGGCACATCGGCCTCTACGTCAACGAGTTCACAGCGGACCTGGGCGAGGCCGGTTTCGCCGCGGTGGCGGCACTGCTCGACCGGGCCGCCACCGCCGGCCTGGTGCCTCAGACCTCCAGCTCGCGGGCCACCGCGTGGACCAGCTGAGCGATCTTCTGCGCGGCCTTCCTGTCCGGGTACCGACCCCGGCGCAGGTCCGGCTGGACCTTCGCCTCCAGCACCTTGATCATGTCTTCGACCAGGCCGTGCAGTTCCTCAGCCGGCCGACGGCGCAGCTCCGACATCGACGGCGGCGCGTCCAGCAGCTTGACCCCCATGGCCTGCGAGCCCCGGCGGCTGTCCACCACGCTGAAGTCGACCCGCTGGCCACCCTTGAGGTCGGTGACACCCGCCGGCAGCGCCCCCTTGGGCAGGAACACGTCGCCGCCCTCGTCACTCGTGACGAAGCCGTATCCCTTGGCCGTGTCGTACCACTTCACTCGACCCGTAGGCACCTGAAAACCCCTGCTTCACTTGAGCCGCTACTGCTCCAAGGCTAGCTGGATCATCCCGTCGAGCGCCGCTGGGAATTCGGTGAGCTCGTCCAGCACCACTTCCGCCCCGGCCGCGCGCAGCTCATCGGAGGAACACGGGCCGGTCGCCACACCGATGCCCGGCACCCCGGCCGCTGCCGCCGCCACCATGTCCGCGACATGGTCACCGACGTAGTGGGTAGCGCCGTGCTCCCGCAGAGCGGTCGCCTTCTGCTCGGCGAACAGGTCGCCGGCCAACTCGTCGACAGTGAGACCGAGGTGGTCAAGGTGCAACCGGGCCAACCGGCCGATCTTGGACGTGACGACCAGCACCCGGCCACCGCGCGCACGGATCGCCTCGACGGCCTCCCGCGCGCCGGGCAGCAGGAGCGTCGGGGTGATCGCGTACGCCGGGTACAGCTCGCGGTACACCCGCACGGCCGACTCGACCTGATCCGGCGGGAACCAGTGCGCGATCTCGGTACGCAGCGGCGGCCCGAGCCGGGACACCGCCAGCTCGGCGTCGACCGGCACACCGGTCCTCGCGGTCAGCGCCCGGTACGCCGCGGCGATGCCGGGGCGGGAGTCCACCAGGGTCATGTCGAGGTCGAATCCGACGGTCAGTGCGGGCATGTCGAGAAACGTACCGGCTACTCCCAGCCGACCGGACGTCCGAGGGGCGCGGAAGCCCGGTGCCGGGCTAGCGTGGAAAGACGATGACCACCTCACTCGCCGACCACCTGCGGTCGCTGCCCGACGAGTCACTGGCCGCGCTGCTCCAACTGCGGCCCGACCTCGTCGTGCCCGTGCCGGCCGACGTCTCCGCCCTGGCCATCCGGGCCCAGTCCCGGGTCTCCGTGGCCCGCGCGCTGGACGGCCTGGACCAGTTCACCCTCCAGATCCTCGACGCCGCCCGCCTCACCCGGAACGCGGACGACGCCACCACGGCCACCGACACCGTGCTCGCGATGGCGACCGCCGGGCCGCACCCGCCGGCTCCGACGGCCGTCCGGGCCGCCGTGGGCCGACTGCGTGCGCTCTTCCTGCTGTACGGCCCGGAGCACGCGCTCCAGGTGTTGCCGGCCGTCGACGAAGTCTCCCCGTACCCCGCTGGGCTGGGCCGACCGGCCGCGGAGCTGGACCCGCGCGCGGCCGCCCTCTGCGCGGACCCGGCGAAGCTGCGACGGACGGTGCTCGCCGCCCCGCCCTCGGCCCGGGCGATCCTGGACCGGTTGGCGGCCGGCCCACCGGTGGGCAGCGTGCCGCCGGGGGCGTTGCAGGCACCGCCGCTCGGCGCGGCGGACCCGGTCCTCACCGACCCGACGAACGGTGGCGCGCCGACCGGCTCCCCGGTGCGGTGGCTGGTCGACAACCGACTGCTGGTCCCGGCGACGACCGGCTCGTCCACCGCCGGCGGAACGGTGGAGCTGCCCCGCGAGGTCGGCCTGCTGCTGCGCCGCGACAGCGGCCCCCTCGGGCCGCTGCGTACCAGCCCACCGCCGGTGGCCGCCGCGCCGCGCGAGCCGAAAGCGGTCGACTCGGCCGGAGCCGGGCAGACCATGGAGGTGGTCCGGCACACCGAAGGGCTGCTGGAGCAGCTCGCCGACGAGCCCGCGCCGGTGCTGCGTTCAGGTGGCATCGGTGTACGGGACCTGCGCCGGTTGGCGCGTACCGCCGGGCTGGACGAACCGACCGCCGCGCTGCTGCTGGAGGTGGCGTACGCGGCGGGGCTCCTCGGTGAGCTGGAGATGCCCGGCGCGACCACCGGCCGGTACGGGGCGGATCAGCAGGTGCTGCCGACCGGCGGGTACGAGGTGTGGCGGGCCGCCTCGCTGGCCCAACGGTGGGAGCAGCTCGCCCGAGCGTGGCTGACCATGACCCGGCAGGTGGGGCTGGTGGGCCGCCGTGACGACCGGGACCGGCCGATCACCGCGCTCTCCGCCGAGGCCGAGCGGGCCAGCGTGCCGGCCACCCGACGGGCGGTGCTGGGCGTACTCGCCGATCTGGAGCCGGCGACGGCGCCCACCCCGGAGGAGGTGCAGGAGCTGCTGGACTGGCGGTCTCCCCGTCGCAGCCGGGGCCGGGACGCCGCACACCGGGAGGTGCTGGCCGAGGCCGCACAGCTGGGCGTGACGGGGCTGGGGGCGCTCACTTCGTACGGTCGGCTGCTGCTGGGGGACCTGACGTCGACCGACGAGCGGGGTGACGACCCGCTGGGCGTGCACGCCGACGTCGAGAGCGGCGACCCGTCCAGTACCGCGCGGGCGCTGGACGCCCTGCTGCCCGCACCGGTCGACCACTTCCTGGTGCAGGCCGACCTGACAGTGGTGGTGCCCGGCCCACCCGAGCCGGCACTCGCCGTCGAGTTGGAAGCGATGACCGAGCTGGAGTCGGCCGGCGGGGCCAGCGTGCACCGGGTCACCACGGCGAGCGTGCGGCGGGCCCTGGATTCCGGCTACACCGCCGACGACCTGCACGACGTGTTCCGGCGTCGGTCACGTACCCCGGTGCCGCAGGGGCTCACCTACCTGATCGACGACGTGGCCCGCAAGCACGGCGGGTTGCGGGTCGGCCTGGCCGGGGCGTACCTGCGCAGCGACGACGAGACGCTGATCAGCGAGGTGTTGGCCGACCGGCGGCTGGAGTCGTTGGCGCTGCGCCGGCTCGCGCCGACCGTGCTGTGTACGCAGTACCAGGTTGGTCGGCTGCTGGGTGCGCTGCGCGACGCGGGGTACGCCCCGGTGCAGGAGGACGGCACCGGCAGCACTGTGCTGGCCCGGCCGCGAATCCGGCGGGCCCCGCCCCGGGTGTCGGTGACCACCCGGACGATCGATCCGCTGGCCGCCCCGAAGCTCCCCATGCCCCGGCTGCTCGGCGTGGTGGAGCACATCCGTCGCGGCGACGCGGCGGCGCGGGCCGCCCGACGGGCGCCTGCCGTGGTGCGCGGCGGTGCGCCCGGGCTGGGCGGCGGCCCGGTGCCGGCGCACACCCACAGCGAGGCACTGGCGGTGCTTCAGCAGGCGGTCCGGGACAAGGCGCTGGTCTGGGTGGGCTACGTCGACGCGCACGGGGCGACGGCGTCACGCCTGCTCAAGCCGGTCTCGATCGGTGCCGGCTACCTGCGGGCCGAGGACGAACGGACCGAGATGCTGCACACGTTCGCGCTGCACCGGATCACCGCGGCGGTGGTGGCGGACTGACCGACGGCGCCACCGCGCGGACGCCGCCGGTCAGCGGCGACTGCGGCGTACGGTGCCGACCACCGAGATGATCAACAGCAGCGCGAAGCCGGCACCGGCGGACTCGCCGATGGAGTCGACGAAGCCCTGCTGGAGCACCAGCCAGCCGAAGAGGAACCACCCGAGCAGGAGTGTCGCCGCGACGGCGTACGCGATCACCGTCGCTCGGGACACCTCGTCGGGTGGTGCGTGTTCGTGCTCCGCGATCACGTCACGGTCGACCGTCATGCCCAGCCTCCCCGCCCGGTCCGGCCCTGGACTCCAAGGGTGACACTCGTTGGTCCGGTCGGACAGGGGGTTATCGCCGCGATTCGCTCCGTGTCACTCAGCTGCCGGGCCGCCGGCCGATCAGCACCACCCGGGTGCCGACCTTGCCGAGTTCCCACATCCGGACGGCGTCGGCGTGCAGCAGGTTGACGCAGCCGTGCGAGCCGATCGACTTGTCGTGCAGGTAGGTGGTGGTTTCGTGGAAACCCATTCCCTGGGTGAAGTGCTGCCAGTACGGCAGCCACACCTCGTACGGGTTGGACCACTCCTTGGGGTTGCGGTAGTTGACGGCGTACGTGCCGGCCGGGGTGCGGTAGCCGGACATGCCGGTGCGGGTCACCGTCGGCGCCATGATCACCTTGCCGCCGCGGAGCGCCCACACGGTCTGCCGGGTGAGGTCCACGCAGAACGTGGTGCCGGTGCCGGCCTTGCAGCGGGTCGTGTCGGTGGTGGCGAGGCGCTGGGCCACGTCGAGGGTGGTTGGTCCGGCGCGACCCTCGACGGGGCGAATGCCGTACCTCTTCTGGAACTTCTTGATCGCCGCGCAGTCGGCGGCGGACTGCCGGCCGTCCACTGTCACCGCCCCGAAACCGCCCAGCCGGGCCAGGTGGGTCTCCACCGCCCGCTGGTGCTGCCCCTGCGGGCAGCCGGCGACTGTCGGCGTACCGGTGCCGGGGGTCGTGGTGGGTGCCGGGCGGGTCGGCTTCGGCGTGGGTTTCCGGGAGGGTTTCGTGGTGGGCGCGGCCGGGGTGGGCCGGCCGTGCTGGTCGGGCCCGGACGTGTCGCCCGCCCCCGTTGCCTGTTCCGCCGCGCCGGCTGGAGCGGCTCCCCCGCCACCACTCCCGCCGGACTGCGGATCGAACGCGCACGCTCCCGCGCCGACCAGCACGACCACCACGAGGGCAACCAGCCGGGAGGCGATCCGGACATGCTCCATGGGCCCTCCCCAGACAGTTGTCCCTTTACTAGACGTTCGTGAGTGCCATCACGGTTGCGCCCGGTGAGCATCTTTCTTTCGCCGTCCCGCATCGTGCAACACTGGATGGTCGGCCAGCAGCGGGTATGCGACCCGTTCCAGCCGGTCGGCCAACCGAGGAGAGGACGCTGGCGTGAGCGGTGGACCACTGATCGTGCAGTCGGACAAGACCCTGCTGCTGGAGATCGACCACCCCGACGCGCAGGCCTGCCGGATGGCGATAGCGCCGTTCGCGGAGCTGGAACGCTCGCCGGAGCACGTGCACACCTACCGACTGACCCCGCTGGGTCTGTGGAACGCCCGCGCGGCGGGGCACGACGCCGAGGGAGTGGTGGATTCGCTGCTCAAGTACTCCCGCTACCCGGTGCCGCACGCGCTGCTGGTGGACGTGGCCGAGACGATGGACCGGTACGGCCGCCTCCAGCTCGCCAACGACCCGGCGTACGGGCTGGTGCTGCGCGCACTGGACCGGCTGGTGCTGATCGAGGTGGCCAAGAGCAAGAAGCTCGCCGGGATGCTCGGCGACAAGATCGACGACGACACCATCCGGGTGCACCCGTCCGAGCGTGGCCGGCTCAAGCAGGCGCTGCTCAAGCTGGGCTGGCCGGCGGAGGACCTGGCCGGTTACGTCGACGGTGAGGCGCACCCGATCGAGCTGGCCGAGGCTGGCAAGGACGGGCGCAAGCCGTGGACGCTGCGCTCGTACCAGCGGGAGGCCGTGGAGGCGTTCTGGGCCGGCGGGTCGGGGGTGGTGGTGCTGCCCTGCGGTGCCGGCAAGACCCTGGTCGGCGCGGCGGCGATGGCCGAGGCGAAGGCGACCACCCTGATCCTGGTCACCAACACGGTTGCCGGTCGGCAGTGGAAGCGGGAGCTGATCGCCCGCACGTCGCTGACCGAGGAGGAGATCGGCGAATACTCGGGCGAGCGCAAGGAGATCCGCCCGGTCACCATCGCCACGTACCAGGTGCTCACCTCGCGGCGCGGCGGCGCGTTCACCCACCTGGACCTCTTCGGGGCCCGCGACTGGGGCCTGGTCGTCTACGACGAGGTGCACCTGCTGCCCGCGCCGATCTTCCGGTTCACGGCGGACCTCCAGGCCCGCCGCCGGCTGGGCCTCACCGCGACCCTGGTACGCGAGGACGGCCGCGAGGGCGACGTGTTCAGCCTGATCGGGCCGAAGCGGTACGACGCGCCGTGGAAGGACATCGAGTCGCAGGGCTGGATCGCCCCGGCCGAGTGCACCGAGGTCCGGGTGACCCTCACCGACGCGGAGCGGATGTCGTACGCGACGGCGGAGGCCGAGGAGCGTTACCGGATGGCGGCGACCGCCCGTACCAAGCTGCCGGTGGTCAAGGCGTTGGTCGACCGGCACCCGGACGACCAGGTGCTGGTGATCGGCGCGTACATCGACCAGCTGCACCAGCTCGGCGAGTACCTCGACGCGCCGATCATCCAGGGCTCGACCACCAACAAGGAGCGGGAGCGGCTGTTCGACGCGTTCCGGTCCGGCGCGTTGCGAACCTTGGTCATCTCGAAGGTCGGCAACTTCTCGATCGACCTGCCCGAGGCGGCGGTGGCGATCCAGGTGTCCGGGACGTTCGGCTCGCGCCAGGAGGAGGCGCAGCGGCTCGGTCGGGTGCTGCGGCCGAAGGCCGACGGCCGGCAGGCGCACTTCTACACGGTGGTCTCCCGGGACACGATCGACACCGAGTACGCGGCACACCGGCAGCGCTTCCTCGCCGAGCAGGGGTACGCGTACACGATCGTCGACGCCGACGACGTCCTCGGCCCGAAGCTGCCCACTGTCGACTGACCTCCGCAGCACGGTGGGCGCGGGGCAGCACTGTGGGCGCGGAGCACGGCGCGGGAACGGGATGTCTCTCCCGCTCGCTATGGAGCTGATGTCGTAAACGAATCAGTCGCCCGCGTGGGGCCGACAGCAGCACGCGGTAACTGTCGTCCGCGCCACCCTGACCCGTGCCGCTGGTCCGTCACTCCAGATCTTGGACACTTTCCGTCACGTCTGAACGGAAACTGTCCAAGATCTCGACGACCTCGCGCTCCGGCGCGCTCCAGACGAAGGGCAGCCACCGTGCGCAACCAGACCCGTCGACTGGCGAGCCGACGCGACGAGCCACCTCCGACGAGAGCGGCCACTGCCTGGCGGCGCGCGGTGCGCTCTGCCCACCGACCACCTCGCGCGCGCGACCACCGCGTCAGCCCTGACCGGCATCGGTCAGCGGGAGAAGCGGTCCACCAGGACCGCGAGCCGGCGGTCGTGGTCGGCGCGGCGGAGCCGGCCGCTGCGCATCAGCGTGACCAGCCCGTGCAGGCCGCTCCAGAAGGTCTCGGTGACCGCCTCCAGGTCGTCGTTGCCGACGAATGGGCGCACCGTCTCGGCCAACTCGGCGAAGCCCCGGGCCAGGTCGGTCGGGACGTCCTGGCTGGCGAAGGGCAGGTCCACGGCGAGGGTGAACATCGCGTCGTAGATCGCGGGCCGCCGCTCGGCGAAGGCGGCGTACGCCGCTGCGACGTCGGCGACCGCCTGACGGGGGTCGGTGGCCGACGCTCGGGCTGAGACGAGCGTGGCGGCCAGTTCGGCGAAGCCCTCGACGGCTACCGCCGCCATGATGGCGTCCTTGCCCTTGAAGTGGCTGTAGAGGACGGGCTGGCTGTACTCGATCTCGGCCGCCAGCCGCCGGGTGGTCACCGCGTCCCAGCCTTCCGTCAGGGCCAGGTCGCGGGCTGCGGTGATGATCGCCTGCTCCCGTTCGGCCCGTTCGCGCTCCCGGCGTCCCTGCGTCGACATGACCGCAACTCTAGCACTGCTAGCAGTTCTGCCGATGCTCTGCTAGCGTTGATCCATCATCTAGCAGCGCTAGGAATTGGAGCCGGACTCATGCTGTCCTACATCGCCTACGGGCTCGCCGTCGTACTCAGTCTCTTCGTCGCCTTCATCGGTGCGCGGTTCCTGCTGGTACCGCAGGCCGCCGCCGCCGGGTACGGCGTGCCGGCCCGCCCGGACGGCGACCCCGCCTACCTGACGGTCAAGGGGCTGAAGGACCTCACGTTCGGGCTGCTCGGCCTCGCCCTGATCGCCTTCACGACCGCCGACGCGGTCGCGTGGTTCATGCTGGTCGTCGCGCTCGTCCCGCTGGGCGACACCGTCATCGTGCTACGGAACGGCGGAACGAAGGTTGTGGCATTCGGCATCCACTTCGCCACCGCCCTCGTCGTCCTCCTGAACGCCGCCCTGCTGTTCGCCCTCTGACCGCGTGGCGCGCTACGACGTGGGGGGTGGGCAGCGGTCGGGGAGGGTGACCTCACCGGGACGGTGGTCGAAGGTGTCCATCGTGAACCATTCGTCCAGCTCCGGGTCGAAGAGGTTCTGCAGGCCGAACTGCAACACCTGCCACCACCTGCTCGGGTCGTGCTGGTCGACGTAGATGTCACCGAGCGCGATCGGGAACCGGAAGAACTCCCCGGGCACCACGGAGCCGCCGACCACCCCGACCCGCCAGTGGTCGACATGTCGGTCCTTCTCACCCTGGAGGATCTCCGGCCCCACGTAACGGGCGGTCTTCAGCTTGTCGTTGAAGATCTGCCGGTTGAAGAAACCCGGGACCTTGCTGCACGCGCGGGGCGGGAACAACGGGATGTTGGGCCACTTGTAGGTGAGCGTGTAGAGCGTGTTCTCGTAGATCAGGTTCGTGAACCAGATCGGGTGGTCCGGGCCGCCGGCGATCATCTGGCTGTTGCCGTCCCGGCCCTGCCAGGAGAACGGCACGTCGATGCCGAGGTCCCGCACGACGTACCGGCCGGTGCCCTGGAAGTCGGCGGGCAGCAGCGGCGGGCGCGGCTCGCGCGGGTCGGGGTCCGTGGGCCCGTCGGCCTGGGCCGCGCGGGGCATCGGCGCCGCCGCCGGGCCGGGCGCGACCACCCCGAGAGCGAAGAGTCCACCGGCGACCGCCGCGACCACAACCCGAGGTGTACGCCTCGAACCCATCGACCCTCCGCCGGTGTGCACAGTGGCCGCGCCCGGACCATCGCGCGTGCCTTCGGCGAAGCGTATGAGCAGGAAAAATGTGAGAGCTGACGGAAGGCGGCGGCTCCACCGGTCGGGTGACTCGAGACCCGCCTCAGAGGACGCGGGTGATGTGTTCCGCAGTGACGACCGCGTCCCGCCGCGCCGGGTCGAGGTTGGCGCTGATCACCACTGACGCGCCGGCCGAGAGCGGCGCCAGCAACCACTTCAGCGGCTGCTCGGTTTCGGCGGCGTCGACCAGCAGGCGGTCGCCGGCGCGCAGGTCCAGCATCGTGGCGAACTCCTGCGCGAGCGCACCCCACTGACCGTAGGTGGTGCCGTCGGCGGTGGCCGGGTCCGACGGGTGGATGGCTGTGTGGTCGGGAGCGCCGTCGCCGTGCCGGAGCACCTCGGCGGACCAGTCCAACCAGCCCAACGGCACGTCGTCCAGCCGCCCCGGACCGGTGCCGACGAGGTAGCGGTGCGGCGCGTCCGGCACGTCCTCCAGCCAGTCGTCCTGCCGCTCCGGCGTCACGAAGACCGCATCGAACGGCCGGTCGCCGCCCGGTTCGAGGACCGCCAGGCCCGCGGTGGCGCGCGGTCGGAACGACACCGCCAGGCCCGAGGCCCAAGCCCCCAACAACACAGCGGCGGTACGCCAGTGCGGCGGCAGCAGGACCGCTACGCGGCTGCCGGGGCCAAGGCCGCACCCGTCCCGCAGCAGGCCGGCACTCCGGGCCGCCCACTGGCCGACCTGCTGTGCGGTCAGGTCGACGCGCTCGCCGGTCGCCTCGTCGCGGTAGCTGAGCAGCGGACGCTCGGCCTCGACGGGCCGGGCCGCCAGGTCGGCCGTGTCGGTTGGCTGCATCTCCACGCTCCCCGGGTCGACGTCGGCATCACAGTACTCAACGACTTTGGTAGCGCCGGTCGTCGGCCGATGGCCGTATCGGGTGGCCGGGTGGCCCGCGCACCGTGCAGGTGACCCCCGAAGAGACCGCCGCCGAGGAGCGCCCATGCCGACCGGTTCCGACCCCGTCACCGGCGACCGCCCCGCCGCCGACCGTCTCGTGTCCGCCGACCGTCTGCCTCTTCGCCGGCGGCTCCTGCCGGTGATCGCGTTGCTGCTGCTCGCGCCGTGGGCGGCCGAGTGCTCGTGGGGTGGCTTCGCCATCGACGACTTCCTCCCGGTGCTGATCTTCCTGGGCCCGATGTACGGCGGTGCGGCGATCCTCATCCGGGAGACCGCCCGGCACCTCGGCGCGGGCTGGCCGACGATCGTGCTGCTCGCCGCCGCGTTCGGCGTACTCCAGGCCGGGCTGGTCGACCAGTCGTTGTTCAACCCCGACTTCCTGGACGACACGCAGTACGCCGACACCCGCGCCGCCGCCGAGGCATCGCTGGTGCCGGGGCTCGAATTCAGCCTCCGGCAGGCGTTCGACTACGTCGGCAACCACATCGTGCTGACGATCTGCGCGCCGATCGTGCTGATCGAGTCGTTCCTCGGTGCGGACCGCCGGCTGCGGCCGTGGCTGGGCCGCCCCGGCCTCCTCGTCGTCGGTCTGATCTACCTGCTCGGCAGTCTGTTCATCTTCTCGGACATCAACGGGGACAAAGGCTTCCTGGCCAGCCCGCTCCAACTGTCCTTCGCCGCCGTGGTGGTCGTCGTCCTGGCCGCGGTCGCCCTGCTGCCCCGCTGGCGTCACCCCCGCCCGCGTCGGGCCCGTCGGGTGCCGCACCCGCTCTGGGTCGGTCTGCTGGTCGTCCTCGTCCGGTTCGGCGGCGACCTGACGCCCGGCTGGGCGGGAGTGACTGTGGCACTGACGCTGGCAGCCACCGCCGGGGCCCTGATCGCCCACTGGTCGTCGGGCAGCGGTTGGGGGCAACGGCACGTGCTCGCGGCCGGGTCGGCGGGCCTGGTCATGGCCGCCGCGTTCGCGTACCTGGTGCCGCCCTACTCCCCGGCGAGCCCGGCGGCGGCCCTGGCCGGCGACGTCGCGGTCACCATCCTCACGCTCGCCCTGATCGGCGGCGCCTGGTGGCGGCTGCGCCGCGCTTCGCCGACTGTTCACGTCCGCGCAAGCTGACGCTCCCCAACGGCTGTCAGCCTCCGTGCGGGTACGAACTGACGGAGGAAGTCCTTGACACTCAGAAGAGCATTCACCGCGCTCACCGCAGCCGGTGTCGCCGCCGCCAGCCTGACCGGGGCCACCCCCGCGTCGGCCGGCGCGCACCACCACCCAGGCCCGTCGCTCGCCTTCGACCGGGTCGCCACGTACCCGGTGTTCCAGAACCGTCCGGCCGGTGAGGACCCGGCGACGGCGACGGTCGCCGAGATCTCGGCGGTCAGCGAGGACGGCCGCACCCTGATCCACACCGACGCGCTGGCCAAGCGGATCGGTTTCCTGGACATCTCCCGTGCCGACCGGCCGCGCGGCCTCGGCACGCTCTCCCTGGCCCAGCTCGGCGACGCCGAGGACGAGCCGACCTCCGTCGCCGTGGTCGGCAGGTACGTGCTGGTGGTGGTGAACACCAGCGCCAGCTTCACCGAACCGTCCGGTCGACTCGACGTGATCGAGCTGGCCAGTCGCGAGCGGGTGGCCAGCTTCGATCTCGGCGGTCAGCCCGACTCGATCGCGATCAGCGCTGACCAGCGGTACGCCGCGATCGCCATCGAGAACGAGCGCGACGAGGAGGCCACCCCGCCCGGTGGCGAGGAGGGCGACCTTCCCCAGGCACCCGCCGGGTTCGTGCAGATCGTCGACCTGACCGGGAAGTCTCCGGCCGGTTGGCGGCTGCGCCCGGTCGCGCTGACCGGGGCCGACGGCACCGCGCTGCCCGCCCTGGCGCAGGCCGGTCTCGCCGCGCCGTCCGACCCCGAGCCCGAGTACGTCTCGATCAACAGCCGCAACCAGTTGGCCGTGACGCTTCAGGAGAACAACGGCGTCGCCCTGATCGACCTGCCCACCGGCCGGCTCACGAGGGTGTTCAGCGCCGGCACCGCCACCATCAGCGGCATCGACACCAAGAAGGACGGTGTCATCGACCTGACCGGCAGCATCACCGACGTGCCCCGCGAGCCGGACGCGGTGGCCTGGGTCGACGACCGCTACCTCGCCACTGCCAACGAGGGCGACTGGCACGGCGGCACCCGTGGCTGGTCGGTCTTCGACAGCCGCAGCGGACGCGTCGCCTGGGACGCCGGCAACACCTTCGAGCGGCTCGCCGTCAGGTACGGGCTGCACAACGAGGACCGGGCCGGCAAGAAGGGCACCGAGCCGGAGGGCGTGGCCGTCGCCGAGTACGACGGTGTGCGGTACGCGTTCGTCGGCTCGGAGCGGAGCAACTTCGTCGCCGTCTACGACCTGGGCGACCCCACCCGGCCGGTGTTCCGGCAGATCCTGCCGACCACCAACGGGCCGGAAGGGCTGCTGCCCATCCCGTCGCGCGGGCTGCTCGCGGTCTCCAGTGAGGAGGACGACGCCTCGGTCAACGTCCGGGCCTCGGTGTCGCTCTTCCAGCTCGGCAAGGGCAGCCCGGCGTTCCCGAGCATCGTCTCCGCCTCGGACACGTCGGGTGCCCCGATCGGTTGGGGCGCGCTCGGCGCGCTGAGCGCCGCCCCGGGCAAGCGGGACCAGCTCTACAGCGTCACCGACGCGGCGTACAGCCAGACCCGCATCCTCACCATCGACGCGAAGCAGACGCCGGCCGTGATCACCGGCGCACTGCCGGTGCGGGACGCGGCCGGCGCTCCGGTCGGGTACGACGCGGAGGGCATCTTCGCCCGCCCGCAGGGCGGCTTCTGGCTCGCCATGGAGGGCGCCAAGGGCGCGGAGAACAAGCTGGTCCGGCTCGACGCCGCCGGGGTGACCCGGCAGACCGTTCCGCTGCCCGCAGAGGTCGCCGCCGGCCTCGGCAAGCAGGGCCTGGAGGGGGTGACCGCCACCACCGACCGGCAGGGCCGGGAGATCGTGTGGGTGGCCGTACAGCGGGAGTTGAGCACCGACCCGGCCGGCATCGTCCGACTCGGCCGGTACGACGTCACGGCGGGCACCTGGAGTTGGTTCGGCTACCGGCTGGGGGCCACCACGGTGCCCGGTGACTGGATGGGCCTCTCCGAGATCACCGTGGTCGGCGACCGACTCGCGGTCATCGAACGGGACAAGCTCAACGGCCCGGCCGCCACGGTCAAGCGGATCTACACGGTGCCGCTGCCCGGTGCGGCGGCGACCGGGCCGCTGACCGTACTGCCGAAGACGCTCGCCGTGGACGTGCTGCCCGCGCTGCGCGCCACCAACGGGTGGACGCAGGAAAAGCTGGAGGGTCTGACAGTGGCCGGCAACGGTGAGGTGTACGCGATCACCGACAACGACGGGGTGCAGGACGCCACCGGCGAGACGGTGCTCCTGCGGCTCGGCTCCAGCCGCACGGTCTTCGGCCGCCACTGATCTGTGCAGCCGCCCCGGCCCGGCGTCCGCAAGCGTGGACGCCGGGCCGCGCGGTTCCTACCGTCGGCGCCTGTCAGGGGATGGGCAGTTCCGGGCCGCCGTCGAGCAGGGGGCCGAGCAGGTCGTCGTACTCCTCGACCCGGGCCAGGACCTCGGCGGCGGTGAACTGGCGGACGGCCGGCTTCCGGCCGCGAGCGCCGGCCTCCACCTCGTCCCAGGTCAGCGGCGTCGACACCGACGGCACCGACTGGGCCCGCAGCGAGTACGGCGCCACTGTCGTCTTCGCCGCGTTGTTCTGGCTCCAGTCGATGAAGACCTTGCCCGGTCGCAGGTTCTTCGCCATCTTCGACACGATCAGCTTCGGGTGGGCCTTCTCCAACTCCTGCGCGATCCGCCGGGCGTAGTCGGAGACGAGGTCGGACGACTGGGTGCCGGCGATCGGGCAGCAGAGCTGCATACCCTTCTTGCCGGACGTCTTCGGGTACGACTCGATGCCGTCGTCGGCGAGGCGGTCACGCATCAGCACCGCCACCGGGCAACACTCGGCGAGCCCGGCCGGCGGGCCCGGGTCCAGGTCCACGACCATCATGTCCGGGTGCTCGCCCACCTTCCACTGCGGTGTGTGCAGCTCCAGGGCGGCCAGGTTGGCCAGCCAGACCAGGGTGGGAAGGTCGTCGGCGACCACGTAGTCGATGGTTTCCCGGCCCTTCGTCGACCCGGGCGCCGGCAGGTTCTCCACCCGCACCCAGTCCGGGGTCGCGGCCGGCGTGTTCTTCTCGAAGAACGACTTGTCGTCCACCCCGTTGGGGAAGCGGATCCGGGTGACCGGTCTGTCCCGCAGGTGCGGCAGCAGCACCGGCGAGATCCGGGTGTAGTAGTCGATCACCTCACCCTTGGTGAACCCGGCCGCCGGATAGAGCACCTTGTCCAGGTTGGACAGCTCCAGCGCGCGGCCCTCGACGTCCACCCGTAGCCGATCAGCCGGCATCGTCGACCTCCTCCGGAGGCTTGTCCGGGCGCAACCGCAGCACCCGGGGGAAGCGCAGCCGGCCGTCGGGGGTGCGCTGGCCGTACTTCACCTCCACCACCACCTGGGGTGTTACCCAGATGGCGCCCCGCGCATCCTCGCGCGGCACCCCCGGCGCGAACGGTGACACGCCGGAGCGCAGCGGCTCCAGCTCGGCGAGGAGCTGCCGCTCGATGGCCGCGCCGATCCCGCCGCCGACCCGACCCCGGTAGATCAGTCGGCCATCCGGGCCGGGCACCCCGACCAGCAGCCCACCGATCCGGCGCGCGCCCGGTCGCCAACCGCCGATGACGAAGTCGCCGGTCACCTCCAGCTTGACCTTCACCCAGTCCGGCGAGCGCACCCCCGGGCGGTAGACGGCCCCGGAGCGCTTGGCCATCACACCCTCCAGGCCGTGCTCCCCGGCCGCCTCGTAGGTCGCCGGCCCGTCGGTGAACATCGGCGGCACCGCCCACCGGAGGCCACCGAGCGCCAGCGCGTCCAACGCCTCCCGGCGGCGCTCGTACGGCCAGCCGGTCAGGTCGTCGCCGTTCAGCCGGAGCAGGTCGAAGATCATGTACGTCACCGGCATGACCGCTGCCAACCGGGCCGCCTTGGCCCGGTCCCGGACGTGCATCCGCTCGGCCAGCGCGGTGAAGGACGGCTGCCCACCCTGGCCGAGCAGCACCACCTCACCGTCGAGCAGCGCGTCGTCGACCTGCTCGGGCAGGGTTGCCAACTCCGGGTACGCGGCGGTGATCTCCACGCCGGAGCGGGCATACAGGTGTTGACCGCCGCCGGAGATGTCGGCCAGGGCGCGGACGCCGTCCCACTTGAACTCGTACGCCCAGCCGTCGCCGGCCGGGAGCGGCCCGGTCATCGCGAGCATCGGCTTGAGCGGCGCTCCGGGCACGACCCGAATTGTAGTAGCGGGCCGAACACCTCGCGTCCGGTTCCTTCGGATGCGAGCATGGTCGATACCGGGGAAGGGAGCGCAGGATGCGTGCCATCTGGAAGGGAGCCGTGTCGTTCGGGCTCGTCTCGATCGGGGTGAAGCTCTACTCCGCGACCGAGGAGAAGGACATTCGGTTCCACCAGGTGCACCGCGAGGACGGCGGCCGGATCCGCTACAAGCGCACCTGCTCGGTCTGCGGGGAAGAGGTCACCTACGACGACATCGCCAAGGGCTACGACATCGGCGGCGGCGAAATGGTGATCCTCACCGACGAGGACTTCGCCGACCTGCCGCTGACCAGCTCCCGTGCCATCGACGTGCTGGAGTTCGTGCCGGCCGAGCAGGTCGACCCGATCCTCTACAACAAGGCGTACTTCCTCGAGCCGGAGGGCGCCGCGACCAAGCCGTACGTGCTGCTACGCGACGCGCTCATCGACTCGGAGCGGGTGGCCATCGTCAAGGTGGCGCTGCGCCAGCGGGAGCAGTTGGCCACGCTGCGGGTCCGCGAGGGTGTGCTGCTGCTCAACACCATGCTCTGGCCGGACGAGATCCGTACCCCGGACTTCGGCTTCCTCGACGAGGACCTCAAGGTGCGGCCCCCGGAGCTGGCCATGGCCAGCTCGCTGATCGACTCGATGACCGGCGAGTTCGAGCCGGACGTCTTCACCGACGACTACCGGGCCGCCTTGCAGGAGGTCATCGACGCCAAGGTGGAGGGTCGGGAGGTCGTCCAGCCGGAGGAGGTCGAGGAGGCCCCGGCCGCGGCGGTGGACCTGATGGCGGCGTTGAAGGCCTCGGTGGAGCGCGCCAAGGCGGCTCGCGGCGAGCAGCCCGCCGGCGGGGGTGGCGGCGGGGGTGAGCCGACGCCCATCTCGTCGGCCCGGTCGGCGCAGAAGGCAGCCGAGAAGAAGGCGGCCAAGGCACCCGCGAAGAAGACCGCGGCGAAGAAGACGGCCGAGAAGAGGGCGGCGGAGCCGGCGAAGAAGACCGCCACCAAGAAGACCGCCGCGAAGAAGGCGGAGCCGGCGAAGAAGACCGCCGCACGCAAGACCGCACCCCGTAAGAGCGCCTGACCGTACGGCAGCGGCGGCGGTGTCCGCCTCGCCGGGTACGCTCCGCCGGCCGCTGGCGACCGGAGGAGCCCCCATGCCGCACACCCCTGATCTGGACCGGTTACTGACGCCCGGCGCCCGCTTCACCGACCAGCACGGCGGATACCTGATCGAGGTGCACCCGGTGGGCGACATCGTGTTGCCGACCGGCCGTGTGGTCGGGTGTGACCCGCTGGTCTGCCCGGAGGCGGAGCCGTTCACCGTGACGGTGCCGCCGGGGCGGCATCCCGCGCGCGCCTGGGTGGCTGTGGTGCTCAGGGAGGACGCCGAGGTGGACCGGCGGGTCGCCGCGCTGGAGCTGGTCGTCTCGGCCGAGCCGACGATCCGTTGGGAGCCGGCCGTCGCGGGTGACCAGGACGTCGCCACGCTCGGTGCGGACGACTACTTCGGCTACGGGGTGGATGCCGGCGTCGGCACCCTCGCCGACCCGACCGCCCTCGCCGTCCTGGAGGGCTGGGACGAGGAGCTGGTCGAGGAGGTCTTCATCCCGGCCGAGCTGCCCTCGTCCCCGGTTCCGGGGCTGATCACCGCCGTGTTGGACGAGGCCAGCGGTGCCAACGTCGTCACAGTGGCCACCGGTTGGGGCGACGGCTGCTACGGCACCTGGATCGGCCGTGCCGCCGACGGGCGGGTCACCTCGTTCGTGACCGACTTCATGGTCGTCCCGGAATAACCGCCCGGGAATGACCCGGAACTGTCGCGCTGGGCGATCCGAGGCGTCCGCGGCGGGCACGGTGGGCCGCTGTGCGGGTACCGTGTGCGTCGGCTTTCCCCCCGGCACCGGGTGCCGGCCACACTTCGCAGCAGGGAGTCGACGACGTGAGCGAGCGGACGCAGCAGACGGGCCCGGACCAGAGCCCGGCAACCAAGTCGGGGCGCCGCCTGGCCGCCCAGTTGGCGGAGAAGAAGGCCGCCGACGCGAGGCGCAAGCGCAACGCGTGGGCCAGCGGCCTCGCCGCCGTCGCCGTGGTCGGGGTGCTGATCGGTGTCTTCGTGACGATCGGCGGGGGCGACGACAAGCCCAAGACCCAGGCCGACGCGACCCCGTCCGCCTCCGCCCCGGCCCCCGACGAGGCCGGCGCGCCCCCCGCGCCGCAGCTGCCCGAGGGCGCCGACCCGGCGCTGGGCACCAAGCCGACGGTGACGCCGGGCACGGGCGAGCTCAAGAAGCTCACCGTCACCCCGCTGATCAAGGGCAAGGGCCCGGCCGTGCAGAAGGGCCAGAACATCACCACCAACTACGTGGGGGTGTTCTTCAAGGACGGCAAGGAGTTCGACTCCTCGTGGAAGGCCGGGCAGCCGGCCACCTTCCCGATCGGCGTCGGCCAGGTCATTCCGGGCTGGGACCAGGGTCTGGTCGGGGTGACCGTGGGCAGCCGGGTGCAGCTCGACATCCCGGGCGAGCTGGCGTACGGCAACGACGAGGCTGCCGCCGGTGGACGTCCGACCGGTCCGCTGCGCTTCGTGGTGGACGTGCTCGCCGCCCAGTGACCTGCCCGGATCGTCCCGGTTGTCGCCGGGACGAGATGGAGTTGTTCACATGGGGCTTCCGGCCCGTCACCCAGCGGCAGTAGGTTCGGCGTCACCCCGGGCGGTTCGCCGCCCGGGGTGAGCATCCGGAACGGCGACGCGGAGGTGCGTGTGACTGCGCTGGACGAGCCTGGGCGGACCGCCCGGTCGATGTGGGCGTACTTCGAGCCGGTCCACGCTGTCACCTACCTCCACCCCCGGGCGCGTGCCGCGTACGAGGCGGTCGGGTTGCGCGGCTACTGGCGCGGTTACTTCGCCGGCCGGGCCGCGCCGCTGGGAGCTGCCGAGGCGGCCCCGGTGATCGCCGCGTTCTTCAACTTCGCGCCGCCGATGGTGACCCGCGCACTGCCTGCGGTGTGGCGGTTGGCAACTCCCCAGGAGGCGCTGCGCGCCCGCCTGACCGGTGCGGTGCAGGCGCTCGCCGAGTTGACCTACGAGCTTCCTGAGTCGCACCTCGTGGAGGCCGCCGACCTGTTGGAACGGGCCGCGACGGCGGCGCAGACCGCCGGCCGGGTGCTCGGCGCGGCGAACGCGGCTCTCCCGGCCGCTGAGTACCCGTTGGCGCGGCTCTGGCAGGCCGCCACCACGCTGCGGGAGCACCGGGGGGACGGGCACGTGGCGGCGCTCGTGGCCGCTGGCCTGGACCCGGTGGAGACGCTGACCGCGCGGGTCGCGCTGGACGGTTCGCCACCGCAGTACCTGCTGGGCCGGGGCTGGTCCGAGGAGCAGTGGCAGGCCGCCCGCGAGCGGCTCACCGAGCGGGGTTGGCTGACCGGTGACGGCGCGGCCACCGACCACGCCCGGGCCGAGTTCCAGGCCATCGAGGACGCCACCGACCTGGCTGCCGCGCACCCGTGGCAGACGCTCGGCGCCGACGACACGGACCGGCTCCGGGAGCTGCTGGAGCCGATCGCCCGGTCCGGCCACACCCTGCTCCCCGAGGGCAGCCCGCTCGGACTGCCCGCGTTGCCCGGCTGACCGGGCACCCACCGGTCGGGCAGGATGGGCCCGTGACTGATGCTGTGGTCTTCGACCTGGACGGCGTGATCGTGGATTCCGAGCCGGTGTGGGAGGAGGTCCGGCGGGCGTACGTGGCGGCGCACGGCGGGACGTGGCAGCCCGACACGCAACGCCGCCTGATGGGGATGAGCACCGGTGAGTGGGCGCACTACCTCAGCGGAGAGCTGGGCGTCGACCGCACCGCCGAGCAGGTCGCCGTCGAGGTGGTCGAGGAGATGGCCCGACGCTACCGGAACCACGTACCCCTGATCGACGGTGCCGTCCAGGTCGTTCGCGGGCTGGCCGCGCGGTGGCCGCTCGGGTTGGCCAGTTCGTCGCCGACCCGGCTGATCGAGGCGGCGCTGGCGGCGACCGGCCTGACCGAAGCGTTCGGCGCGACCCTCTCCACCGAGCAGACCGAGCGGGGCAAGCCCGCACCGGACGTGTACCTGAGCGTGGCGCAACACCTCGGCGTCGACCCGACCCGGTGTGTGGCGGTGGAGGACTCGTCCAACGGGGTGCGTTCCGCCGCGGCGGCGGGGATGCGGGTGGTGGCCGTGCCGCACGGCTCGTACCCGCTCGATCCGGACGCCGCCGGGCTGGCCGTGGTGACGCTGAACGCGATCGGTGAGCTGACCCCGGAGCTGGTGGACGAGCTGGGTTGACCCGGGTCGAGCCGGGTAGAGACCACGGATGAAGGCCATCGTGTACGAGCGCAACGGCGACCCTTCGGTGCTCGACCTGGTCGACCGCCCGGTGCCCGAGCCGGGGGCGGGCGAGGTCCTGGTGCGGATGGCGGTCTCCGGGGTGAACCCGACCGACTGGAAGTCCCGCCGCAACAGCCCGCCGAACGGGTGGCAGATCCCCGGGCAGGACGGCGCGGGGTTGGTCGAGGCGGTCGGCGACGGGGTCGACCCCGACCTGATCGGTGAGCGGGTGTGGGTCTGGGAGGCCGCCTGGCAGCGACAGTGGGGCACGACGGCGGAGTACACGCTGGTGCCGGTCCGGCAGGCGGTACGCCTCGGCCCCGCTCCGTTCGAGCTGGGCGCGGCCCTCGGCATTCCGTTCCTCACCGCGCACCGCTGTCTGACGGCTGGCGAGTTCATGCCGGACACGCTGCGGGCGGGCGCACTGGCGGATCACACGGTGCTGGTGCAGGGCGGCGCGGGCGCGGTCGGCAACGCCGCGATCCAGCTCGCCCGGTGGGCCGACGCCACTGTGATCGCCACCGTGAGCAGCGCGGAGAAGGCCCAGCTCGCAGCCTCGGCCGGCGCATCCTTTGTGATCAACTATCGGGAGCAGGATGTGGTCGAGGAGGTCCACAAGATCGCTCCCGACGGGGTTCACACGATCGTGGAGGTCGCCCCCGCCCGCAACGCCTCGGTCGACGCACGGGTGCTGCGGCACGGCGGCGCGGTCTGCATGTACGCCGACAACGGCGGGGACGAGGTGAGCATCCCGATCCGGGCGATGATGGCGCCGAACGCCCGCTGGCAGTTCGTCCTGGTCTACACCGAGCCGAAGGCGGCCAAGGCGCAGGGCGTGAAGGACGTGGCGGCGGCGGCCAGTCAGGGTGGCATCCGGGTCGGCGCGGACGCCGGCCTGCCGTTGCACTACTACCCGCTGGCGGAGGCGGCCGCGGCGCACCAGGCGGTGGAGGACTCGACGGTGGGCAAGGTGCTCATCACCACCAGCGACGCCTGATCGGGTCGCTGACCACCCGATTTTCCCGTCAGCAGGACAGAAGCGAACAAGTTTCGCAACAATGGCGTTGCGGGTAACCCCGCGTGGAGCGGGCGGCCCCGGCGCGGTGCGAACGCCGGGGCCGCCCCTGGGGAGGGTTCAGGAGTACTCCCGCCCCAACAGGCGACAGTGCCGGGGAAAACGTTACGGGGCTGTCAGCTCCCGGACAGTCAGCTCGCCTTCGGCGTACCGCGAACGGACGACCTTCTTGTCGAACTTGCCCACGCTGGTCTTCGGCACCGTGTCGATGAACGCCCAACGCTCGGGCAACTGCCAGCGCGCCACCGACCCGGCCAGGAAGTCCCGCAACTCCTCGGCGGTCACCGAAGCGCCCTCCCGGACCACGACGGTGGCCAGCGGGCGTTCGTCCCATCGCTCGTCCGGAACCCCCACCACACACGCCTCCAACACCGCCGGGTGGGCCATCAGCGCGTTCTCCAACTCCACCGACGAGATCCACTCGCCGCCGGACTTGATCACGTCCTTGGCGCGGTCGGTCAGGTTGATGTACCCGTCCGGCGAGAGGGTGCCCACGTCGCCGGTCCGCAGCCAGCCGTCGCGGAACTTCTCCTCGTCCGGGGCGTCGTCACCGACGTACCGGGCGGTCACCCACGGCCCCCGGACCTCCAGCTCACCCACGGCCGTGCCGTCGGCGGGCATCGGGTCGCCCGACGGGCCGACGATCCGCGCCTGCACGCCCGCCGGCACCCGCCCCTGGGTGTAGCGGTAGCGCCAGGCATCGTCACCGGTCGCACCGGCCGGCGGACGCGAGACCGACCCCAGCGGGGACATCTCGGTCATCCCCCAGGCGTGGATGACGTCGATGCCGTGCCGCTCGTCGAACGCGTGCATCAGCGCCGGTGGGCACGCCGAGCCGCCGACGATCACCTCACCGAGCGAGGAGGTGTCCACGTCGTGGGTGTCCAGGTAGGCCAGCAGGTCGGTCCAGATGGTCGGCACCGCGCCGGCCAGGGTGGGCCGCTCGGCGGCGATCATCTCGGCGATCGGCGCGGCCTGGAGGAACCGGTCCGGCATGATCAGCGACGCGCCGGAGAGGAAGGCCGCGTAGGGCAGGCCCCACGACATGGCGTGGAACATCGGCACGATGGCCAACTCGCGGTCGGTCGGCCCGAGGCCGAAACCCTCCGGCATGCACACCTGCAACGAGTGCAGATAGATCGACCGGTGCGAGTAGGCGACGCCCTTCGGGTTGCCGGTGGTGCCCGAGGTGTAGCAGAGCGCGGCGGCGTCGCGCTCGTCCACCTCGGGCCAGTCGTACACCTCGGGTCGGTCGGCGAGCAACGCGTCCCAGTGGTGCACTGTGATCCGGTCGCCGGCAGCCTCCACCAGCGGCGCCGGGTCGCCACCGCCGACCACCACGACGTGCCGCACGGTGGTCAGCTCACCGATCACCCGGGCCAGCAGCGGGATGAGCGTGCTGTCGACGAGGACCACCCGGTCCTCGGCGTGGTTGGCGATGTAGACGACCTGGTCGGGGAAGAGCCGTATGTTGAGCGTGTGCAGCACCGCACCCATGCTCGGCACCGCGAAGTAGGCGACCAGGTGCTCATTGTTGTTCCACATGAAGGTCGCGACCCGCTCGTCGCCGGTCACCCCACACTCGTCGCGCAGCCCGTGTGCCAGCCGGGCGGCGGCCCGGCCCACCTCGGCGTACGTCATCCGGCGGGGCTCGGCGCCCGTCCAGGTGACCACCTCGGCCGCGCCGTGCACCGCGGCACCGTGGTCGAGGATCCGGGAGATCTGCAGAGGGGCGTCCATCATCGTGCTACGCATGGGTAACAAGCTAGTGTCGCCGGTCACACGTTGGGAACCCCCGGTAAGTTGTCGCAGGTGAGCATCTCCTGGGCCGACTCGTACGTGGGGCAGTTGCGGGCGATCGCCGGCGATCGGACGCTGATGTTCGTCGGCGCTCGCGCCGTGGTCAACGACGACGCCGGACGCGTTCTGCTGATCAAACGCTCCGACAACGGCCAGTGGGCCATGCCGGCCGGCGCGATGGAGCTGGGCGAGTCGATAGCCGACTGCGCGGTACGCGAGGTACGCGAGGAGACCGGCCTGCGCGCGCTGCGGGTCTGCGCGTTCGCCCTCTACACCGGCCCGGACCGGACGAGCACCAACATGTACGGGCACACGTACCAGGTGTTCACGACCGCGTTCAAGGTGGAGGAGTGGGACGGGCAGTTGGCCCGGGTCACCGACGAGACCACCGACGCCGGCTTCTTCGCCCGCGACCGGTTTCCCACCCCACTCTCCACCTCGGTCATCGAAACCCTTGCCGACCTGGACGTCTTCGAGCAGACGAACCGGCTCATCCTCAAGTAGGGCCGCACCCCCGGTCGACCTGGTGGTGCGGCGCGTACCGCCGGCCCGGCTGACCACCGGCCGCCCCCGGAGCGGTCCGGGGCGGTCGGTGACGAGACGCTCAGATCATTGTCTGGGACTTGGCCTCCATGTCGGCGGCGGCCTCCTCCTTCGACTCGCGGGTCAACGGCTTGCCGCCCGGAGCCGGGGCCTCCCCGCCGAGCGGGTCGGCGCCACCGGTGGCACCCTTGGGGCCGGCACCCCGTAGCTGGGTGTTGGGCAGGGTCAGGGTGACCACGACCGCGATGATCGCAATCAGGCCGGCGGTCAGGAAGACCATGTCCAGCGCGTCGACGAAGGCGCCCTGGATGGCCGCGCGCACCGGCCCCGGCAGGGCCAGGATGGTGGCCGGATCGTTGATCGAGATGTTGGCGCCGCCACTCGCCGCGACTGCGGCCTGCTCCTGCGGCGGGAGCTGCGCGATCGCGCCGGGCAACCGGTCGGCGAGCCCACCGGTCAGCCGGGACGAGAGCACAGTGCCGAGGATCGCCACCCCGAACGAACCACCCAGCGACCGGAAGAAGGTCGCCGAGGAGGTGCCGGCACCCAGGTCGCGTACCGAGACCGCGTTCTGCACCGCCAGGATCAGCGACTGCATGCACAGGCCCAGCCCGACGCCGATCACCACCATGTAGCCGAACGCCACCCAGAGCGAGGTGGCCACCTCCAACTGGGTGAAGAGGAACATGCCGACCAGGAGGGTCACCGAACCGGCCACCGGGAACCACTTGTAGCGGCCGATCCGGGTCATCGCGCGGCCGGTGAGGATCGAGGTGATGATGATGCCGGCCATCATCGGCAGCATCAGCAAACCGCTCCGGGTCGGCGAGGCGCCCTTCACGATCTGCAGGTACAGCGGAATGAAGATGATCGAACCGAACATCACCAGACCGATGATGAGCAGCGCCGAGTTGGCCAACGCGAAGGTGGCGTTCCGGAACAGCCGCAGCGGCAGGATCGGCTCGGCCACCCGGGCTTCCTGGAGGACGAAGAGCACCCCCAACACCGCACCGACCACGAAGAGCGTGATGATCACGCCGGAGCCCCAGGCGTACTCGTTGCCGCCCCAGCTCAGCGCGAGCAGCAGGGCACTCACCCCGGCCACCAGCAGGCCGGCACCGAGCCAGTCGATCGAGTGGTCCCGACGTTCGAACGGGATCAGCCGCATCACGTGGTAGCAGACGACGATCGCCAGGATCGCCAGCGGCACGTTGATGTAGAAGATCCACCTCCAGTCGGTCTCCGCGAAGTAACCGCCCACGAGCGGCCCGGCGACCGACGAGATCCCGAATACCGCGCCGAACAGGCCCTGGTACTTACCACGTTCCCGGGGTGACACCACGTCCGAGATGATGGTGAACGCCAGCGTCAGAAGACCACCGGCGCCGAGACCCTGGATACCCCGGGTGACGATCAGCTGGGTCATGTTCTGCGACAGCCCGGCCAGCAACGACCCGACCAGGAACGTGCCGATCGAGAAGAGGAAGACCGGCCGACGCCCGTACAGGTCGGCCATCTTTCCGTAGAGCGGCGTCGACGCGGTCGAGGCGAGCAGGTACGCGGTGACCACCCAGGAGTAGTGGTTGATCCCGCCCAACTCGCCCACGATGGTCGGCAGCGCCGTACCGACGATGGTCTGGTCGAGTGCGGCCAGCAGCATGCCGGTCATCAGGCCCAACATGAGCAGCCGGATCTGCTGACGGTTCAGCACCGGCGCATCCGAGGCTTCGGTGGTCATGTGGCCTTCTATCCCGCGAGCCGCAGAACATGCGCCAACCCGCCAAAAAACCCCGCCCCGCCCCACGCCTACCCCGCCAGCGTTGATCATGAAGTTATTGCCACGACACGCCGCGCGAGGTGGCAATAACTTCATGATCAACAGGGATTGGGGGTGGGTGTTAGGGGGTTGTGAAGGTTTTGGTGATCGTTGCGCAGAAGGCGGGGAGGTCGTCGGGTTTGCGGCTGCTGGTCAGGTTGCCGTCGGTGACGCACTCCTGGTCCACCCAGGTGGCTCCCGCGTTGGTCAGGTCGGTACGGAGGGTGGGCCAGGAGGTGATCCGGCGGCCACGCACCACGTCCGCCTCGATCAGCGTCCACGGGCCGTGACAGATCACCCCGACGGGCTTGCCCGCGTCGAAGAACGCCTTCACGAACCGCACCGCGTCCGGGTCGCCCCGCAGGAAGTCCGGGTTCGCCACCCCTCCGGGCAGCACCAACGCGTCGTAGCCGGCGGCGTTGGCCTTGTCGACGGTCACGTCCACGTCGTACGTCCTGGAGTGGTCCAGGTGATTGAAGGACTGGATGGAACCGGGCTTCAGCGAGACCAGCTCGGCCGTCGCGCCTGCGTTCTCGACCGCCTCGCGCGGCTGGACGTACTCGACCTCCTCGACGCCGTCGGCGGCCAGGAATGCGATCCGCTTGCCCTGCAATGTCGCTGCCATCTCGGTACATCTCCTTTCGGGGGTACCTCAATCCCCTTCCCGCCCTCGAACGCCCGAAACAGGTCGGACCGGTGTCGGACCGGCTCGGACCGGTCACACACCGCCGAAGACCCTCACCAGCGGCGGGGACCCGGTCGGCGCGCAGGTTTGTCCGCCAGGCCGCTGGGGACCCGGGGAGGCATGGCAGGAGCAGCAGCGGAGCAGCGCCGGCTCGCCACCGTCGTGGAGAGCTGGCTCGGACGCCCAGTCCTGATCGTCGGTGACGCCATGTTGGACGAATGGCGGTTCGCCGACTCCGACCGGCTCTGCCGGGAGGCGCCCGCCCCGGTCCTCACCCTGCGTCGGCGGATCTCCGCCGCCGGTGGGGCCGCGAACACCGCCGTCAACGTCGCCGCCCTCGGCGGTCGGGCGGTGCTGGTGGCACCGGTCGGCGCCGACGTCGCCGGGGACGAACTGCACGACTGCCTGGACCGCGCGAGCGTCTGGGACCGCACCGTCAACCAACCCGGGCGACCCACACCGGTGAAGCGGCGGATGTTGGCCGGCAACCAGATCCTGCTGCGTGAGGACTCCGGCGACCCGGAGGACGCGCTGGACCACGACGGGGTGAGCCGGTTGCTCACCGCCCTGAGCTGCGCGACCGAGGAGTTGCGCGCCGCCGCCGGTGGGGAGGCGCCGACCCTGGTGGTCTGCGACTACGGCCTGGGCGCGCTGCCCGCGCCGGTCCGCGCGTGGCTGGTCGAGAACCGCCAGCGGTACGCCACAGTCGCGCTGGACGCCCACGACCTGGCCGACTGGCGGGGCCTCGCGCCGACAGTGGTCACCCCCAGCTTCGCCGAGGCGACCCGACTGCTGGCCCGCGCGGGCGGTACGACCCGACCGACCGGCGGGACCGAACTGCACCTGGAACACCCGGACGGCGACCCCGTCGACGGGCCGTCCGAGATGACCGTCGGCGCGGCCCCGGGGGCGGTACGCGCCGACGACACCGCCGCCGAGCTGACCCGGGCCGACCGCCCGGGGCCGGTCGGCGAACCCACCCCGGGTGAGGGGCGGGTCGCCCTCACCGGCGACGGGCTCAGCGTCACCGGCACCGGCGTCACAGTGAACACCCGGGCCGGAGAGGGCGTCGACCGGGCAGTCCTGGCCAAGTCGCGGCTGGCCGAACTGCGTGCGCACACCGGTGCCGACGTGGTCGCGGTGACCCTGGACACCGAGGGCGCGGTGGTCGGCGGCGCCGACGGGGAGCCACGCCGCAGCCACAGCACTCCGGTGCCGGCAAGTCACGCCGTGGGCGCTGGCGACGCGTACCTGGCGGCGATGACGTTGGCCCTGGCCGCCGACGCGCCCCTGCCCACCGCCGCTCAACTCGCCCAACTCGCGGCCACCATCACCGTCTCGGACACCGGCACCTGCGTGTGCCGACGCGACGACCTGCTCGCCGCGTTGGGCCAGCCGACCGACACCACGAGCCACCCCGCGCTGGTCAGCGGCGACGAGTTGGACACGATCGTCGCCGGGTACCGCGAGGCGGGACGGTCGGTGGTCTTCACCAACGGCTGCTTCGACGTGCTGCATCGCGGGCATGTGCGCTACCTGGAGCAGGCGCGCGCGTTGGGCGACCTGCTCATCGTGGCGGTCAACTCGGACGGCAGCGTACGACGGCTGAAGGGCCCGGACCGGCCGGTCAACCCGGTCGAGGACCGGGGTGCCCTGCTCGCCGCGCTCGCCTGCGTGGACCACGTCGTGGTCTTCGAGGAGGATTCACCAGCGGCGCTGATCGAAGCGGTCCGACCGGACGTGTACGTCAAGGGCGGCGACTATCCGCCGGAGCTGGTGCCGGAGGCACCGCTGGTGCGCCGCCTCGGCGGCCAGGTGCGCACCCTGGGGTACGTGCCGGACCGGTCCACCTCCGCGATCATCGAGCGGATCCGGTCGCACAGCCAGGACCCGTCGCCACACCTCGACGACCGAGAGCCCGACCCGTCGCTGCGTACCCAGGCGTCGTGAACCGCCCCCTCGACGCCGGCACCCCGGAGGAGTTCCGCACCCACCGGCTGGTCGATGTGCTGATTCCGACCCGGAACCGGCCCGCCGAACTGGCCGTCACCCTGGGCGGGCTCGCCGCCCAGGACGGGGTGCCCGGCTTCGGCGTGGTCGTCAGTGATCAGTCCGACGGGGATCCGGCGTACGCGCATCCCGCCGCGGCCACAATGGTCCGGGCGCTGCGCCACCGGGGCCACCCGGTGCTGCTGACCCGCCGGCTGCCCCGACGGGGGTTGGCCGAACACCGCGCCTACCTGCTCGCGGCCTCGGCCGCCCGGTACGTCCTCAGCCTCGACGACGACATCTGGCTGGAACCGGGTGCGCTGCACCGACTGGTCACCGCGATCGGTGAGCTGGGCTGCGGGTTCGTCGGCAACGGCGTGCACGGGCTCTCGTACACCGACGACGTGCGGCCGGAATCGCACGGCCACTACGAGGAGTGGGCCGGGCCGCCCACACCGGAGCGCATCCGACCCGACACACCGCAGTGGAACCGGGCCCGGATCCACTCGGCCGCGAACCTGCTGCACATCACCGAGCAGTTGGCGCTGCCGCCGGGCGCGTGGCGGGCGTACAAGGTCTCCTGGATCGGCGGGTGCGTACTCTACGACCGGGCCAAGCTCGTCGAGGCCGGCGGCTTCGACTTCTGGCGTCGGGTGCAGGAGAAGCACCAGGGCGAGGACGTGGCGGCGCAGCTGGCCGTGTTGTCCCGCTACGGTGGCGCGGGCATCCTGCCCAGCGGCGCGTACCACCTCGAATCCCCCACCACCGTCACCGACCGGGACGTGGAGGCGTGGGAGGTCGTCCTCGCCGAGGAGGACACCCCGCAGCCGGCCTGAACTACCGGGTGAGCAACTCCCGGGCGGCTTCCAGCACCTCGATCACCGGTACGTCGGTCACGAACGAGTCCCGATGCGGGCAGTCACCGTCGCCGGGTCGGTGCGGGTAGATGCCCGGCGTGCAGTCGACCCCGCAGACCGGGCAGTGCACCGTCCACGAGCTGATCGGGCGGTGCCGGCCCCGCAGCGGACTCGCCCCGTTGATCAGGTTGCCGACCCAGAAGATGCCCACCGTGGGTGTGCCCACTGCGGCGGCCAGGTGCAGCGGGCCGGTGTCGTTCGAGACGACCAACGCACAGTCGGCGTAGCAGCCCACCAACCCACCCAGGCTGAGCGTGCCCACCTGCGGGCGCACCGGCACCTGCGCCGCAGCGACCACCCGGTCCACCACCTCCTGCTCGGAGGGGGTGCCGGTGACCAGCACCTCGTAGCCGTCCTCGTGCAACGCACGGGCCACCTCGGCGAAGCGCTCGGCCGGCCAACGGCGGCGGGTGTCGGTGGCACCCGGATGCAACGCCACCCGGGGACGGCTCGCCGGGCCGAGCACCTGGGCGGCCTCGGCCCGGTCGGCGTCGGTCACCGCCAGCGTCGGCGTGATGGTGGTGGCCGGCGCTCCCGCCAGCGCCACCACCTCCAGGTAGCGGATCACCTCGTGCTGGTAGTAGACGTAGCGCAGCCACCGGTCCAGCGGCGGCGCGTCCTCGGCGCGCAGGCCGACGGTCAACCGGGCACCGAGCCGGCTGATCAGCGGGTTGGAGTTGGCACCCCCGCCGTGGATCTGCACCGCCAGGTCGAATTCCACAGCGGCGGCAGCGGCCACGAAGTCGTCGACCGACGACTCCGGCTCGCCCGGCTCCGGCGTACGGATGCCGGGGGCCGGCGGCACCACCAGCACCCGGTCCACCGGGCCGGGCCGATCGCGCCAGAGCTTCGCGTGCCACGGCGCCCCGAGCAGCACGATCTCCGCCGAGGGGTACGCGCTGCGCAAGGCGTCCAGCGCCGGCAGGGCGAAGATGAAGTCACCGAGCGCGTTGGCGCGCAGCACGGCGATCCGCCGTACGTCGGGAAGTCGCTCGGCGGTCGGGCCGAGCACGGACGCGGTGACCACCCGACCCGCTACGGCCGGTCGATCTCGCCGGCGGTGTCCGGGCGGTGCAGCTCCCGGTCCGCGGCGGGATCGGCTGGCATCGGCGTGCCCGTGGAGAGATCGCCGGAGCGCGGCCCGGTGCGGCCGACGGTGATAGTGCGCGGCGCGGGCCGCGTCGCCCGTGGCAGCCGCACCCGGAGCAGGCCGTGGTCCATCACCGCGTCGATGGTGTCCGGGTCGACCCGCGCCGGCAGGTTGACCCGGTATTCGAAGCCGCGCGTCTCGAAGCCGCCGGGGATTCCGTGGTCGGCGTTGACCTCGGCCTCCGAGCGGGCACGCACGCACAACTCGCGGTCGTCCAACTCGACGGCCACCTCCTCCGGCGCCACGCCGGGCAACCGGACGACGACCTCCCAGCCGTCCGAGGTCTCGGTCAACTCGACGTCGGACCCACCGCCGCGACCACCGACCAGGCGACTCAACTCGGAGCGCAGCGACTGCAGCTCCCCCATCGGGTCCCAGCCCTGCTGCCGGCTGCCGCGCCACCCCCGGCCGAAGCCGCCGAACTGCTGCTCGCTCATCACACCTCTCCGATCCGCTGGGTGGCCGTCGGCGGCCGTAGTGAGCTGGGCGCGTCCAGGCCGGCGTCACGGTCGACGCCCACACCGAGCCGGTCGACCAGCTCGCCACCGAGCCAGGCGCTGATGCCGAGAATCGCCAGCGCGACCAGCTCGATGGCGATCAGCGCCCCGCCGGCGGCCCGGGAGTCCGCGTTGAGCCGCACCGCCCACACGGCCGCGAAGAGCAGGATCACCGCGATGTTGGCGCCCGCGTGCAGCAGACCCACCCGCTTGGCGCGGGTGCCGCTCGGTATCGCCAGCAGGTCGAACGAGCCGGCCGCAGCGGCGAGCAGGCCGCCGATCAGGCCGACGGTGATGTTCCAGTACGCGACCTCGCCGAGGAAGTCGGGGCCGCCCACGGTGTCCACCACGTCGAACAGCACCGCAGTGGCCAGCAGCGCCACCGGGAACATGACCAGCATCGGATGGACTGGGTGACCCAGCACCTTGAGTCGGCTCTCCATCTCCCGGCCTCCACTGGTCGGCGTCCTGCGGAACGGTCCACGTCGGCGAGCACGTCGGGTGAGGCCGTACCCCCGGCAACCCGGCACAAACCTCGCGCTGGTCACGGCGGCCTAGGCTGACGACGGTGGTGCCCGCCACCGGGTCAACGCCTGAGGGAGGACCAACGTGACGGTGGAGATCACTTCGCACGAGGAGTTGCGCGAGTTGCTCGGTGAGCCAAGCGCGCGGGCCGCCAACAAGGACCGCACCCGCCTGCACGAACGCGACCGCGAGTGGCTCGCGGCCTCACCGTTCTGCCTGATGGCCACGGCCGGCGCGGACGGCAGCTGTGACCTCTCACCCAAGGGCGACCCGACCGGGTTCGCCCTGGTGCTGGACGACACGACGATCGCCCTGCCGGAGCGGCCCGGCAACAAGCGGGCCGACGGCTACCGCAACATCCTCGACAACCCGCACATCGGGTTGCTCTTCCTGATCCCCGGGCGGACCGACACGCTGCGCATCAACGGGCGGGCCCGCCTGGTCAGCGACGCGCCCTGGTTCGACGACATGGTGGTCAAGGGGCACCGACCGGTGCTCGCCGTGGTGGTGGAGATCGAGCAGATCTTCTACCACTGCGCGAAGGCGTTCCTGCGGTCCGCGCTGTGGCGGCCGGAGACCTGGCAGCCCGAGGCACTGCCGTCCCGGGCACGCCTGATCAAGGAGGTCGAGGCCCCGACGGAGAGCCTCGAAGATCTGGAACGGCACTACGGCCCCGAGTACGCCACGAAGATCTACGTCTGATCGGCTCCGCCGGGCCGGATCGGCTACGCCTCGGCCGGCTGCGACCGGTCCGCCTCATCAAGCGGGCCAGGCCGACCAACCGGCCGGGTTGCCGAACGACTCCCGGGAGATCCCGGAGCCGGTCTCCGGCCACGAACCGAACCGGTCGTTGTGCAGGTGCGCGAAGAGGTAACACATGCCTTCGCAGTCGGCGTCCAGCAGCGCCATCGCGGGGTCGGCACGAACAGCTTCGTAGTAGGCCCGACCCAGGGCGACGATGAAACCGCGGGCGTAGAGGAAGCCGTCGTCCGACCCGTCGGTCACCTCGTGGATGTCCTCCCGATCGATGTCGTACAGCTTGCGCTCCACGACCCGGTCCAGATCGGTCAGCTCCTGCCCGGTCAGCCCGGCGGTCAACAGCCCGAGCCGGTCCAGGAAGGCATCAAGCCAGGCGTCGATCGCGTAGGACGGGCCGTCATCGTCGACATCATCGCCGCCGTCAGCGGCGGGGTCGCGCTCGACGAGGGCCTGACGCAGCGCCAGGGGCTCGGCGCCCAACTCGGCCCAGGCCGACTCGATGAGTGCCCACAGCCGGGCCTCGTCGGCAGGCGTGGGCAGCGTTCCAGGGGCATCGGTGGTCACGGTCACCGCAAGACCGTAACCACCACCACCGACGCTTTCAGGACTCCGCGGCGGAGACCATCCACAAGTGACCGTCCGGGTCGGCGAAGACGCCCGCGTACCCCCAGGGGTGGTCTGCCGTCGCGGTGATGACCTCGGCGCCGGCAGCGCGCGCCCGCTCGACGAGCGCGTCCGCTTCGACAAGCGAGTCGACAGTGAGGTTCAGCAGACACTCGCTCTGGCCCCTCGGGGCGACCTCGTGCCGGCCGATCACCCAACCGAAGCCGCCGGTCGGAATGAGCATCAGCCGCAGCCCGTCGTTGACCACGAACTGCAACGGCTCCGGGATGCCGTCGTCGGCCAACTCGCCCACGGCTTCGAGGCCGAGGCCGTCGCGGTAGAAGCGGTAGGAGGTGGGACGGTCGGCGATGGGCAGACTCAGGATCACCGGTGCGGGAGTCACGGGTGGAGGCCTCCAAGGTCCCGGTCGTGTCGCTGAATTAGCGTTGGCGACGTGACGGTAGACGGCTGGCTGTCTGATACTCGCACCTCCTACGACACAGTGGCGGTCAGCTACGCGCGCCTGGTGCGTGACCTCCTCGCGGAAGCACCGTACGAACGAACCGCTCTGGCCTCGTTCGCGGAGCTGGTGCTGGCCGCCGGCGGTGGGCCGGTCGCGGACGTGGGCTGCGGAACGGGGCGCATCACCGCCCACCTGCACACGCTCGGCGTGGACGCCTTCGGAATCGACCTCTCGCCCGGGATGATCGACGTCGCCCGCCGCGATCACCCGGAACTGAGGTTCGAGGTCGGCTCGATGACCGACCTCGACCTGGCCGACGGCTCGGTCGCCGGCCTGGTCGCCTGGTACTCCCTCATCCACATCCCCGACGACCAGATCGGCGTCGTGTTCGCGCACTTCCGGCGGGTGGTGCGCCCAGGTGGCCCGCTGCTGCTCGGCTTCCACGTGGGCGACGAAACGACCCTCAAGACCGAGGGGTACGGCGGGCATCCGATGAACGTGCGCGTCCATCGTCGGCAGCCGGCCCAGGTGGCGGCCTGGCTACGCCAGAGCGGCTTCACGATCGACTCGCAGACCACCGTCACCTCGGCGGAGAGCCGGCTCGGCGGCATCATCGTCGGACGACGGGAGCCCTGACCGCCCGCTGTCCACTGTTCACGCGCAGCCTCGAGCAGGCCGCTCGCCGCCTCGGTCGACTCGCTCTCGCCGCACGCATCGACGACCCGTCCCGGCAGCGCCGGACAGCCGAGGCCCGCCTACCCAGCCACGCCTGGCGCGGCGGTGCTCGGCGCGAGGGCGATCACCGGGCCGTTTCCGGCGGCGAGGTCGAGGTTGAGGTGGACCTCATGCCGCCGTCCATGTACCGGCGGTCGCCGATGTTGACCGGGGCCGCGGAGATCGGCCTGGCGCAGCTCGCGGCGACGGCGTCCACCAGGGGGCGCCGTCGTGCCTGGTGATGGTGCGGCTGGCGCCGGTCTCGGCGTCGACGACCACGATGCGAAGGTCCACGTCGGCCGGATCGGACCCTGGGCGCGCATCGACAAGCAGCGAGCCGCGCTGGGAACGGGTCGCCGGGTGGAGGTGCTGCTCCGAGACCCGGCCTCCAAACGAGCGCAGGGGACCGGCGTGATGGACCGATCCGTCGTACCCGCGCTGGTGGCCGCAGCCCGCGATCAGGGCCGACGCGAGGCGCCCCGGGTAGCCGCCGCACGCCTACCCGCGAGCCGGCCGAGCCCCCGGGCGAATCTTCGGGTTGGGCAGTCATCCACGTCGAACGTGACGAGTTCTTGGGATCGGCGGCCCACAACGCGATGGCCAGGCCTTATGCCCCTATCGCAAATAAGTTCCGCCTTCTCCTAATTGTCCCCAATACGACTAAAACCCCTATGGACGGATCAATCAGTCGAATACGCTACGACTCGCCCAACGAATACGTCAGGTGACTAGTAGGTGACTCCGGGTGCGCCCGGAGTGGCTCTGGAGGGGTCATGAGCAACAACCGACGGCTGCGGCGGAGCCGGAACCATGGCCGGGCCGCTTCAGGGCTGAGCTCCGCCCTACTGGTAGTCGGCATGACGGGTGGGCCCGCAGCCGCAGCTCAGCCGGTGGAAACGAAGCTGTCCGCACAGGACGTACACATCGGTACACCCGGTCCGCTGGGCCAGCACGGCGGGTGGCGGTCGCCCTGGTCAACTGTCAGCCAGGACGACGGACCCGGCGATTCGTGGGACCAGTACCCCGACGGGCAAACGGACTACGGTCCGCAGGGCTGGCAGAGCCCCTGGGGTGGCCACGACAAGGACAGTGGCCACGACAAGGACAAGGGTGACTACCCGCACGACAAGCAAGGCCCTCAAGGCCCTCAAGGTCCCCAAGGCGACACGGGCGCTCACGGTGCCACCGGAGCCCAAGGTGCCCAGGGCGAGGCAGGCGCTGAGGGTGCCACCGGTGCCCAGGGCGACGCAGGCGCACAAGGCTTCCAAGGCGCCACCGGCGCTCAAGGCGCGCCGGGCGACGCAGGCGCACAAGGCGCGACCGGCGCTCAAGGCCCACAGGGCGACGCAGGCGCTCAGGGTGCCACCGGCGCTCAAGGCGCGCAGGGCGACGCAGGCGCACAAGGCGCCACCGGCGCTCAAGGCCCGCAAGGCGACGCAGGCGCACAAGGCGCCACCGGCGCTCAAGGCCCA
>NZ_JBITGE010000018.1:0-5985 GCF_044456785.1 Micromonospora sp. NPDC050795 | reverse complement strand
GGCGCGCAGGGCGACGCAGGCGCACAAGGCGCCACCGGCGCTCAAGGCCCGCAAGGCGACGCAGGCGCACAAGGCGCCACCGGCGCTCAAGGCCCGCAAGGCGACGCAGGCGCACAAGGCGCCACCGGCGCTCAAGGCCCACAAGGCGACGCAGGCGCACAAGGTGCTCAAGGCTTCCAAGGCGCCACCGGCGCTCAAGGCCCACAAGGCGACGCAGGCGCACAAGGCGCCACCGGCGCTCAAGGCCCGCAAGGCGACGCAGGCGCACAAGGTGCTCAAGGCTTCCAAGGCGCCACCGGAGCTCAAGGCCCACAAGGCGACGCAGGCGCACAAGGCGCCACCGGCGCTCAAGGCCCACAGGGCGACGCAGGCGCACAAGGCGCCACCGGCGCTCAGGGACCGCAAGGCGACACGGGCGCACAAGGCGCCACCGGCGCTCAGGGACCGCAAGGCGACACGGGCGCACAAGGCGCCACCGGCGCTCAGGGACCGCAAGGCGACACGGGCGCACAAGGCGCCACCGGCGCACAAGGCCCGCAAGGCGACGCAGGCGCACAAGGCGCCACCGGCGCCCAGGGCCCGCAAGGCGACACAGGGGCTCAAGGCTTCCAAGGCTTCCAAGGCGCCCAAGGTGCGCAGGGGGACGCAGGCGCCCAGGGCGCCGCCGGCGCGCAAGGTTTCCAAGGTGCCCAGGGGGCCCAGGGAGACACGGGGGCACAAGGACCTCAGGGCGTGCAAGGACCGCAGGGTGCCACAGGCGCCCAAGGCCCGCAGGGCGTGGCGGGCAACGGAATCGAGGCAGCCTACATTCAGGGTCCGCTGACCGTTATTGCAGACACCCCTGTCAATTTCGGTTGCGAGCCCGGAGATATTGCTGTTGGGACTGGATATCAGCTGTCGGGAGCAGGCGTCAACCCGGTGCTCATCCAGCCACTCTCGACCAGTGGCTACCAGTTCACCTTCACCGGCGGAGGCGCTGACATCTGGGTGTCCTGCATTTCACTCAGCACACCGGTGGCACTGACAGGTCCGTCCAACACGTCGGGCCGGGCGAATTCAAACAGTAGCGACGCCAACCGGCCGACCAGCAGGTCGAACCGCCCCGTTACCGTCGAGGAGGAGTAATGAACATGCGTCAGGTATTCGGGTCGCTCGCCTGCGGTGCGGTCCTGCTGACCGGAGTCACGGCATGCAGCGACAAGCCCGCCGAGAAGCCGCAGACGAACAACGCCGGCAACCCCGACAAGGCGAACGGCGACACCGAAACTACGCCGGCGGATCTGCTCAAGCTCGGTGTCGAGCAGGGTCAGGCTGGTGACTTCGACGCGGCGAAGGTCACCTTCGAGAAGTTGCTGGACGCCGAGGCCGACAACAAGTTCGCCTGGTTCAACCTGGGCTACATCGCCCAGTCCCGCAACCAAGCTGACGAGGCGATCAGTAACTACGACAAGGCACTGGCGGCTGACGCCAACTACAAGCCGGCCCTCTACAACAAGGCCATCGCACTGGAAGGCAAGGCGCCGACGACGGCGATCGACATCTACCGCAAGGTCGTGTCGATCGACGACAAGTCGTCAACGGCGTACCTCCGACTGGGCGTGTTGCTGTCCCAGTCCGGTGAGGACGCAGCAGCGCGGGACGCCTTCAAGGCGGCCATCCGCCTGGACAAGGGGCTCACCTCAGCCGTTCCCGCGAAGTACCGCACAGCTCCTACCACCCGGTCTTCGACTTCGGCGGGTAGGTGATGGATCAATGCGCACGCCTCGCGTAACGGTGTTCACGGGGAGCAACCGCACCCGCTTCATCGACGAATGCTTCGAATCGCTCACCGCGCAGACTTTCGCCGACTGGGAATGGGTGGTCATCCTCAATCAGGGGTCACGTTGGCGGCCCGTGAGGCACGACGATCGGATCCGGCTCATCGTCCAGGACAACCTGAACGGTGTCGGCGCCGTGAAGGGGTACGCCTGCGCCGAGGCCGCCGGCGACATCCTGGTCGAGCTTGACGACGACGACCTGCTCAGCAGCGACTGTCTGCAGGAGATCGTCGATGCCTTCGACGCCAACCCGGAGGTGGGGTTCGTCTACAGCGACACCGCGCAGATCCAGGAGGACGGCGGCCGATCTGAGGACCGTTTCGCGAGCTCGTTCGGCTGGCGGCACTACGACGACAAGGTGGACGGCCGCGAAGTGCTGGTCTGCCGGGCACTGCCGCCGACACCACACAACGTGAGTTACATCTGGTACGCACCGAACCACGTACGGGCGTTCCGCCGGGACATCTACGAGAAGGTCGGCGGGTACGACGAGTCGCTCGACGTCGCGGACGATGCCGACCTCATGGCTCGGATGTACCAGGTCAGCGAGTTCCACCACATTCAGAAATGCCTGTATCTCCAACGCATGCACGCCAAGAACACGCAGCGCATTCCAGAAGTCAACGCGCGCATCCAGCAACGCACGGTGGAGATCTACGATCGGAACATTCAACACAATGTGCTGGCCTGGTCACGCCGGCAGGGGCTCCTGGCGCTCGACCTGGGTGCCGCTCACAACAAGCCGGAGGGGTATCTCGGCCTGGATTACCATGACGGGTCGGGTGTGGACATCGTCTGCGACATCACGAAAGGTGTCGACCTGCCGGACAACAGCGTCGGGGTCATTCGGGCGGTGGACTTCCTGGAACACATCCCGGACAAGATCGCGCTGTTCAACGAGCTGTACCGACTGCTCGCGCCGAACGGGATGCTGTTGTCCCTGACCCCCAGCACCGACGGTCGAGGCGCCTACCAGGATCCGACGCACGTGGCGTTCTACAACGAAAACTCGTTCTGGTACTTCACGGACGCCAAGTACTCTCGGTTCGTGCCCGAAATAGAATGTCGATTTCAGGCGTCGCGGCTGGTCACGTACTTCCCGAGCGAATGGCACAAGGCGCACAACATCCCGTACGTCTCGGCGAATCTGATAGCAATCAAGGACGACGCGCTGCGCAACGGTGGCCTGCTGAACATATGATCATCACGCGGGCGCTGACAGGCGGTGCCCGCCGCGTCCGGTCACGTTGAACCGATCCTCGGGAACGTCCCCGGGCGACAGGTCGTCGGGCACCCAAAGGTCTACCTGATGGCCCGAGCCTGCGCGCCGACGTAGTTCGTCGCAGGCGACCAGCCCATGGATGGCCAGGCTGAGCTTTCACTACGTACTGTCGTCTCGTGGTTGACACTGATGAGGCGGTCCGGATCGCGATGCGATTCCTGGCCGGCCGCCTCGGCGACCGTCAGAATCTGCGCGAACCGCCGAGCGTGCATGGGGTGACCGTCGAGCAGGTGACAACCGCGACCGGTGCGCGGCGATGCCACGTTGTGAGTTTCGGATGGCCTCTGCGGGTGGCGGTCGACCAGGAAACGGGCGACGCGGACATGCTGCGGTAAGTCATCGTGCCTGGTCAAAGACGTCGCCGGCACGACGGTCGAATTCACCCTCTTCGCAAACGTGAGGCCCTGGCCAGCATTCCTGCTGGCCAGGGCCTCACGCCTTGGAGCCGCCTGACGGAATCGAACCGTCGACCTACGCTTACCGAAAGTCACGGTCCGTGAGCTTGCCATTGACCGTCGCATCTGAGCGTTGACCTGGTTAGATCCGGCTGGCAACTGGTCAAGGCTTGTCACTGACGGTCGATACTTGGCGGTGGTTTTCGGGGGGTATACGGGGGCCACGATGCATGCCAGGTGCCAACAGGCTGCTGCCCTATCGACGACATGTCACCGCACCAGGGAGCGCGCCGTTTATGACCGATTACCAAACGCGGGATCGGGATTCGCGTTCGAGTGGGCGATCGGCACGTCGTCAGCGAATGGCCGGCTATGGCTTGAGGCGGTAGGTGAGGGCGGTGTGGCGGCGGCCGGCACCGACGGTGCGCACGGCGGCGGCGAGCGCCCGGCGGGAGCCGACGAGCACGACGAGCTTCTTCGCCCTCGTGATGGCGGTGTAGAGCAGGTTGCGTTGCAGCATCATCCACGCGCTGGTCGTGATCGGGATGACCACCGCCGGGTACTCCGAGCCCTGCGAGCGGTGGATCGTCATCGCATACGCGTGAGCCAGCTCGTCGAGTTCGTCAAAGTCGTACTCGATGAGTTCGTCTTCGTCGGTGCGCACGGTCAGGGTCTGCTCGTCGGTGGACAGGGCGGTGACGACGCCGACGGTGCCGTTGAACACCCCGGCGACGCCCTTGTCGTAGTTGTTGCGGATCTGAGTGACCTTGTCGCCGATTCGGAACACCCGGCCGCCGACCCGCCGTTTCGGCAGCCCTTCCCGGGCCGGAGCTGCTGCTGCAATAGGGTGTTCAACGCGCCAGCCCCGGCCGGGCCGCGGTGCATCGGGGCGAGGACCTGCACGTCGCGGCGCGGGTCCAACCCGAACCGTCTCGCGATGCGGGTGCACGTGACGTCGACGGTGAGAGCGGCGGTGGCTTCGGTGTCGTCGCAACCGAAGAGGAAGAAATCGCTCATGCCCTGCAGGATCGGTGGTCGGCCGGCGTTCATCCGGTGGGCATTACTGACCACCCCGGAGCCAGAGGCCTGCCGGAACACCTGGGTCAGCCGGACCCGGGGAACCGTGTCCGCGGCGAGCAGATCTCGCAGCACCTCCCCAGCACCGACGGACGGAAGTTGGTCGACATCACCGACCAGCAGCAGATGCGCCCCGGGTGGGACGGCCTTGATCAGTTTGTCGGCCAGGATCAGATCGAGCATCGATGCCTCGTCGACCACCAGCAGATCGACATCCAAAGGCATGTCTCGGTCGTAGGTGGGTTTACCGCCGGGTTGCAGTTTCAGTAGCCGGTGCACCGTCGCTGCTGGTTGGCCGGTCAGTTCAGCGAGCCGTTTCGCGGCCGGCCGGTCGGGGCGACGAGCAGGATCTTCGCTTTCTTGGCGACGGCGAGTTCGACGATCGAACGAACGGTGAAGCTTTTCCCGCAGCCGGGGCCGCTGGTCAGGACGGCGACTTTCGACGTCAACGCCAACCGGACGGCTTGTTGCTGCTCCGGCGCCAGGTCGGTGCCAGTACGTGCCTTCAGCCAAGCCAGTGCTTTGTCCCAGTCGACATCGGTGAACTGCGCCATCCGGTCCACACGATCGCCGAGCAGCCGCATCACCGAACCGGCCAGCGATTGCTCGGCGCGGTGGAACGGCACCAGATAGATCGCCGGGACCGACCCGTCCGCCCCGGGTAGCGACTCCCGGACAACGCCTTTCTCACCGACCAGCTCGTCGAGGCCGCGAATGGCGAGCTCAGCGGGTACGTCGAGGATCTTCACCGCGTCCGCGACCAGTTGTGGGGTCGGTAGGTAGCAGTGACCGTTGTCGGTGGCCTGCGACAGCGTGTACTGCAACCCCGCCATGACCCGCTGCGGACTGTCGTGCGGGATCCCAACCGCCTGTGCGATCGTGTCAGCGGTCTTGAACCCGATACCCCACACGTCGGCGGCCAGCCGGTACGGCTCGTTCTTCACGACACTGATCGACGCGTCGCCGTACTTCTGGTAGATCCGTACCGCGATCGAGGTGGACACTCCGACGCCTTGCAGGAAGATCATCACTTCCTTGATGGCTTTCTGCTCCGCCCACGCGGCGGTGATCTTCGCCGTGCGTTTCGGGCCCAGCCCCGGCACTTCCACCAGCCGGCCCGGCTCGTCCTCGATGATCTGCAACGTGTCCAGGCCGAAATGCTCGACGATCCGCTCGGCGAACACCGGCCCGATGCCCTTGATCAGCCCGGAACCAAGGTAGCGGCGGATGCCCTGGATCGTGGCGGGGAGCACGGTGGTGTACGAGACGACCTCGAACTGGCGGCCGTACTGCGGATGCGACGACCACCAACCCTGCAATGGGTCTGCTGCACCGATAGGTGACATCTGAGATGGCTTGCCCTGATGGCGGGCTGGAAGGATGTTGCTGTGCCCAAGCCTTACCCTCGTGAGTT
>NZ_JBITGE010000017.1:82234-146384 GCF_044456785.1 Micromonospora sp. NPDC050795 | reverse complement strand
GGGGTAGCTCCTTCGGGGGTAGAACACCCCGACCACCAGAGGGGGACGGCGGTGAGGGTGTGAGCACCTCGTCCGGCGCTGCACTTCACAAAGGGGGAAAAGTCTTGGGGTGACGCCCTGGTGGGGCGTCGGGGTCGGCGGCCTGCCGAGCGGGGGGCTCGTGGCGCCGGGTCTGTGTGTAACGACCGGGGGGCCGGGGTCATTCCGGGGTCGGCCCATCCATCACGCACCCTCATCGTGGCGATGCCCGCAGTCGTTCGTGGGGACTGTAACGACCGGGTGGTGGCTGGCATTCCAACCCGGGTGACCAGGCCGGAGGCCGGCGGTGGTGCTGCGATCGTCAGGGTGTGTAACGACCCCGGCCCAGCCATGATTCCAGCCCACCGGTGCACCCGGTCACACCCCACACCACCCGGCATCGGACAAACCACCCACGCCGCCTCGACCCGGCGGTGTTCAACCTGCCCGCACGCGCGTGATCCACTCGCGTTCACGGAAACCGGGGCATCCCGGACGGCATGACGTGCCGATATCAAGGAACGCGAGTGGATCACGGAAGGGCCGACCGCATGAAACCGACGAAACGGACGGGCCGGCGCCCGTCGGAGTGATCCGACGGGCGCCAGCTTCCGTGCTGTCCGGGCGCAGCCCGGTGGTGTGAACTAGTGCGCCGCACCACCGAAGCGCTGGCGGCGACGCCAGGCCAGGGTCAGCAGCAACATCACCGCTCCGGCGCCGACCAGGCCGCCGCCGAGCTTCATGGGCGTGCCGATGCTGTCACCCGTGACGGGCAGCGGCTGCTTCTTGTGCAGCACGCGCAGCTCCGTGCTGGCGGTACGGCCGGACTCCCGACCCGTGGCGGTGAAGGTCAGCAGACCCGTCACCGACGGCTTGTAGCTCTTGGTGAAGCGGCCCTGGCCGTTGGTGTACGCCGTGAAGTGCAGGGGAGCGCTCGCCTGGTAGGCCACCGGAGCCATGGCCACGGTGCTGCCGTCGCTGCGGCGAGCCGGAGCTGCGCCGCCGGCCGGAGCGGCCTGCGGAGTAACCGTCACGGTGATGTCGACGGTCTCGTTCGGGCCGAAGTTGGTGCCGGTCAGCACCACCGTCTCGCCGAGGTAGATCGTCGGCCGGTTGACGGTCAGCGACGCGGCGGTCGGCGGGTACGGCGGCGGTTGCGGCGGGTCGGTCGTCGCGGTGGGCTGCGGCTGCGGCGCTGCCGCCCCCGCTGCCGTCGGCACAGCCACCACGGCCAGGCCGACCGTGAGCGCCATGATGATGCGGGATAGCCGCATGATTTGGTTCCCTCCTACTGATCACAGCTTGGTGCGGAATGAACTTGGGTGGTCCAGGGGCTGGCGGTGGGGGTCAGCCACAGCTCGGCCTGCCCGACGCCGGTCTTGGCCGTCAGCACGGTGACCTCCAGCGCCCTCTCGGCGCCGGGGCCGACGTCCACGCTGGCCGTGGCCACGTGGCGGCGGCGTTCGGTGCCGCTGCCAAGTGCCGTCTCGGTCCCGTCCAGTCGGGCCTCCAGCACCGCTCCACCAGCCGGGCTGAAGATCGACACCAACGTTCGGGCGGTGTACGGATCGCCAGCCAGGCCGAGGCCGAGCACGGATTCGCTAAGTCCGGACTTCGGCGCCGTCGAGCGCAGGGTCACCCGTAGCCGGAGCTCACGGCGACCGTCCGACCGGCATTCGCCGACCGTCAGGTTCGCCGTCGGCCGCAGGTAGTAGCCGAGCTTCGCGCCGCTGCCGTCGTTGAGGAACACGCCGACGGTCGGCACGGTGTCCTGTTCCGGAAGCGTCCCGGCCATCCGGCTCTCGCCGAATGTCCGCTGTTCCTCAGGTCGGGCACTCCAGAACAATATCCGGCGTTCAGTGATAGCACGGTCAAATGCGGACAACAACACCCGGGGGTTGACATTCTTCTTGAAAAAGGAGTCGAACACCGCTGACGCCGACGCCGCGAAGAACTCGTCCTGCTGTTTGAGGTCGAGGCGCTGATAGCTGTCGTTGAGCAGGGTCTGCACCACCTTCTCGCTGGCGAGCGGGACACCGCCGGGCACCAGCACCGGACCGGTCGCCTTGAGCAGGTAGGACAGCACCACCGGGTCGACGGCGAGCACGCCGTCGACAGTGGTGCCGGTCTTACGCCGGAACATCTCGCGGTACAGCGCGGCGGCGGTCGGGAAGTGCGGGGACAGGTTGACGTCGGCGGGGTAGATGCCGGGCAGGTCCGTCCAGAGGGCCCGGGTTTCGGCGGGCACCTTCAGCGCCGGGGTGAACCGACCGAGCGAGGAGGTGCTGCCCTGCTTGCCCATCTGCACCTTGCCGTTCTCCGCCTCGATCATCGCGTAGGCGCCGAACATGCCGCCGGTGGCACGCAACTCGGCGAGGTTCTGCGAGACGAGCAGGTAGCGGCGTGGGCCGTTGACGCCGAGCAGCGGCGGGAGGAGACGGGCGCCCTGGTCGGCTGCCGTGGTGAGGCTGGCCAGCCGGTCGATCTCGTCGCGCAGGTCGCCCAGCGCCTGCCGGATCTGGCTGACCAGATTGTCGGCTGGCACCGCCGCCAGGTTCTGGCGGGTGCGTTGCACCGACTCGTGCACCCCGGTGAGCTCCGTGGAGACGGCGGCGAGCCGCGCGAGGTCCAACCGGCCGCCGGTCGGCACCAGGCTGGCCAGGTCGGTGCGGAGCAGGGTCGGGAACGCGTGCCGGGCCAGTTCGTCGATGGCGACGGCGATCTGCGCGACAGCGTCGAGGTCGTCGCCGGCGATCGGCGTGCGCCGTCCGAGCCGCCAACTCGGGTCGGCCGTTGCCGAGCGGGCCGCTTTGGCCTGCTCCTGAAGGGCCGCGAGCGTCCGCAGGGCACGGTCGGTGTCCCCACCGACGATCTGGGCGCTCAAGTCCCGGGCCAGGCCGGCGGCGTTGAGCAGGTGGGTACGCGCCTGCCAGCCCCGGAAGCCGACCCACCCGGCGGTCGCCAGTAGCAGCGAGCCCACCACCAGGGCGCCGAGCAGCGCCCGTCGCAGTCGGGCCCGCCGACGACGCCGGGACCGGCTCCGCCGCCGGATCGGACGTTCGCTCACCGTCACACCAAACTCCCCATCGCGGAACCGGACAGAAGGTCGATTCCCTGACGTTCTTAGCACGTCCACGGGAAGTTCATACCGTTATTGCAATAGTCGTCCTTTAAGCGAGCTTTCTTCGTGGTTCCGTGGCGGGCTCTGCGAACCGTCCCACCGCCTCGTGCAACAGCCGTTCGATCTGGTCCACGCCGCCGGGCAGCGACATCTCGCGCAGGTACGCGGCCCTCCCCCGGCGACCCATCTCGGTGCGGGTCGGCGGCGGGATGGTGGCTGCCAACCAGAACCTGTCGGCAAGGGCCGCCCAGTCCTCGGGTGGGCAGGACAGCCCGGCCCGAACCCGTTCGACCAGCTCGGCCGTGTCCCCACCGGCGGAGGCGATCACCGGCGCGGCGCAGGACAACGCGGCCTGGAGTTTGCCGGGCACCGTGCTGCGCAGCTCCGGAAGGTCGCGCGACATGACCAGCTGGTAGTCGGCGGCGGCGTACAGCTCGGGCATGTCGACCGGTGACCGCCGCTCCAGGAAACGGACGTTCTCCGCGCCCAGCTCGGCGGCGAGCCCCCGCACCCGCCGCTCCGCCGCTCCGGAACCGACAAGCACCAGATCCATCGTCCGGTCCAGTGCCGCGGCCGCACGGACCGCGGTCTCGAGCCCCTGCCGCGCCCCGATGGTCCCGGCGTGCATCACCACGCACCGACCGTCGCGACGAACCAGCTGGCGTGCCGCCGCGCCGGGTGTCGCCGGGTAGAAGATCCGCTCGTCGGTCCAGTTCAGCACCAGCCGGACCCGCGCCGGATCGGCGCCGGCGGCGACCACCAGGTCCCGCATCGACGGCGCCGCGACCGCGATTCTCGCGGCGGTCCGGTAGATCCGGGTCATCGTGCTGCCCATCCGCGCCGCCCAGCGCCCCTCGCCCCCCTCGTCCGCGCCGTCGCGGGCCCAGACGTCCTGCACGTGCAGCACCGCGGGCACCCGCCCGAGCAACCGGAGCACCGCGGCGGCGGCGAACGTCGTCGCCGGCAGTTGAAACACGTAGAGCGCGTCCACGTCACCCAGGAAACGGCGTGCGACCAGCCCCGCGCTGCCGGCGAAGGAGAGGTAACTGGCCATTCGACCGCCGGCGGACGCGGCGCCCCCGGGGTACCGGGGCACCCGTCGGACGCTCAGCCGTTCGCTGTGCGTCTCGTGGTGCCACCGCTGCCGCCAGCCGGGATAGACGTGGCCACCGGGGTAGTCCGGAAAGCCGGTGAGGACCCGTACCTCGTGCCCACGTGCGGCCAGCTCCTCGGCGAGGCTCCCCGGGATGAACGCCGGCTCGGGCGGGAAGTGGTACGACAGGATGCCGATCTTCACCGGTCCGCCCCCGTCCCACCAGGATCGCCGGCGACCGGCGCGGCACCACGACCGGTCGGCGTGCCGCGCGCGTACGATGCCGACAACCCCTCCCCGCGCGGCCGCCGGCGTCGACGCACCGCCCCCGCGGTGCGTGCTTCGGTGTCCGTACCGATGAGAGGGGCACCGATGGCTGATCGCGTGTTGTTCGTCTGCCACGCCAACCTGTGCCGGTCACCGATGGCCGAGTACCTGGCCCGCCGGCTGCTGGCCGACCGACCCGTCGAGGTGGCCAGCGCCGGCACCGACGCGATCGACGGGCTGGCCATGCACCCGTACGCCCTGGAGGTCGCGACGGAGAACGCCACGGAACCGGTGGCGTTCCGGACCCGGGGGTTGCGCCCCGAGTACCTGGTCGACGCGACGCTCGTGCTGACCGCGACCCGACGCCAACGCTCGGTCTGCACCTCGTTGGCGCCGGGAGCGCTGCACCGGACGTTCACACTGCGCCAGTTCGGTCGGCTGGCCGCGGCGGCCGAACCGCCCACCGACCTGGCCGACGACCCGCTGCGGGCGGCGATCGCCGCCGCCGCGCAGGCCCGGGGACGACTGCAACCCGCCGCCCCGGACGAAGACGACCTTCGGGACCCGATCGGCGGCACCCCGGCCGACTTCCGACGCTGCGCCGAGGAGATCGAACGGTCGCTGCGACCCCTCGCCGCGCTCATCGGGGCAGCCGGGTGAGTTCCTGGGTGTGGTCGGGGACTCCGTTGACCCCGTCGGCGGTTGCGCTGTGCCGGCCGGACGCGGTCCGTTCGGCCGGCACCGACGCCTCGGCCGTCGAGGCCACCACCCGGTAGGCCTCGTACTGGTACGCCTCCGCCTTGGCCACCTTGGCCATGTTCAGCACACAGCCGAGCAGCCGGACCGAGACCGAGTGCAGTGACCGGGCCGCCGCGGCGACCTGGGTCCGCGAGGTGCGGCCCTGCTGGGTCACCAGCAGCGCGCCGTCGGCCTGGACGGCCACCACCACGCCGTCGGTCACCGCGAGCAGCGGGGCGGTGTCGATGATCACGATGTCCGCCGACTCGCGCAGCGCCAGCAGCAGGTCCGACATGGCCTTGGAGCCGAGCAGCTCGCTCGGGTTCGGCGGTGCCGACCCGCTGGGCAGCACCAGCAGCGACTTGTCGCCCCAGCGCTGCACGACGTCGCCCACCTTCACGTCGCCGACCAGCACGTCGGTGAGGCCGACGCCGGCGTCCAGGCCCAGGTAGTCGTCGACCTTCGGGCGGCGCAGATCGGCGTCAACCAGCAGCACCCGCCAGCCCGCCTCGGCCAGGGCGATGGCCAGGTTGCAGGAGAGGGTGGTCTTGCCCTCGCCCTGCAGGGCGCTGGTCACCGCGATGACCCGGGCCGGCTCGTGGACGTCCACGAAGCGCAGGTTGGTCCGCAGCTTGCGGACCGCCTCGGCGCGCGCCGAGGTCGCGGCGTCGCCCACGATGAGCGGCGCGCTGCGGGCGTTGGCCTCGAACGGGATCTCACCGAGCAGCGGGCTGCCCGTGGCGCGTTGCAGGCCGGCGGCGTCGCGCAGTCGGACGTCGGCGACGCCGCGCAGGATCGCCAGACCGACGCCGAGGAGCAGGCCGACCAGGCCACCGAGGGTGAGGTTGCGGACCGGCTGCGGCGAGACCGGGTTGGCGCTGACCCGTGGGCCACTGACGATCTCGATCTTGATCGGCGCCTTGCCCTCCGGTGTCGTCTCCACCTTCTGTACGAGTTCGACGAACTTGTTGGCGAGGCTCTCCGTCACGCGCAACGCGCGGGTCTGGTCGGTGTCGGTGACCGATGCCCGCAGCAGAACGGTGCCGGTCTCGGTGGAGGTGCTCACCCGGCGCTGCACCTCGTCCGCGGTGAGGCCGACCGGAGTCTCGGCCACCACGCTCTGCGCCAGCCGGTCGCTGCTGAGCAGGTCGGCGTACGACTTGACACGCTGCTGGAGGAAGAGCCCGCCCTGGTAGGCGTCGGTGACGCCGGTGTTGGGGGTCGTGACGAAGAAGGTCACCGAGGCGACGTACCGAGGTTGGGCACGTACGGTCAGGAACGCCGAGACGCCGAGAGCCACCATGACCGTGACCAGCGCGACCCACCAGTGCCGACGCACGTGGCGCAATTGGCGGAGCAGGTCCATCAGGAGCGCCCCCGTGCCGGTCCGGTTACGGCAAAGAACTTCACAAAAACCCCCAAGGTCGTCTCTAAACTCGTGAAACCATTAAAGCGGTTAATACGGCTTATGTCCGGAGTTACCTATATTCCGGCGGCGAGATGTGCGCCCCCATGACCAACCCGACAAACACCCATTCGGCAGCGGCGACAACCGGGAAAAAAGTCGAAGGCCGATCCGACGGCGTCCGATCGGCCCAGCGGTCGCCGCCGACCGCGCCGCCGGATAGGGTCGACAGTGGTGTGCCGGGAAGCCTGGTCGGCGAGTGGAAACCCGCTGTCCCGACTCCTGTAGGTGAGCCGAAGTTGACCTCCCCCACCCCGCCTCCCGGCCCGCGTCCGCCAAAGATCCGGCTGTTCTCGCGATCGTCCTGGCCGCAGGCCCGGCACCTGGCCGACGTGCTGCGCACCGAGACCGTCGGTGGCGCGCTGCTGCTGTCAGGCGCTCTGATCGCGCTGATCTGGGCCAACTCCCCGTGGTCCGACTCGTACACCCGGCTCGGTGACGTCGTGCCCTGGCCCGGCGCGCCCTGGCACCTCGACCTGAATCTGGCCACCTGGGCGGCCGACGGCCTGCTGGCCATCTTCTTCTTCGTCGTGGGCCTGGAGCTCAAACGGGAGTTCGTCGCCGGTGACCTCCGCGACCCGCGCCGAGCCGCGCTGCCGGTGGCGGCCGCGCTCGGCGGGATGCTGCTGCCGGCGCTGATCTACGTGGCGGTGGTGCTGAGCGGGGGCGGGGAGGGCCTGCGCGGATGGGCCATTCCGACCGCCACCGACATCGCTTTCGCGCTCGCCGTCCTCGCGGTGGTCAGCTCACATCTGCCCCAGGGGCTACGCGCATTCCTGCTCACCCTGGCGGTGGTCGACGACCTGTTCGCGATCACCATCATCGCGATCTTCTACACCGCCGATTTTCAGCCCGTACCGCTTCTCGCCGCTTTCGCGCCGATCGCGCTCTTCGCGGTGCTGGTGCAGCGGGGGCGCACCTGGTGGTGGGCGCTGATCCCCCTCGCTGTGGCCGCTTGGACACTGATGCACGCCTCGGGCGTGCACGCCACGGTCGCCGGTGTCCTGCTCGGCTTCACGGTGCCGGTGCTCGCCCGCAGACCGGCGGCCGGCGACCAGCCGGCCGCCGCCAGCGCGGAGGCGGGCGAGGGTGGGCTCGCCGCCCGCCTGGAGCACCGCTGGCGGCCCGTGTCCGCCGGCTTCGCGGTGCCGATCTTCGCCCTCTTCGCCGCCGGGGTCACACTGCGCGGCACCGACCTGGGTGCCCTGCTGAGCGACCCGATGGTGATCGCCATCGTCGCCGCCCTGGTGTTCGGCAAGAGCATCGGCATCTTCGGCTCGACCTACCTGCTGGCCCGGTTCACCCGCGCCGAACTGGACGAGGACATCACCTGGGCCGACCTGCTCGGGATCGCCCTGTTGGCCGGCGTCGGCTTCACCGTCTCACTGCTCATCGGCGACCTGGCGTTCGGGGCGGGCAGCACGGTCGACGACCGGGTCAAGGCGGCCGTGCTGCTCGGCTCGGTGATCTCCGCCGGGCTGGCCGCCACCGTGCTCAGCCGCCGCAACGCGGCGTACCGGAGGGTGGCGCAGCGGGAGCGGTTGGACGCCGACGGGGACGGCGTACCCGACGTCTACCAGCACCCCGACGCCCGCTGACCCCGCCGTCGCTGCCCGACGGAACCATGGCACCGAGGGGCGCGGCGCGGGTTCGCCGTCGTGCCGCGCCTCCGCACCAACCAAGCGCGCTCGCGCTCAGTGGCGACGGTCGGCGGGCGGCAGGTCCTCGGTCTCCTCGACCAGTGCCTCGGCTGTCGGCCCGGTGAGGTCGTCGCCCGGCACCGCCACCGCCTCGACGCGATCCTGCTCGTCGGGCTTGCCGCCGCGCGGCGGCTCCGGGGCGGTGGCACCGCCGGCGTAACCGTACTCGTTCGGTTCGTCGTGCCGGCTCATCTGGTCATCCTCCCGCTCTTCCCGTTTCACCTGTCGAGGCCAACGGTAGGTGGTGATCGTCCTCGCCGCAGCGCGCCGCTGATTGTCGACCGGACCACGGGGGTGAGCTGCCGAGCGCTGCCCCGAGCAGCTGACGCAGGGCGATGATCGCCACCGCGCCGGCCAGGCCGTTCCAACCCGGTTCGCCGGCGAGCCGGAGCAGGCCGGCCGCGACGAGCAGGTCCAGCAGTACCCGGACGCCGCTGCGCAGCGCCCCGGTGGTGAGGGTGGTGAGCACCCCGGCGACCAGCGCCAGGGCGGTGACCGCCGTGACCAGGGTGCCCATGACGCTCGACGCTCCCCCTCGGCCACCTGACGCTGCTCCTGACGGATCTCGCGGCCCAGGAAGTAGTTCAACGCTGTTCGGATTGTCGCGATGGCGGCCAGTTGGCCGATCTGCGTGAATGACGGGGACACCGCCGTACGCAGCACGTCGGCCGCCAACTGGAATTCCAGGCCGAGGGTCAGAAAGCGGCCCAGCGACAGCCGGATCGACGTGAAGCGGGCGGCGCTGCGGTGTCGCAGCCCTTCGACCACGAACCGCACCGCCGCCCACACCGCGCCAACGAAGATCACCATCGCGCCGGCCACCTCGACCACGGCAACCAGCACCTGGTCGCCCTGACGCAACAACTCGGCCGGCTCCACCCCGGGCCGTTACCCGCCCTCCGGGCAGCTAGTCGGCGCTCAGGTCAGCTCGTTCACCGCCTCCAGGATCAGCCAGAGACCGGAGATGGCGAAGAGGATCGCGGCACCGTACTTGATGGTCTTCTCCGGCAACCGCCGGCCGAGCATCCGGCCGACCAGGATGGCCAGCGCGTCCGCGGCCACCATGCCGATGGTGGAGCCGAGCCAGACACCGAACCAGCCGTACTTGGTGGCGAGCGTGATCGTGGCGAGCATCGTCTTGTCGCCCAGCTCGGCGAGGAAGAACGCCACCGACACCGCCACCAGCGCGGTCTTGTTGGTCTTCTCCGCCTTGCGCTTCTCCTCCTCGGTGAGCTTGTCCCCGCGTAACGTCCACGCACCGAACCCGAGGAACGCCACGCCGGCGACCAGGGAGATCCACTCGGTCGGCAGCACCGCCCCGAGACCCGCACCGATGGCGACCGACGCCAGGTGCACCACAGCGGTGGCGACCGTGATGCCGATCAGCACCGGAATCGGTTTGAACCGCGTGGCGAAGGTCAGCGCCATCAGCTGGGACTTGTCCCCCAGCTCGGCGACGAAAATGACGCCGAAGCTGACGACCAGCGCGGCGAAAAATCCCTCCATGACGTCCTTCCCGTTCACGCCGGGAGGAGGTACAGGGGCGCCCTCGACCCGGCTGCAACAGCCTGAGTCGAAGGTCTCGCCCGCCCCGAGAGAACCGGGGCCGCGTGGCCGGATGCGGAACGCACCAGTATGTCGACCACGACATTGGGGGCTACTCCCCTTCGCGCGCTCAGCCTATCGGATCACCTCCGGACCGGCCGAGCCGGGTGAAAAGGCTCACCGCGCCCGCGCCAGCGTGACACCGAAGAGCGCGTCAGGATCGGTCCAGAACTCCGCCGCGGCGAAGCCGGCCGCAGCCAGCTCCGCGGCGATCCCCTCCCGGTGGAACTTCGCCGAGACCTCGGTACGCAGCTCCTCCCCCGCTGCGAAATCGACTGTCAGCCCCAGCACCCGCACGCTCATCGGCCGGGTCGCCCGCAACCGCATCTCGATCCACTCGTGGTCGGGATCCCACACGGCGACGTGCGCGAACGCGGCCGGGTCGAAATCGGCACCCAACTCCCGATTGATCACGTGCAGCACGTTGCGGTTGAACTCGGCGGTGACCCCGGCGGCGTCGTCGTACGCCGGCACGATCACCGACGGGTCCTTCACCAGGTCCGTGCCGAGCAACAACCAGTCGCCGACCTCCAGAGCGGCGCGCATCGCCGTCAGGAACTCGGCCCGCTCGGCGGGCAACAGGTTGCCGATGGTGCCGCCGAGGAACACCACCAACCGCCGACCGCCGGTGGGCAGCCGGTCCAGTTGCCGGGTGAAGTCCCCCACGATGCCCCGCACCCGCAGGCGGGGATAGTCCGCCGCGATCTGGGCGGTGGACCCGCGCAGCGCACTGACCGACACGTCGAGGGGGACGAACGTGCCCAGGCCACCGCGGCGGGTGAAGGCGTCCAGCAGCAGCCGGGTCTTCTCCGACGAGCCGGAGCCCAACTCGATGAGCGTCTTGGCCCCGGTCAACGTCGCGATGTCGGGAGCATGCGCGGCCAGCACGGCCCGCTCGGCCCGGGTCGGGTAGTACTCGGGCAGTCGGGTGATCTCCTCGAAGAGTTCGCTGCCCCGGGCGTCGTAGAACCACTTCGGCGGCAGCCACTTCGACCCGGCGCTCAGCCCGGCCCGGACGTCGTCGCGCAGGCCACGCTCCAGGTCGCCCTCTTCGAGGTAGATCTCCAGGGGTTCCGCTGTCATCGGTTCGCTCCTTCGTTCGATCAGCCGTTTCGTGCCTACCCGGCGCCGCTCACCGGGGTCGGCAGTGGACGTACCCGCACCCCACCCGCGGTGGCGACGACGAGATGACCCTCCGGCACCGACCGCCACCCGGGATCGTCGTCGTGCGGCTCGGACGCGAGCAGCACCGAACCCGGCGACTCGCGCACCGACAACGCGTGCCCCGCCACGCTGGCCACCACCCGATGCCCGTCGGTGAGCAGCAGGTTGAGCCGCGACCCGGGGGCGGCGGCGGCGACCTCGGTCACCGTCCGCCCGAGCGCCTCCGCCGGGTCGGCGCCGGCGCGCAACCGATGCCTCACCAGCGCCCAGAGCAGCGCCGAGTCGGTCGAGGCGTCCAGCATGAGCAGGTCACGCACCGGCAGACCGGCGGCGAGCGGCACCACGGCGTCCGGCCAGCCGCGGACCACACCGTTGTGGCTGAACAGCCACCGCCCCTCGGCGAAGGGCGCCGCCGCACCGTCGAGCACCGCCATCCCGACCGTGGCCGAGCGCACCGCCGCCACCACCGCCGAGCTGCGGGTCACCGCCGCCAGTTGGGCGATGGTCGGGTCGCTCCAGATCGGTTGCGCCCGCCGGTACCGCACCGGCTCACCCTCACCCGGGTACCAGCCGACGCCGAACCCGTCGGCATTGATCGTGCCGCCGCCACGCATGTCACGGGGTGCCCAGGACTGCCGCACCAGTGAGTGCGGAGGGTCGAACAACAACTCGGCCAGGGTGACCGGCGGCCCCAGGTAGGCCAGGTGGCGACACATCAGCGCCCCCGGCCCGCCGCCGGGCCGCCGGTCGTGCGGCGACTCACCGGTACGACTCGTCCGGTCGCGCGTCCCGGGCGCAGCGGAAACCGCTGAAGATCTGCCGGCGGATCGGATAGTCCCAGTTACGGAAGGTGCCCCGGCAGGCAGAGCGGTCGGTGCCGAACGAACCACCCCGCAGCACCCGGTGATCGCCGCCGAAGAAGACCTCCGAGTATTCCCGGTAGGGGAACGCGGCGAACCCCGGATGCCCGTCGAACGCGGTCGAGGTCCACTCCCAGACATCGCCGATGAGCTGGTGCACACCCAACGGCGAGGCGCCGCCCGGGTACGCGCCCACCGGCGCCGGCCACAGATGGCGTTGGTCGAGGTTGGCGTGCGCCTCGGTCGGGTCGTCGTCCCCCCAGGGGTAACGACGCGACCGCCCGGTCGTCGGATCCCAGCGGGCTGCCTTCTCCCACTCCGCCTCGGTCGGTAGCCGCTTGCCGGCCCACGCCGCGTACGCCTGCGCCTCGTACCAGCACACATGAACCACCGGCTCGTCGGCGCGGACGCGCGCCCACTGACCGAAGCGCCGATACGACCAGTCGTCGCCGTCGGAACGCCAGTGCATCGGGGCGCTCAGCTGCTCCCGAACCCGATGCTCCCAGCCGGCGGCGCTCCACCAGCGCTGTTCGGTGTAGCCGCCGTCGGCGATGAAGGCGGCGTACTGGCTGTTGGTCACCGGAGCGGCGTCGATGACGTACGCCGGGAGGTCGACCTGGTGCGCCGGACGTTCGTTGTCCAACGCCCACGGATCGGTGTCGGTGCCCATGGTGAACTCGCCGGCCGGCACCAGCACCTCCGCGTCGACCCGGACCGACGGCTCGGGCGGTGCCGGGGCGTGCAGCACCGCCGGCCCCGAACGCAGCTGGTGGGTGGCGAGCATGGTCTCGTCGTGCTGCTGCTCGTGCTGCACGATCATGCCGAAGGCGAACCCGTCGGCGACCAGTGGCCGCTCGGTGAAGGTCACCGCGTCGAGCAGGTCGTGCACCTTGTCCCGAACGGTCGCCAGGTAGGTGCGCGCCTCCGCGGGCGGCAACAGGGGCAGCGCGGGACGGTCCCTGCGCGGCTGCTTGAACGCGTCGTACAACTCGTCGATGTCGCGGCGGACCGGCTCCCGGCCCCCGACGTCCCGGACCAGCCAGAGCTCCTCCTGGTTACCGACGTGGGCGAGGTCCCAGACCAACGGCGACATCAGCGGTGAGTGTTGACGCGTCAGGTCGGCGTCGTCGACCGCCTCGGTCAGCAGCGCGGTGCGGGCGCGGGCCCGCGCCAATTCCGCAGCGATGTGGTCGCGCAACCGCTCGCCGTCGACCCGGCCCGCCTGCGGGGCCCGCACCACCGGCTTACTCCTCGCGCTCACTGGTGTCTCCTCTCCGCGGCGGTCAGCCGCTGGCGTAGCCCTCGCCGGATCTCGTCGTGGGTGCTGGCCGGCAGCTCCAGTCGTGGCATGATGCTCATGGCCAGGTCGAGCAGGGCCGCCGCGGTAGCGGCCAGCCCCGGGTCGGCGAGGCCGTGTCGGGCGGCGGCCGACCAGCGGTGCGCCACCGGCGTGGCGATCGTGTACGCCTCGCGCACGGTGCCCGGGTCAGCGAACAGGGCGGTCAGCACCACCAGTGGCAGCCGCCAGTCGCGATCGGGTTGGGCGTCGAGGTAGCGCAGCTCCAGGTAGCCGCGCGGCCGTACCGGCGGAAAGAGAGTGCTGACGTGGTAGTCGAGGTCATCGGTGGTGGGCGGTCGTGGCAGCGCGCCGTCGAGCCAGTCGGCGAAGGTCACCCCGGGCGGCGCGGCCCAGTCGGCGCCGTGCCGGCGCAGACAGAGCAGCGGCGCGGCGAGCACGTAGCTGATCCAGGCGTCGATCGGATCGTCCTCGGCACGGGAGGGCGACCAGACCGGGCGGGTCCGAGCCGGGTCGATGGCCAACCAGGCGGCCATCCGGGCGGAGGCCCAACCGGTGCGCCGCCCGGCGTGTCGGGTGGCGGAGGCGAACGCCGCGAGCAGTGGAGGCCCGACCGCGTGGGCCGCGGCCCACCGGTCAGCGACCTGGTCCGGCTCACCGGCGTCGAGGCAGATCTGCAGGCCGGCGGTGCTGTACATCATCGTGCGGCCGGCCGGGCCGTGGCGGTCGAAGGCTCCGCGCATCGCGCGGTAACGGGGAGTTTCCACCACCGGGCGGGGCCGTCGGTGGGGGTCGATGCCGCTGCTGCCAAGGACCAGCCCGGCGGCGGCCAGCAGGTCGGTGACCTGGGCGATGTCGGCCTCGGTGGCGCGGATCAACGCGGCGACCGAGGGGCGGGGCGGGGTGGAGATCTCCAACTGGCCACCCGGCTCCAGGGTGACCATGCCGCCGTGCCGCAGCGGCTCGGCTGGGCTGGTGGCATCCAGCATGGCGGGGCTGTGCCGCCCCAGCGCCGCCCGCAGCCGCGTCGCGTCGACGGGGCGGACGGGATCGGCGGCGTCGTGCACCGTCCATTCCAGTTCGACGCCGGTGTGGGTGGGTGGGCCGGTCTTGAAGCAGATCCGGGCGAGGTGTCGGACTGCGGCTGCGGACTCGCGCAGGATGGCGCTGCGGTCCAGGTCGGATGACGTGACCAAGGGTCGGGCCCCCTTTCCGTGTGCCAGGTCCGGCACACCTTGCCACCGTAAACCCACCCACCGACACCGTCGGAGGCGTGCACGGCGCCACCAACCTCTGTCTAACAGAGGAATTTCCGAAGCAGGGCGGAACCAAACCGCTCCCACCGCCGACCGGTCAGCCGTGGGCGCGGTGGCCCGGTCCCGGCGGTGACGGCGGGGCTTTCCCCGAAGGGGACGGCTTGCCCTTCGGGGACTCGGAGGGCGTGACCTCCGCCGGTTCGGACGGCTTCGTCTCGGGTACCAGCCGCTGGCAGTACGCCTCGACCTCGGCAGGGCCGCCGGCGGCGGTCACCAGCTTGTGGAAACCCGGCGTGCGCAGTGCCTTCTCCCGCTGCTCGGGCTTTTTCGCCCGCCACGCCCGGCACAGTCCGTGCACCTGGCCGGCGGGGGTGGGACCGGCCGACGGCAGGGCGGTGACCGACGGCGAAGCACCCGTCGGCGACGCGACGCCGGGGCCCACCGACCGATCGGGCTCGGCCGACCGGGACGCGCTCTGGTGCGGCGAGGGTGACGGGCGCGACGGTGCCGGTGCGACCGGGTCCGGCCCCAGCTCCCGGGTGACCGCGGCGAAGGCGGCTCCCGCGGTGGCGGTGGCTGCGACCGCGCCGATCCAGGCCACCGCGCCGGTGGTCATCCGGCGACGGCGTGGCCGCTGCGGCACAGCCGCCGGGTTGGCACGGGCGGCCCGGAACGCGGCCACCGCGGCGTCCTCCCCGGCCAGCTCGCCAGGGCGGACGGGGCCGGCCGCCGCGGCGAGCAACGCGGCCACCGGCTCGGCCGGGGGCACGTCGCGGGTGCCCAGGTGCGCCTCAGGTGAGGTCGCGTCCGCTGCGGCGGAGGCGCCCTGATCCGGCGTGGCGTCCGGCCGGGCAGAGGCCGCGTCGAGCAGCCGCTCGGTGTCGGCGTGGTCGGCCCGCCGGAACGGGTTCATCGGGAATCCCCTCACGTCAGCCGTCCGCCGGTTCGACGTGCGATGCCCGCAGGGCAGGGCTGCTCCCCGCACGCGGCGGTGGCACCCCCTCGAACCCGAGCGACGACTCGGCCGGGCTCTGCCGCTCCAGCAGGGCCGCGAGCCGGCGTAGGCCACGGTGGGCGGCGGTCCGCACGGCGCCGGCCCGGCGGCCCAGCACGCGGCCGGCGGATCCCGCGTCCAGCCCGATCACGGCCCGCAACAGGACTGCTTCGGCCTCCCGGGGCGGGAGGGTGGCGATCAGCGCGAGGGCGGTCTCGGTACCGAGCGTCTCGCTGGCTCGCTCGGCGGTGTCCGCGTCGCTGGCGAGCTCGGCGAGCGCCTGCACCGGGACCGGGAGCGAGGGGCGGCGGCGCATCCGGCGCAGGTGGTCCGTCGCGCGGTTACGGGCGATGGTGACCGCCCAGGCCCGGAATTCGCCCCCGGTGAAGCCGGGCAGGTCCCGGGAGATCTGGAGCCAGGTCTCGCTGGCGACGTCCTCGGCGTCGGCCCCGACGAGCGCGGTCAGGTACCGCAGCAGCCCGGGCTGGAGGCTGCGGTAGAGAAAGCGGAACGCGTCCTCGTCCCCGGCCTGCGCGGCGATCACCACCTCCGACAGGTCGGCGGTCATGCGCGGTCCACGCGTGGTTCGGGGCGTGTCGGCCCGACCAGCCGGGCTGGCGCGCACCACACGGCACGAGTCGTCCGCCCGATCAGCACCGGTACCGCACCGCCCTCCACCGCTCTGATTGTGCCCGCGACCACGATTGTCGGGGCGGCGTGTCCGGGGGCCGACGCCAGGGTGGTCGGTCGGCGCTGCGCGCCGAGGTAGCCGGGAGGGCCCGAGCCCGAGCCGGGCTAACGCTAAGAGTGGGCCCACGACGCGACAAGTCGGCGTCGTGTCACGGAAGAGTGACAATTATCAACCCGACTCGACGGCGCGTCGTCGTAACGGGCAGTACGTGACGGACGCCAGCCACGCCTGGAGACGGTTTCTTGCCACTGTTGGCGACCCGAGCGACGAAAATAGTCGCTTTTCGTGACAGTGCACATCCACACCGTCACGAAGGGCTGGCGTCCACACAGGTCAGGCCGGATCAGGCGGTCTGAACCAGCCGCCCGGCGGCCCTGCCGCGGTGCGCCGCCCCGCGCCACTCTAGGTACGGTAATGCGGTGTTGTCATCGGAGGTCGTACTCAGCGGTCGCTACCGCTTGGACGAACGTGTCGCCACGGGCGGCATGGGCGACGTTTGGCGTGCCTCCGACCTGATCCTCGGCCGGCAGGTGGCGGTCAAGGTTCTCCTGCCGGCACTGGTCTCCGATCCCGATTTCATCGCCCGGTTCCGGGCCGAGGCTCGGATCATGGCGGCGCTGCGGCACCCCGGCATCGTGCAGGTCTTCGACTGCGGTGCGGACGACCTCCCCGACGGCGGGCGGGCGGACTACCTCGTCATGGAGTTCGTCGCCGGCGAGCCGTTGTCCAAGCGGATCGAGGCGGCCGGGCGACTCGACGTGGCCGAGACGATGTCGATCGTGGCCCAGGCGGCCGCAGCGCTCAACGCGGCGCACCGCGGCGGCATCGTGCACCGCGACGTCAAGCCCAGCAACCTGCTGGTGCAGGAGGACGGCACTGTCGTCCTGGTGGACTTCGGCGTGGCCCGCTCCACCGACATCACCAGCATCACCAGCACCAACGCGGTGCCGGGCACCGCCCTCTACATGGCTCCCGAGCAGGCCGCCGGAAGGCCGGTCAGCGGCGCCACCGACATCTACGCCCTGGGCGCGGTCACCTACTGCTGCCTGACCGGCAGTCCGCCGTTCACCGGCGACAATCCGCTCCAGGTCGCCGTGCGGCACCTGGACGACGAGCCGCCGGAGCTGCCGCACGACATTCCGGAGGCGGTCCGCGCCCTGGTGTCGCGAGCCCTGGCAAAGGATCCGCTGGAACGGTTCACGAGCGGAGCGGCGATGGCCGAGGCCGCTCGGACGGCGGTCACCGGCGGCGAGCCGCCGACGGCGATGGCCGGGCCGGTCGCGCTGCGCGACGCTGGGCCGGGCACCCGGACGGACGTGCCGGTCGGGGCGGCGGTGGCGGACGGGCGCCGGCGACGGCGAGGTCCGCTCGTCGGCGCGGCGGCGGCCATGCTGGTCGCGCTGGTCGGGCTCGGCGCGGCGCTGGCCGCGACGCGTGACGTCGGCGAGAACCCGGCGGTCAAGCTGCCGGCCACCTCGCCGACGGTGGCGCCGAGCGGCCCCGTCGACCTGCCCGCGGCGAACGAGCAGATCACCAGCGTCGAGCCGGGCCGCCCGGACCGGCCGCACGTCCCCGGCAACTCCCCGTCGGCGTCGGTCTCCGCCACGCCGACCCCGCAGCCGAGCCAGACCGTCAACTCGCCGACGCCGACGGTGGGCGTCACCACGGCACCGCCCCCCACCAGCGCGGCGCCCACGACGGCCGCCCCGCCGCCGACCAGCGCGCCCGCTGATCCACCCGCCACCTCCAGCCCGCCGGTCGAACCGGAGGTGCCGGCGGAGGGCTGAGCCGACCGCTGCGCCGACCCCCGCCAGTCCCATCAGCACCGATATCCCCAAAACGGACTTACGACGCCGAAGACGCCTCTAGGCTCTCAGCAGGCTATTTACACCATCTGCCGCGGGAGCCTGGGTGAGCGCTGAAAAGCTGGTCGTGATCGGTCAGGGGTACGTCGGGCTGCCGCTGGCCATGCGGGCCGTCGAGGCGGGCCTCCACGTTGTCGGTCTCGACGTCGACGCCGACCGGGTGAAGCGTCTCGCCTCCGGCGAGTCGTTCGTCGAGGACATTCCGGCCGACCGGCTGGGCCGCGCGTTGGGCAGCGGCCGCTACCACCCCAGCACCGAGTACACCGACGCCGACGGGTTCGACATCTGCGTCATCACGGTGCCGACCCCGCTGCGCGACGGGACCCCGGACCTGAGCTTCGTCGAGCAGGCCGGCATCGGTATCGGCAAGTACGTACGCCCGGGCTGCACGGTGATCCTGGAATCGACCACCTACCCGGGCACGACCGAGGAGCTGCTGCGCCCGCTGCTGGAGTCGGCGAGCGGCCTGACCAGCCCCGGTGACTTCCACCTCGGCTACAGCCCTGAGCGGATCGACCCGGGCAACCCGACCTGGCGCCTGGAGAACACCCCGAAGGTGGTCTCCGGTGTGGACTCGGCGGCGCTGGCCCGGGTGGACGGGTTCTACCAGCGCCTCGTGGAACGCACCGTAGCGGTGGACTCCACCCGCGTCGCCGAGCTGACCAAGTTGATCGAGAACACCTTCCGCCAGGTCAACATCGCGCTGATCAACGAGCTGACCATGCTCTCGCACCACCTCGACATCGACGTCTGGCAGGCGATCGACGCCGCCTCGACCAAGCCGTTCGGCTTCATGCCGTTCCGACCCGGCCCCGGCGTCGGCGGGCACTGCCTGCCGATCGACCCGTGCTACCTGTCCTGGCAGGTCAAGCGCCGCCTCGGGCGGCAGTTCCGGTTCATCGAGCTGGCCAACGACGTCAACCACGAGATGCCCGAACACGTCGCGCAGCGGATCATGGGAGGGCTGAACCGGGACGGTCGGGCCGTCAGCGGTGCCCGACTGCTGCTGCTCGGGCTGGCGTACAAGAAGAACACCGGCGACATGCGCGACTCCCCCGCTGTGGACGTGGCCCGTCGGTTGCAGTCCCTCGGCGCCGAGTTGTACGCCGTCGAGCCGTACGCCGAGGCGCACCAGATCCCGGCCGGGATCACAGTGGTGGGGCTCAGCGAGCGTGAGGTGCGCGCGGCCGACGCGGTGGTGGTGGTCACCGACCATGACACCTTCGACTACGACCTCGTGGTCAGGCACGCCCGCTACGTCTTCGACACCCGCAACCGGTGCGTCGGCCCGATGGTCGAGCGCCTGTAGACCCGGCACCGCTGGCCGGTCCCGCCGCCGGGGAAGATGGCGGGACCGGCCGGCGGATGTCCGTCCGGTCATCGGGGTCTGACCCGGCCGGTCCGGAGGGGCCGGGTCACTGGTCGGCAAGCGCCTCGACGACCGGACGGGACAGCGCCCGGCGGGCCGGCAGCACCGAGGCGAGCAGGGCGGCGAGCACCGCGACACCGAGGATCAGCCCGAGCTGGCCGAGCGGCAGCACCACGTGGAAGTCGCCGCCGAGGCGGTCCAGCAGGGCCATCGTGGAGGCGCTGACTCCGGTGCCGAGTCCGACCCCGAGCACCGCGCCGACCAGCGCCATCAGCACCGCCTCGACGGCGAGCACGGCCCGCATCCGCCCTCGGGTGAGCGCGACCGCCCGTAGCACGGCGTTCTCCCTGGTCCGTTCGACCACCGAGAGGCTCAGGGTGTTCGCCACGCCGACCAGGGCGATCACGACGGCCAGACCGAGCAGCGCGGTGACGAAGGCGAGCAGCATGTCCACAGTGCCGGTGAGCATCTTCTTGTAGGCGCCCTGGTCCATCAGGTTCACCGTCGGGTAGCGGCCCAGCACCACGGTGATCGCGTCGCGGGCCCGCTCGGCGCTCACCCCGACGGCGGGGTCGATCTCGGCCAGATAGCCGCGTCGGGCGGGGAAGAGCGCGGCGAAGTCCTGGTCGGACAGGTCGATGACGTGACCCGCCGGCACCTCACCGTCCGGGGTGTCGTCGGTGACAGTGCTGCGCTGCTCGTGCACCACACCCAGCTCGGGGCGGGAGGCCAGCTCACCGACGAGCGCGGCCGGCAGGTCCTGGCCGATTCCGCTGACCACGAAGTCCGTTCCGATCTGGGCGTCCACGCTGCGTTCGATGCCGTCCTTGGTGCTGCGCGCACCGACCATGAACGCCGAGACCAGTCCAATGCCGATCACCAGCGCGGTGGCGGTCGCGGCGACCCGCCGTGGATTGCGCACCGTGTTGCTGACCGCCAGTTCGCCGATGGCGCCGAGCACTCGTCGGACCGGCCAGCCGAACACCCGGGCCAGCGCGGGGACGAGCACCGGCCCGAACAGCACGATCCCGAAGAAGGTGAGCACCCCACCGACGGCCACCAGGAGCAGTTGGCCGGCGCTGGCGGCGCCCGCCAGCGCGGCCACACCGACGGCGAGGACAACCGCGCCGATGCTCAGCCGTACCCGGCCGGCACCCCGGCTGGGCTGTACCGCGGCGTCGGTGAGCGCGGCCACCGGGGCGATCCGCGTCCCCCGCCAGGCCGGCAGGAGGGCGGCGCACACGGTGAGCCCGGTGCCCAGCAGCAGGCCGGCGAGCACTGTCGAACCGGTCACGGTCAGCCCACCGGTGACCGGCACGTCCAGGTGGGACAGCACCAGCCGCAACCCGGCGGCGAGGGCCACCCCGAGCAGCACCCCGAGCGCGGACGCGACCAGCCCCAGCACCGCCGACTCCAGCAGTGTGGACCGGAAGACCTGTCCCCGGGTGGCGCCGATCAGGCGCAGCAACGCGGTCCGCCGGGTGCGCTGGGCCAGCACGATCGCGAAGGTGTTGGCGATCACGAAGCCGGCCACCACTATCGCGACCCCTACGAAGATCAACAGCAGCATGCAGAACTGGTCCACGTTGCGCACCGCGTCCTCCACTGCCTCGTCGAGGATCTGCCGGCGGCTCTTCACCGTGGCTTCGGCACCGGACACGGCGCGTACCTTCTCGGTGAGCGCGGCGACGTCGGTGCCCGGTCGGGCCGCCACCATGATCCGGCCGTAGCCCCGCTCGCCGGTGAGGGTCAACGCGTCCGGCCCGACCAGGCCGACGAACGGACCGCCGATGTCGCGGGCGGTGCCGGCCACGTCGACGGTGCCCACCAGGGTGTACGAGCGGGCCGCCCCACCGGTGGCGCCGATCCGGACCGCGGCGCCGAGCCCGAAGCCCTGCTCGGCCGCCGTCGGCGCGTCGAGCACCACCTCGCCGGCCCGGTCGGGCAACCGGCCGGCCACCACGTCGTACGAGCGCAGCGCGTCCTCGGCGGGGATCGCGACGAGCATGGTGAAGCCGAGCACCGGCCGACCGTCGGCTCCGACGATCCCGGCGGTGTTGGTCAGCTCACCGGCAGCGGCGGCCACCCCGTCGACCGCCCGCACCCGGTCGACCAGCGCCGGGGGCAGCACCTCGCGGCCGGCCGAATAGACCCCCAGGTCGGTGTGGCGGTCGAAGGTGCCGGCCCGCTCGTACGCCCCGGTCCGCATCCCGTCGACGAAGATCATCGTGCCAGCGACGAACGCGACGCCGAGTACGACGGCGAGCGCCGAGAGCAGCATGCGCAGCGCCTCGGCGCGCAGCGAACGCAGGGTCAGGCGGATCATGCGGGGCTCCCGGTGCGGGTGGCGGATCGGACCCCTCCGACGCTATGGCCGGTACCGGTCTGTCGATCTCCACCTGCGCGCTCGACCTGCGTGCGCCAGGGGTCGCGGTGCGCCCGCCGGCCGCTACGACCCAGGTCGTACGCGGAGTCATCCGCCGGGCGTGACCAGCCCGCTCTCGTACGCCAGGACCACCGCCTGGACCCGGTCGCGCAGCTGGAGTTTGCCCAGGATCCGCCCGACGTGGGTCTTCACCGTCGCCTCGGCCACGTGCACCCGGGCGGCGATCTCCGCGTTGGACAGCCCCTGGGCGACCAGCAGCAGCACCTCCCGTTCCCGCTCGGTGAGCTGCGCGAGTCGAGGGTCGGCGCTCGGGGCGGCGCCGAGCTGCCCGGCGAACCGGTCCAGCAGGCGCCGGGTGATCGACGGCGCCACCACCGAGTCGCCCTGGGCCACCACCCGGATCGCGGCCAGCAGCTCCTCCGGCGGGACATTCTTGAGCAGGAAGCCACTCGCCCCGGCCTGCAGCGCCGCGAACGCGTCCGCCTCGGTGTCGAAGGTGGTCAGCACCAGCACCCGAGGGCCACCCGCAGGCCGCTCGGCGCAGAGTCGACGGGTCGCCTCCACCCCGTCCATCGTGGGCATTCGGATGTCCATCACGACCACGTCGGCCTCGGTGCGGGCGAGCACCCGCAGGGCGTCGGCACCGTCGATGGCCTCCCCGACGACCTCCAGGTCGGGCTGGGATTCCAGCACCATCCGGAACCCGGCGCGGACCAGCGCCTGGTCGTCCACGATCACTACCCGGACCGTCATGCCGCGATCACCTCCGTTGCCGGCTCTGACGGTAGCGGCAGCCGAACCTCGACCTGCCAGCCCCCGGTCAGCCGGGGACCGGCGGTGAGGCTGCCGTCGTACACCGTCACCCGCTCCCGCATGCCGAGCAGGCCGTGACCGCCGGACGGCGCCGGGCTGACCAGCGGGCGGCCGCGACCGTCGTCGACCACCCGGACCACGACGGCCTCGGCGGTGTACGACAGGACGACCTCGACGCCGGCGCCGACGCCGGCGTGCTTGAGCGCGTTGGTCAGCGCCTCCTGCACCACCCGGTAGACGGTCAGCTCCAGGCCCGGCGGCAGGGCCGGTGGCACACCGGTGACGGTGCTGCGGACGTGCAGACCGGCGTCGTCGAACCGGGCCAACAGGTCGGGCAGCTCGGCCAGTGCGAGGCGTCGGTGCTCGGGGTCGGCCGCCACCGCGAGCCCGTCGGCCCCGTCCGCGCCGGCCGGGCCGGCGTCGCGGAGAACGCCGACCAGGCGGCGCATCTCCTCGAGGGCCTGCCGGCCGGTGTCCGCGACCACCTTCACGGCGGTGCGCGCCTGGGCGGGGTCACGGTCGAGCATGAACCGGGCCCCGTCCGCCTGGACGATCATCACGGCCATGCTGTGGGCGACCACGTCGTGCAGCTCACGGGCGATCCGGGTGCGTTCCTCGGCGACCGCCGCCCGGGACTCGGCCTCCCGCTCGCGTTCCAGGGTGGTGGCCCGCTCCTCCAGGCTGAGCACGTAGAGCCGGCGGGTCCGCACGTTCAGCGCGACCAACCACACCGCGCCGGTGACCAGCGCGTACCACAGCGCGGTCACCCACCACTGGATGACGTTGGGGGTCTGCGCGGCGGCCAGCAGCACGCCGACGGCCGCGACAGCGCCGGCCAACACGCCGTCGCGCAGCCGACGGCCGTACTTCACCACGCTGTAGAGCGCGATCAGGACGGCCACGTCGTAGATGAGTGGACCCCAGCGGGCGATGACCTGGATCAGCGCGAGCGCCGCGACCGCCACCGTCACCGCGCTCGGGTGGGTGCGGCGGAACAGCAGCGCCACCGCCATCCCCAGGCCGACCGCCGTGGCCGCCCAACCGCCCGGCTGGTTCACCGCCGCGGCCAGGGCGACGAGGACCACCAGCGCGGCGACGGCCACGTCGAAGGCGACGCCGCGCAGCGGGCGACCGAACAGGGTGCGTGTCACGGTCACCCAGCGTACGTGCCGGGGCGCTCGGGCTCAGCCGCCGAGGATCTCGCGCATGCGGTCGATCTCGACGGTCTGCTCGGTAGCGACGGAGTTGGCGAACTCGTTGAGCGTCAGGTCGGAGCCGACAGTGAGCAGGTTGGTGGCCATCTCGATGGCGCCCTGGTGGTGCTCGGTCATCATCCGGACGAAGAGTTTGTCGAAGTCAGCGCCACGGGCCGCGGCGAGCTGCCGCATCGCCTCCGGTGACTGCATGCCGCGCATGGTGCCGTGGTCGTGCCCCTGCGCCTCCGCCGGGAGGCCACGGGTCTGCAGCCAGCCGCGCATCATGCCCATCTCCGGCCCCTGGCTGGCCCGGATGCGCTCGGCGATCGCCCGGAGATCGGGGTCGGCGGCCCGGTCGGGGGCGAGCTCCGCCATCGCCAGGGCCTGCGCGTGGTGCGGGATCATCATCCGGACGAACCAGACGTCCAGCGAGTTGTGCGGGGCGGGACCGGCGTCGCGGACCTCGTGCGCCGGGCGGGTGGCCGCCGTCTCGCCCGGACGGCCGGGCGCGATGACGGTCAGGTCGGTGGGAACGGGGCTGGCCGGCGGCGACGCGGCGGACGTGGCGGGGGCGGACACCGGCTGCGGTGCGCTCGTACCGGTGTCGCCGTCGAGGCGGATCACCATGAACACCACCAGCGGCAACACGAGAGCCAATGTGACGACGGCCAGGATGCGTGCGCGCCGGTTGGTCATGGGCCACTCCCTGCAGTCGAGGTCACCGCGATGCTATCCATTGAAGAACCCGCTTTCATGTGATCCAGCTCACATCGACGATCTTCGTCGGACGGTAACGTGTCAACCATCGTCTCCCCCTTGCGAAGGGCCCCGCCGATGATCAGATTCCACAAGCCACGGTTACGACAACTGCGTGTCGTGGCGCTCGCCACGACCGGCCTCCTCGTCGCCAGCGCCCTCGTCGCCCCGGCGAGCAGCGCCCAGACGGTGCCGCAGGCGGCCCCGGCCCCCGCGCTCACCAACACGATCCCCGGCGTCGACGAGATCGTCAGCAGCCCCAACCTGCGCCAGATCGCCAACCTGCCCAAGGTCGCCCCACTGGACGCGACGAACAGCGACATCGCCTTCCAGGGCAAGTACGCGTTCGCCGGCAACTACAACGGCTTCGTCATCTACGACATCTCGCGTCCCAGCGCGCCGACGGTCAAGGCGCGGGTGCTCTGCCCGGGGTCGCAGAACGACATCTCCGTCCACGGCGACCTGCTCTTCCTCTCCACCGACTCGTCGCGCAGCGACGACTCCTGCAACAGCACCACGCAGGGAGCGGACGTGAAGGGCTCGTGGGAGGGCATCAAGGTCTTCGACATCAAGGACAAGGCCAACCCGCGCTACATCAAGTCCGTCGAGACCGCCTGCGGCTCCCACACCCACACCCTGGTGCCGGGCAAGGACCGCAAGGCCGTCTACCTGTACGTCTCGTCGTACAGCCCGCGGGCCGAATTCCCGGACTGCCAGCCGCCGCACGACTCCATCTCCATCGTCAAGGTGCCGCTGAAGAAGCCGACCGACGCGGCAGTGGTCGCGACGCCGAATCTCTTCCCGGACGGTGGCTTCCCCGGCAGCCCGACCGGCTCGGCGACCACCGGTTGCCACGACATCACCGCCTACCCGTCGAAGGACCTGGCCGCCGGCGCCTGCATGGGTGACGGCATCCTGCTCGACATCAAGAACCGCGAGGCCCCCCGGGTCATCAACCGGGTCCGGGACGAGACCAACTTCGCGTTCTGGCACTCGGCCACCTTCAACAACTCCGGCACCAAGGTGATCTTCACCGACGAGCTGGGTGGTGGCGGGGCGGCGACCTGCAACGAGACCGTCGGCCCGAACCGCGGGGCGGACGCCATCTACGACATCGCCGGCCGCGGCAACGCCCGGACGATGACCTTCCGCAGCTACTACAAGATCCCCCGGGCGAACGCCAACACCGAGAACTGCGTGGCGCACAACGGCTCGCTCATCCCGGTGCTCGGCAAGGACATCATGGTCCAGGCGTGGTACCAGGGTGGCATCTCGGTGTTCGACTTCACCGACTCGTCCAACCCGAAGGAGATCGCCTTCTGGGAGCGCGGCCCGCTGTCGGCCGACACCTTCGTCGGCGGCGGCACCTGGTCCGCGTACTACTACAACGGCCACATCTACTCGAACGACATGGTGAAGGGCCTGGACGTCCTGGAGCTCAACGACTGGCGCACCTGGTCGGCCAAGCTGACCCGTTACCAGGAGCTCAACGTGCAGACCCAGCCCAGCTACCTGGGCTGGTAGGCACCGCGCACCACACCGGGCCCGATCCCCGATCGTCGGGGGCCGGGCCCGGCCCGTGTCCGGCGGCAGGTCGCCACGGTGGGGCTGGTCACCAGGGCGTGGGGTTGCCGGGCGCCTGGTCAGACCCTGTGTCAACGTGAACACTTGTGACCCTCGCAGCTCCACCCGAGCCGACCACGCGGTGGCGGCCCCACCCGCTGGACCTGGTGGCGGCCGTCCTCGCCGTGGTCGGGGCGGCCTGCGCGCTGAGCGGGCTACTCCCCCGCGCGGAGACCACCGCCACCCTGCACCGGATCCTGCCGCTGCTGCTGTTCCTCGGCACCGTGATCGTGCTCGCCGAGCTGACCGCGGTGGCCGGTGTCTTCGACGTGCTGGCCAGCCGACTGGCCATCGCCTCCCGGGGCAGGTGGGCCGCGCTGTTCCTGCTCTGCGGCGGTCTCGCCACGCTGACCACCCTCGTACTCAACCTCGACACCACAGCCGTGCTGCTCACCCCGGTGCTGCTCGCGCTGGCCCGCAACCTGCGGATCCCCGCCGCCCCGCTCGCCGTCACCACGGTCTGGCTGGCGAACACCGCGAGCCTGCTGCTGCCGGTCTCCAACCTGACCAACCTGCTCGCCGCCGACCGGGTCGGGCTGGCACCGCTGACGTACGCGGCTCGGATGGCGTTGCCACAGCTCGCCGCCGTGGCGGTCACCATGGCCCTGCTCTGGTTCGGGTGGTGGCGGCGGGAGCGGCCAGCCGGTGGCCGCTTCGTCCCGCCGACCCGGCACGTGCCGGCCGACCCGGTGCTGCACCGTACGGCGCTCGCCGGTTGCCTGATCTTCGTCGCCGGCATCCTCGCCGGCGTGGAGATCGAGATCGCCTCCACCGTCGGGCTCGCGCTGGTGCTGGTCGGGTTCCTGGTCCGCTCCCCCGCCACGCTGCGCCCGGGGCTGGTCCCGGTGCGCCTGCTGTTCTTCGTCACCGGCCTGTTCCTGGTGGTGCAGACCCTCGGCCGGCACGGGCTGGACGACCTGGTCGGCACCCTGGTCGGCGCCGACGGGGGCGCCCTGGGCGCCCTGCGCGCCGGCGGCACCGGAGCGCTGCTCGCCAACGCCGTGAACAACCTGCCCGCCTACCTGGCCGGCGAGTCGGTGCTGCCGGCCGGCGACCACACCCGCCTGCTGGCCCTACTGATCGGCACCAACGTCGGCCCGCTGGCCGCCCCCTGGGCGTCACTGGCCACCCTGCTGTGGTTCGAGCGCTGCCGGGCGGCCCGGGTCGCGGTGCCGGTGACCCGCTTCGTGCTGACCAGCACCCTGCTCGCGGTCACCGCGACGCTCGCCGCGGTCGGCGCGCTGCTGCTGGTGAGCTGAGCGCTCAGTCGCGGTACACGGCGACCTGAAGCTCGGTGACGCCCTTCTCGGGGGTGTCCGGGCAGTAGTCGAGGTAGACCTCCCGGGCGAAGCCGTCGGTGCAGTAGCCGTTCTCCTCGATCCACCGGGCGAGCGCCTGCATGCTCGGCTCGACGTCGTCCATCGCCCCGTGATGGATGATCGTCGCGGCGGTGCGCAGCTGCGGCAGGTCGCGCACCGTGACGTCGGGCGCCGCGGACGGCTCGGCGTCGACGAGCACACCGGCGTGGACGACGACAGCGTCGCCGCCCGGGTCGACGGGCTCGTACCAGGCGATGCTCGGCCCCGTCGGGCTGATCCCGGCGGCGGCCAGCCGACGGAACAACTCCGGGTAGAGCGGCTGGATCACCGGGCCGATGTCCTCACCCTGGTAACTGGGCGCGACGGCGGTCAGCTCCGCCACGCGGACCGGCGCGATCTCCTTCAGGACGACGTCCTGGGTGGTCATCCGACCCTCCGACTCGATCATTCGAAGCCTCGCCTCGACGGCCGTGAGCCGGGCCGTGTCGACGGCCAACTGTTCCGCCAGCTGGCTCCGGCGCAGCCGCAGCATGCCGCGCAGCTCGACCACGTCGACGGCGTCGTCGACGATGGCGCGCACCTGTTCGAGGGTGAGGCCCAACTCCTTGAGGGCGATCACCCGGTTGAGCCGGCGCAGCTGGTCGGCGCGGTAGAAGCGGTAGCCGGTGTGCGGGTCGACGCTGGCGGGGGGCAGCAGGCCGATGCTGTCGTAGTGGCGCAGCATCCGCACCGACACCCGGCCGAGTCTGGCGAAGTCTCCGATGGTGAACATGGCCCCTCACACTCGTCCCTCACACCGTGTCAGAGTCAAGCGTGGCGTGCGGGGCAGCCGTCAGTGGCGGGCGGGGCGCGGGCCGACCAGCCGGCGGACCATCGGAGCGGCGTTCCACCTGGCCGCGCCGACCAGGTCGCGGGCGTGCTCCAGGACCGTGTAGTCGGGTCGGGTCAGCCCGTCGGCGATGGCCCGGTCCAGGTCGTTGCCGCAGCGGCTCAGCACGGTGTCGAAGTCGCGACGGACCGGCTCCTGCAGGTCGTAGCCGAAGGAGCGGTGCAGCCGGGCGAAGAGCGGCTTGTACAGCCGGACCCGCTCGTGCAACCCCGACGAGTACGACATCGGGTTCTTCGGACGGCGGAGGATGTAGTCCGGCAGCACGTCGGCGAACGCCCGCCGGACGATCCACTTCTCCTGCCCGTGGCGCAGCTTCAGATCCACCGGCAACCGCATCGCCAGCTCCACCACGCTGAGGTCGAGGAACGGCACCCGGGCCTCCACGCCGTACGCCATCGCGGCACGGTCGACGCGCTGCAACTCGGTGCGGCACAGGTTGCGAATCCGGTGCAGGAACAGTCGGCGGGCCGCCGCCGGGGCGACCTGGTGATACATCGGGTACCCGCCGAACAGCTCGTCGGAGCCGTCGCCGGTCAGCACCACCTTGATGCCCAGATCGCGGAGCCGCCGGAAGATCGGCACCGAGACGACCGCGTTGATGATGTCGCCGTACTCGGTCAGCTCGGAGACTCGGATGGCCTCGCGGACGTCGGCGAGCCGGATGTCGCGCGGGCGCAGCTCGACCACCACATGTGGCACGTCGAGGTCGGCGGCGAGCCGCCGGGCGTACGCCACGTCGGGGCTGTCCGCGACGCCGACTGTCACCGCGACGCAGTCCGGGTGGATGTCGCGGACCTGCCGCAGGGTCAACGAGCTGTCCAGGCCACCGGAGAGCACCACCCCGACGGTCAGGTCGGTCTCCACCCGCATCCGGATCGAGTCGCTGAGCGCGGCGCGGACCAGCAGCGCGGCCTCGTCCGGGTCGTCGATGACCGGCAGGCCGTCGGCGATGGTGAGCAGATCGACGTACGGACTCAGTCGCACGTGCCCGTCCGCCTCCGCCCAGCCGTGGTGCCCGGGCGGCACCTCGGCGATCGGGGCGCCGTGCCCGACGAGCGCCTTGACCTCGGAGGCGAGGTGCAGGCAGCCGGGTCGACGGGACCAGTACAGCGGCTTGACCCCGAGCGGGTCGCGGGCCAGGTACGCCCGGCCGGTGGCCCGCTCGACGACCGCGAAGGCGTACTCGCCGCGGAGTCGGGTCGCCGCCGCCTCGCCCCACTGCTGAAACGCGGCGAGCAGCACCTCGGTGTCGCTCTCGGTGCGGAAGGTCTGCCCCAGGCGGGTCAGCTGCGCCCGCAACTCCCGGTGGTTGAAGATCTCCCCGTTGAAGCAGAGCAGCCACCGCTCGTCGGTCGACGTCCACGGCTGCACCGCCCGGTCCCGGTCGACGATCCGCAGCCGCCGGGTGCCGGCGAGCAGCCCGCTCTCGGACCGGGTCTCGGTGACCTCACCACGCGGGGCCAGGGCGGCGAGCATCCGCCGGAAGGTCGCCGGGTCGGCCTCGGGGCCGATGCTCAACGCGATGCCGCACACCGGCTCAGACCCCCATCTCGGCCTCGTAGGACCGGCGTAGGCGACGCCGGGCGGTGGGCGCGAGACACAGGTGCCAGGCCTGCCCCTCGTCGATCACGTTCAGCTCCCCGGCCTGCTGCCGACTCAGCAGCAGCTCCGCCAGGGCCTCGCGCGCGCCGAAACGCTCGAACCAGGCCAACTCGACGTCGGCCGAGTAGCCGAGGCAGTGCCCGCTGGGCAGCATCGCCGCGTAGCCCAGACGGCGCAGCCGGTACTGATGCTCGGCGCTGCGGACCAGGCTGGTCACCCAGAGCGGAGGGGTGGCCGGCGGCGCGACGGCGGAGAACTCCCGTCCGATGTCGTTGAGCAGCGCCACCACCTCGCGCCGGGCGCGGCGGAACAGCAGCCCCGCGGTGCGCGGGGTGGCGTCGGGTCGCAGCCGGCGACGCAGCCCGCGGGCGGCCCGGCCCAGTATCGTGGCGGGCTGCTCCTGGTAACGGAAGCGCAGCAGGTCGCGGCGGCGCAGCCATTCCAGTTCGACCAGCTCGGGGCTGCCGTTGACCTGGTCGTCGGTGACGAAGGTCGGCGCGTCCTGCCACCACAGCACGTCGATGCGGGAGAGCAGGTAGATCCGGACCAGCGCGCCGAGGTCGGTCGCCGAGGTGCGCTCGTTCGGTTGGTAGCGGGCCATCTCCAGCAGCAACGTCTCGCGCGCGCCGATCAGCCCCTGCGGAGTGGCGTCGAGGACCGCGGCGAGCGCCGGCTCCCGCAGCCGCTCGTCGATGAGCACCTGCCGGGCCCGGGTGCTCGCCGCGTCGGCCAACGCGCCGACCTCGACCAGCAGTTCGGCGACGGCGGCCCGGTAAGCGGCCAGGTCGGGCTCGGCGGCAGAGAGGCGGCGGGGGGTTGTGCCGGACGGTCGACGGCGGGCCGGAGCGGTGGGGGACGGAGGCGAGCCGGGCTGCTGTCCCGGGCTACGGCTGGGCACTCGCATGACGGGTCCCTCTCTCCGGTCACGACACTGGGTGGTTCGCCCTGAAACACACCGTAATCATCGGGACCGGAACGGACCGAACATTCCTCCTATTTACCCACGAACGGAGCGTGGGCGACGGACTCGCCGGAGCGGCGATCCTTGGTAGGGCGCTTTGGAGCCGATGTCGTCAACGAATCAAGGCCCGCCGGCTTCGCAACCGGGCCCGTGATGTCACAAACGATTCAGCTCCAAAGGATCCGACCAACAGCACCCACCGACGACCGCAGACCGGGCCGCCGCGCACGAGCCGCGCTCAGACCGGCACTCACCGCCCCCAGCGCCGGCCGCCACCGTCAGTCGCCGCCCGTCGGCACCAGAGCCTGCACCTCGGCGTACGACGGCAGTCCCACCGGAATGGTGGACCCGTTGTGGCGGACGGCATCGGCGGCGGCGAGCGCGGCGCCCAGCGCGGCCCGGAACAGCAGCGAGCCGGTGCTGACCCGGGCCACCCCGGCCCCGCCCAACTCGGCCAGCCCTGGGCCGCCCGGCTGGTACAGCGCGTTCACCGGAGCGTCGATCCGCTCGCCGAGGACGCGCAGGGTGGCCAGGTCGGCGGTCCCGGGCACGAAGATCCCGTCGGCACCGGCCACCCGGTAGGCACGGGCACGGGCGAGGGTCTGCGGCAGCGGGTCGTGCACCCCGAGCCACCAGGTGTCGGTGCGGGCGTTGACGAACAGCTCCGGCACCGCCGCCTTCACCGCCACAATCTTGGCAGCGGCGACCTCGGTGTCGGCGAGGGTGCCATCGGCGCGCCCGTCCTCCAGGTTGATCCCGACCACGCCGAGCCCGGCCCACTCCGCCACGTACTCGGCGACCTCGGCCGGGTCGTCGCTGAACCCGGCCTCCACGTCCACGCTGAGCAGCACCGGCAGCCGAGCCAGCCGGCGAGCCAGGGCGAGGGTCTCCGTTGCGGTGGCCGCAGCGCCGTCGGGAAGGCCGGCGGTCGCGGCGCCCCCGAGGCTGGTGGTGCCGATGGCCGGATGTCCAACCGCGGCGAGCGCCGCCGCCGAGGCGTGGTCCCACGCGTTGGGCAGCAGCAGGGGGCGGCCGGCGCGGTGCAGGGCGTGGAACGCGGCAGAACGTTCGTTCATCGGACGCTCACCTCCAGAGTTGTCGGCACCCGCAGGGTCGGTGGCGGTTCGAAACTCATCGGGGTGGGGCCGCCCCGTCGGCCCGCGCGGTCAGGGCCAGGTCCACCCCCGGGTGGTACGCCGCCGCGACGACCGCGACCGCCGTCCCGACGGCACCGGTGTCGACGGCCGGCACCTGGAACGCCGGATCGGTCAGCGCGGCGCGCACGTCGGCGTGCCGGGTCACCCACCAACCGCGCTCCGGTTCGAACGAGGGCGGCCCACACGAGGGTGTTCCCGGGGCGGGCGCGACGTGCGGCCAGGTGTCAGTCACCGCCCGACCGTAGGGCGCGAACCGTTCGCCCCACACCGAACGATCCCGCCACGGCGACCCGCTGCGCGCCGGTCAGGCGCGACCGCTCGTGGGCGGCGGGACCACCGGCGGGTCGAGGCTGTGTTCGGGTATGGCCAGGGCCGCGGCCAGGCCGGGGCGGCCGCTGGGAGTGAGACGGACGGCGCGGCCGATGCCCTGGCTGATCCAGCCCAGCTCGGTGAAGCGACGGCAGAGCGCCGCGCCGAGCGCCCCGGCCAGGTGCGGGCGGCGTTCGGTCCAGTCCAGGCAGTCGCGGACCACCGGGCGGCGGGCGGCGCGCAACACGTCCACGGGGACGCCCAACCCGGCCGCCCAGGCCCACCCGTCGGGCGTGAGCGCCAAGCCACTGGCCCGGTCGAGTCGGCGCTCGCTGAGCAACGCGTCGTACATCAGCACGCCCAGCCGCCCGGCGAGGTGGTCGTAGCAGGTCCGGGCGTACGCCAGGGAAGCGCTCGCGGTCGCCGCGCGCAGCGACCCGGTCGGTGTGGGCGTGGCCGGGGCGTGCCCGGCAAGGTCCTCGATGAGCTGGGCCACCGACGGCCCGGCCAGCCGCAGGTAACGGTGGCGGCCCTGCCGTTCCTCGACGAGCAGCCCACCGCGGACGAGTCGGGTGAGATGGTCGCTGGCCGTCGACGGGGCAACCCCGGCGCGCCGGGCCAGCTCACCAGCCGTCCATGCCCGCCCGTCGAGCAGCGCCAGACACATCCCGGCGCGGGTGCCGTCGGCCAGCAGGGCCGCCAGCTCGGCCATCCCCCGACCGTCGGTGCCAACGCTCATCGCCCCAGTCTAGGAAGGCAGACACCGAGCGGTGGACAACGACCCGGGGGCCTCCGTCACGTGGACGAAGACCCCCGGGCTGGTGGTGCCGAGGTTCAGGACTTCGGCGTCGGGATCAGGTGTGCGGTGAAGTCGACCGCCGACGGGCTGGCCTTCGCTGCCGCCATCCCACCGGGGGCGGCGAACCGCCGGTCCAGCGCGATGGTGGTGTTGTTCCGGTTGCGGTAGACCACCACGAAGCCGGGCCCGCCAGAGTTTTCGATTGGCGCGATCGTGGGATCGGTGGCGGCGGTGGCAGCGGTCGGGTCGTCCGTGTTCACGTACAGGCGCAGCCACTCGCCCCAGGTGCCCGAGCCCTGCGCGGTCTCGTACACCCGGTAGACCTCGTTGTCGGGGCCCCGAGCAACGACGGCGATACGGCTCAGCGCCGGGTCGACGATCGCGGCCGGGGAACCGGCGGCGGTGAACGTGCCCACCGTCTGCCAGGTGGTCGGCCAGGCCCCGCCCAGCTCCTGCCGCTTCATGACCAGCGAACCGTCGGCCGCACGGGCCACCACGCCGGTGCGGTAACCCTGGATGAGGAAGGCGGCCGGCACCCCCGTCACGTTCCCGCCCAGGTCGGTCCAACCGCCGAGGATGCCGTCGTTGGAGTAGAGCGCGGTCTTGATGGTGCCGACGGTGGTGGTCGCCACCAACCGGACGCCGGCCTCGACCTTGACGACGGTGACGCTGCCCGCGAGGTCGACGTCACCCAGGCTCTTCCACGACGGACCCGTCCCCGACTGGCGGTAGTGCCACAGGCGACCATCCACGTCCACACCGAAGATCACGCTGGTGCCGTTGGGCAGGGTGACCGCGACCGGCGGGGCGGCCATGGAGCCCCCGAGGCTCCCGTTGGACGCCCACGTCGCGGCGTTCGCCGTCGTCTGGGCGCCGGTCCACACCATTCCGGTGGTGTGCAGGGCGCTGATCTGCACCTGGTTGCTGGAGCTCAGCACGTTGAGCGAGGGCTGCCCGGTGAAGGCCTGCGAGCCGAACAGGGGGACGTGTTGGACGGTGGTGTAGTCGTCGGGGTGAGGCTGGTGGATGACCCGCACCTGACCGATGTTGTCGGTGTGCGCGTAGACGATCGGCCCGAGCGTGGCACCGGGGCTCGCCTCGGCCTGTACCGCCGTCGAGCGCGAGAAGGACTCCGTCGGCAGGAACGGCATCGGGTCGGCGAACCAGCCCTGCAGGTCGACCAGGATGTGCGCGGTACCGCTGCTGACGTTCTTGATCCGAACCTTCCCCTCGGTGCCCAGCTTGGTCACCACGAGGCTCGATCGGGTGATGTTGAGCCCGGCGGGGAAGTCGGCAGTCGAGGTGGGGTTCGGAGTGCCGTCGAGCGGCGTGACGGTGAGATAACCGGCGGTCGCGGGACCCACCACGTGCACGTTGAGGACGGCGGCGGCGATGCCGCGAGTCGGCAGGCCGTTGGTGCCCGCCACCGCGACGTCGACGGAGCCGCCCGCGGGCACCGCTTGGGCGCCGGTGGGCAACCGGCTGTCGTACAGCCTTGTCGCCGGGATCGGACGCAGACCCGCGCCGGTGGTCGGGCTGTCGGTCCAGTACCCCTGGACCGTGATGGCGACGTGCACGGCGGGCCCGCGAGCCTCCAGTTGCACGTTACGGCTGCCATCGGAGTTGAGTTTGACCGCCATGACCATGGACGTGGTGGCCTTGACGTAGTCGATGCCGACCTTCGCGGTCGCGCTCGACCCGACCGTCACCCAACCGTTGCCGGTCGAACCTGTGACGACCACGTCGAGCAGGACCGCCTTCGCGGTGCTGGGCACCAGCCCGCCACCGGAGAGGTTGGCAGTGCGGGACCCGCTGGTGGGGAGGGTGCCGGTGGCGATCCCCAGTCCTATTCGGCTGTCGACCACCCGCGTGTGGTTCACCGGCACGAAGCCGGAGCCGACGCTGCCCGTGGCGGTGGTGTAGTAGCCCGCCACGTCCACTTTGATGTTCAGGCTGCCGGTCAGGTTGTAAACCGCAATCTTGCCGTTCGCGCCCGGCTTGACCACCGTCGAGTTGGTGATCACCTCGCCGGCGGCGGCATTCAGCTCCGAGGTGGTCCGGCTCGTCTGGTCCGGGTAGACGGACAGGAACGTGTTGGCGGTCGGGCTGATCGCCGTCACGTCGATCATCAACGCGCTGACGCCCGCGGCCGGAACGCCGCCGATCCCCAGGGCAGTGAACGACGTGACCGATCCGGCGCCTCGGGTGCCGGTGGTGCTGCCGACACCCGTGCGGGTGTCGAGCAGGGTGACAGTGTCGATCGGTACGTAGTCACCGCCCCTGCCGGCGGCGTCGGCGTGGGCTGGGGTCGGCGAGACAACCATTGCCAGCACGACACCAAGGGTGGCTAATCCACTACCGATACGGGTGCGCAAACGTGAAGTCAGTAATTCTTTCATGCAAATTCCTTATAGAGGATGCAACGGCGAGGGTGGTCGGAAACCGGGCGGAACTCTCCTCAATCCAGGTGTAAGTTCTGGCGACTCCTTTCCAGATTTCCGACAAGCGTCGCGAACTCCGGAGGGAGCGCGGACCAGACGCCCGGGGGCCTCCGTCACGCGGACGAAGACCCCCCGGGCCGGTGGTAGCGAGGTTCAGGACTTCGGCGTCGGGATCAGGTGTGCGGTGAAGCCGACCGCCGACGGGCTGGCCTTCGCTGCCGCCATCCCGCTGGGGGCGGCGAACCGCCGGTCCAGCGCGATGGTGGTGTTGTTCCGGTTGCGGTAGACCACCACGAAGCCGGGCCCACCGGAATTCCGGATCTCCGCGATGGTGGGATCGGTGGCGGCGGTGGCAGCCGTCGGGTCGCCCGGGTTCTCGTACAGGCGCAGCCACTCACCGAAGGTGCCGGAGCCCTGCTCGGTCTCGAACACCCGGTACATCTCATTGTCGGCACCCCGGGCAACGACCACGATCCGCCCCAGGGCCGGGTCGAGGATCGCGGCCGGGGAACCGGCGGCGGTGAACGTGCCCACCGTCTGCCAGGTGGTCGGCCAGGCCCCGCCCAGCTCCTGCTTCTTCGTGATCAGCGAACCGTCCGCCGCACGGGCCACCACGCTGGTGCGGTAGCCCTGGTTGAGGAACACGGCCGGCACTCCGGTCACGTTCCCGCCCAGGTCGACCCAGGCGCTGAGGGTGCCGTCGGTGGAATAGAGCGCGGTCTTGATGGTGCCGGTCATGGTGGTGGCAACCAGTCGGACACCGGCGTCGACCTTCACCAGAGTGACGCCGCCGGTGAGGTCGACGTCACCGAGGCTCTTCCACGACGCAGCCGTCCCGGTCTGGCGGTAGTGCCACAGGAGACCATCGACGTCCACTGCGAAGATCACGCTGGTGCCGTCGGCGAGCGTGACCGTGGCGGGCCGGCCCACCATGGTGCCGCCGAGGGTGCCGGTCGTCGCCCAGGTCGCCGCGTTCGCCGCCGTCTGAGCACCGGTCCACACGGTGCCGGCGGTGTGCAGGGCGCTGATCTGCACCTGCTTGGTGCCACTCTGCACATTCAAGGCGGGCTGCCCGGTGAACGCCTCCGCACCGAACTGGGGGATGTGCTGGACGCTGCTGAAGTCGTCCGGGTTCTGCTGGTGGACGACCCGCACCTGACCGTTGTTGTCGGTGTGCGCGTAGACGATGACCCCGAGCGAGCTGCCGTCGCTCGCCTCCCCCTGCAACGCCGTCGATCGGGAGAAGGACTCGGTCGGCAGGAACGGAAGCGGGTCGGCGTACCAGCCCTGCAGGTCGACCACGATGTGCACGGTCCCGCTGCTGACGTTCTTGATCCGAACCTTCCCCTCGGTGCCCAGCTTGGTCACCACGATGCTGGACCGGGCGACGTGCGCGGCGGGGAAGTTCGTCGTCGACGCAACGTTCAAGGCGCTGCCCAGGGGCGTGACGTTGAAGAACCCGTCAACAGTCGGGGCGACCGCGTGCACATTGAGGACGGCGGCGGCGATGCCGCGGGTCGGCAGGCCACTGGTGCCCGCGACCGCGACATCGATGGTGCCGTAGGCGGGCACCGGCTGGGCTCCACTGGGGAAGCGGCTGTCGTACAGGGTGGTCGCCGGCACCATGCGCAGGCCGGCGCCGGTGGTCGGGCTGCCGGTCCAGTAGCCCTGGACGGTGATGGCGACGTGCACGGCCTGCCCGCGATTCTCCAATACCACTGCGCCGCCGGCGCCGGGGTTCAGCTTGACCACCATCCCGATCGAGGTGGCGCCCTTGGCGTAGTCGATGCCCGTCTCCGCGGCCGTGCTCGACCCGACGGTCAACCAACCGTTACCCGTCGCACCGATGACCACGACGTCCAACATGACGGCCGTCGCGGAACTGGGCACGAGCCCGCTGCCGGAGATGTTCGCGGCACGCGTGCCACGGGTCGGCATGGTGCCGGCGGTGATCCCCTGTCCGGTCCGGGTGTCGACCACCCGGGTGTGGTTCACCGGCACGAAGCCGGAGCCGGTGCTGCCGGTGGCGGCGGTGAAGTAGCCCACCACATCCACGCGGATGTGGACGTTGCCGCCCGCGTTGCGCACCGCGAGCTTGCCGTTCGTACCGGGCTTGACCACCGCCGAGTTGGTCATGACCTCGCCGATGGAGGCGTTCATGGCCGAGGCCTTCGGGTCCGTCAGGTCCGGGTAGATGGTCAGGAACGTGTTGGCGGTCGGGTAGATCGCCGTCACGTCGACCATCAACGCGCTGACCCCGCTGGTCGGGATACCGGCGATGCCGACGGCGTTGAACGTCGTGACGGACTTGGCGCCCCGAACACCAGTGGTGCCGCCGGTGCCGTCGCGAGTGTCCAGGAGGGGCACGCTGTCGATCGGTACGAAGTCACCACCCCTGCCGGCGGCGTCGGCGTGCGCTGGCGAACCCAGCCTGCTCAGCGTGGTTCCAGCCGACAGGACAATAAGAAGCATCGCCACGAGGGCCCGAATAGTCGGCCGCCCGAATGTTCTTGACAACTCTTCCTCATCTTCTATCCAGGATCTACATCACTTCGCCGAGGGTCGAGCGCCGCAACCTCGCCGTCGCAGGACGATTCAAAGGCGTCCGACGGTCTTGCTCGCGGCGAACGTCCATCAAGCAGGCCTATACCGAGAACAGAAGCCTCACGCCAATCCAATAATTGCGATCGGCAACCTTTCATTCGGTTTTATCATGCCCCCGAGGGCCACAAAGCCCTTCTCTCGGCCGCCATAGCATCAAGTCTCCCATTTAAGGCAGACGGGAGCGCATTTCTATATTTTGCCGCGATCTCTTCAACAATAATTGCAGCCGATACCAGTTGTTCAGTGTCAGATCCATCGCCTGCAATAGGATCACCTAGAACCGACAGCGCCGGCCCAAGGTTCTCTTGAATTTCGTCGGGGAGAGAGTCGAAAAGCTCCATGTCGTCCGTGAACACCAGATCAACTACCACCTGTACTGCTTCACGGAAACTACGGTCGCCGCCCATTATGGCCCTCCAGGCATATCGTGCTCGATCTCAAGTTCAGCCAATCGCGGCCGACATGTCTGCGTACAGGGGTAGCCGACGGTTCCGTGGGCACCTCCGGTCGAATTGATGCCACGAACCTTCATGACGTCCATAATGCCGCCGAAAGCAGCCTCCCCTTCCGCCTTTTCGGCAAGGATCAGACACATTGTTTCGGCGCAGCCGACATGCCCCTCCTTACCCAACTGCTTACTTACCGCGTCCATTACCCCACCGGGGGTCGGAGTCAAATCGTGACCGTTGTAGCCGAAATAGCTGCGACCCGACGGTGATGTGTACTTGGCAGCATATATGACCTTCCCCTTGCCGGCGTTTGGTCTGAGAAAGTCTGCATAGCCCTTCAGGTCGGCAGGACCACAATTGTGCACGAGGACTGCCATTGCGCCGTCGAGCACATAGTACGTGTGAAGGACATCGACGGTGAGGTTGTAGACCTGGCGCTGCTCTGTCCACTTCCGAATGGCGACGACGGACGCGGGCCGGTGGTCAGCCGTCTCGAAGACGTAGCCACTGGCCAGATCCTGTGCCTCGACCCAACGGTTTTGATCGGCGACCCAGAACGGGTGGCCGCCCGTAGCGGTCAGCTTCTCGGTTCGACTGCCAGCCTTGCCGTCGGTGTCGATAGTAATCTCGACAAGATTCTTGTTGCCCGCGCCGATGATCGAGGCGGTAACGGCGCGTTCCTCCGTGAGGCCAGTCGTCGGGTCTGTGGCGAGCACCTTCTCGCCGACCTGCACCTCGTCGATGCGCTTGGAACTGCCGTCCGCCATCAGCACCCGGGTTTCGCCCGTGAAGCTGTTGCTACCGCACTTACCAAGCAGGCCCCGACCGATGCTGCGGGCCTCGCCCATGCCCGCATTCAGCGCCTTGCTGCCGGCCGACCGGAGTCCGCCGCTCAGCCCGCGGATGCCCGCACCCAACGCCTGGCCGCCGATGGAGCCGAGCGCACCACCGAGGGCGCCGGTGAGGCCGCCCATGGCGGTGGCGCCGGCGAGGTCCCAGCCACGCTTGCCGTCCATGTAACCGGTGACCGCCGAGCCGACCGCTCCGGCGAGCGCCCCGCAGGCCACCGCTCCGACACCGGTCCAGCCGATGGCCGCGCCGCAGCCCAGGCCGACGACGGCTCCGACGGCGAAGCCGGCGATCTCGGCGGCGTGATCCTCGACGAACTGGGTCGCCTTGTCCCACATCTTTTCGGCGCCCTCGACGAGCGGTGCCAACTTCTGTGCGGCCGCCAACCAGAGGTTCTGTTTGAACTTTGCTGGGTCCTGGATGGCCATCGTGGTGACCGCGACGACACTCGCCGCCATCTTGAAGCCGGTGGAGACCACCTTGCCGAGCGTGATGAGCGGCTTCGTCAGCGCCGGGATCACCGCCAGCTTGGTGAACTTGACAGCTTGTTTGATAGCCGACTTCGCGGCGGCTGTCACCGCGACTTTTGCCTGGTAGATGCGTTGCGCGACCATCTTGGCCTGTTGTCTGGCCCAGTCGGCGGCGCGGGCGACCTGGCTGAGTTTGGACTGGATCTTGCTGCCGACGTACCGGACGGCGCTCATCGTCTTCTCGCCGAGCCACTTCGCGCTACTGGAGATCACTCGGCCGACCGCTTTGATCCCGGACCAGGCGTAGTGAGCAACGGTGGACACGAAGTTCCTGGCGTAGCTGTACGCCGTGTACGCGCCACTGACGACGTTGGAGACGGTGTTGCTCACGACGCTCGCGGCGCGCTTCATCCAGCGCGGCCAGTGGCCGTCCGGGTCGTCGAAGTCCAGCGGGGCGCCAGCACCGTAGGTGTAGCGGTTGGCCAGGATCGAGTCGCCGGTGGTGTAGTTGACGCTGTCGCGCGAGGTGAACGTGCCGGTGCCGGGCTGGTACCAGCGGGCGCCCATGTCGACCTGCCCGGTTTCCGGGTCGGTCCAGTCCCCCTGGAAGCCCAGCCGGCCGGTGCTGCCGGTGCTGGTCACCTTCTTGCCGAACGGGTCGTACGCGGTGGAGTCGTTCAGCGTGGACAGTTGGGTGTCGGCCGGGTTGATGGCCGCCACCACGTCACCGTGGGCGTCGGTCAGCGACAGCCGCTTGTCGGCGCCCTGGACGGTGGCGAGCAGCTCGTCGTTCGGGCCGCGACCGTAGTACTCGTACCCGTCGTGCACCACCTCGTCGCCCAGACCTGCGTAGACGAAGGAGTTGCCGGTGCGAGACGCGACCCGGTCCAGGCCGTCGTAGGTGTAGGTCTGGCCCTGCGCCGCCGTGAGCCGGTCGAAGGCGTCGAACGAGAACTGTTCGGCCAGGCCCGAGCTGGTGCGGGTCCGAAGGGTGCCCCGCGGGGTGTACGCGTAGGTGTAGTCGCCGTCGGAGAGCAGCCGGTTGCGTTCGTCGAAGGTCGCGGTCTTGGAGCCGGCCCGAACCCGGTTGCCGCTGGCGTCCCAGGCGTACGTGACGGTCCCGGCCGGGCTGCTCCAGGAGATCAGCCGGCCGGCCTTGTCGTAGTCGTAGGTGTTGGCGCCGGCCCCGGCGGTGCCGGTGGTGTTCTTGGTGGTGAGGTGGCCGTTGAGGTCGAAGCCGTAGGTGACCGAGGCCACCGTCTGGCCGCCCGCGTTGCGCAGCACATCGCTGGCGACCCGCCCGTAGTCGTCGTACCCGAAGGTGCGGACGCGGCCGGCGCCGTAGTCGACGGTCTTGACGTCACCGGCGGCGTCGTAGCCGAGCTTCTGCTGCTGGCCGGTGATGCCGTCGGTGAGCGTGTCGAGGCGACCCTTGACGTAGCCGAAGCTGGCCGTGCCGGTCAGGTCGGTGCGGCTGGTGACCCGGCCGTCGTCGTTGTAGTCGAAGCTCGCCGTGCCGGACGGGCCGGCGGTGGACAGCAGCCCACCCCGGTCGTTCCAGTTGTACGTGTTGCTGCCACCGGGAGCGTTGACGCTCTTCAGCCGGCCGTCCTGGTCGTAGTCCAGGGTCCGGGTCGCGGTCGGGGTGTCACCCCCGGAACCGGTCTCCTCGGTCAGGCGGCCAGCCGCGTCGTAGGTCCGCATGCGGCTCACCCCACCCGGGGCGCTGAGCCGTACCGCGTTGCCGTCGGCGTCGTACGCGACCGTCCACGTGCGGTCCGCGGCTGTCGGGTGGCTCGCCGTGGACGGCTCGATCGCCGACTCCGGCAGACCCAGGGTGTTGTACGTGTAGATGGTGGAGTTGTTGCGGCCGTCGGTGTAGCGGGTCCGGTTACCGGCGGCGTCGTACCCGAAGGTGGTGGTGATCGGGTCGGCGTCGGTCGGCTCGATCTGCTTGACGAGCTGGTCCGCCGCGTCGTACTCGTAGGTGGTGACGGTGTTGTACGGGTCCTTCGACGAGGTCATGTTGCCGGCCACGTCGTACCCGTAGCTCTGGGTGCGCAGGACCGTGCCGTCGGCCTTGAGATTCAAGGTGCTCGTCCGGTTACCGAACTGGTCGTACCCGACCCGGGTGGTGCGGCCGAGGCCGTCGGAGACCCGGACCTCGCGGCCGGCGAAGTCGTACCCGAAGATCGTGGCCTCGCCGGTCGGCGCGGTGCTGCGGGTGATGTCGCCGGCCCCGTTGAAGGTGTTGACTGTGGTCGCCCCGGTCGGGGAGACCGACGAGGTCAGGTTGCCCGCGTCGTCGTAGGCGAGCCTGCTGACCAGGTTGCGGGTGGTCGGCCGACGCTCGACGACGGTCTGGGTGACCTGCCGGTCGAGGTCGTCGTAGGTCGACTCGACCCGGGCGCCGGTCGGGCCGGTGACCGAGAGGACCTCGCCCGTACGGGTGTAGGTGTAGCGGGTGAGCGCGCGGTCGTCGTTGGTCTTCGACGGTTCGTCCCGGACGGTCAACCGGTTGAGCTGGTCGTACGTGTAGTTGGTGATGCCGGCCGGGTCGGTCTCCTCCAGCACGTTGCCCAGGGCGTCGTAGCGGCGCTTGTGCTCCGGGGTGACCGGCTGGGTCACACCGGGCGCGAGGTACATCGGCGCGAGGCTGCGCACCACCCGGCCGAGTTTGTCGTACTCCGAGGTGGAGACCCGCCCGAGCGGGTCCTTGACGGCGACCTGCTCGCCGAAGGTGTTGTAGCCGACCGAACTGGTCGGGTTGGTGGAGACCGCGGCGTTGCCGTCGCTCTCGGCCAGGACGGTCGGGCCGCTCTGCCCGACCTGACGGCCCAGCTCGTCGTATCGGAAGGTGCTGGTGAACTTCGCCTTGTCGGCGCCGCTCACATTGCCACGCGGGTCGGTGACCGAGGTGCGCAGGCCGCGCCTGTCGTACGTGTAGCTGGTCACCCGGGTGCTGCTGCCGGCGGTGACCTTCTCGGTGAGGACGTTCCCGGCGTCGTCGTAGGTGTAGTCGACGACCTCGGAGGTGGCCAGTACCTCCCAGTTCAGGTTCGACGCGTTCCCGGTCCGGACCGTCTGCTTGACGTTGCCGTTGTAGTCGTAGGTGAAGGTGTTGGTCCGACGCACCCCCGTCGGATCCAGGACGGTGCTCTTCACCTTGCCGGCCTCGTCCGGCGTGTGGTCGGTGATCTGGGTGCCGTTGGCCCCGACCTTGCGGGTCACGTTGCCGGCCCCGTCGTAGGTGTTCTCCTCCACGACGTAGTCCCGCTTGGAACCGTCAGGGTTGCGGAAGTCCTTGAGGGTGATCTTTTCCAACAGGTCGTCGCGGTAGTACTTGTACTCCAGTCGCCGGCCCATGGCGTCGGTGTCGCTGGCCAGCCGCCCGGCGAAGTCGTACGAGTAGGAGTGCAGGACCAGGTAGTCGCCGGTGCCGGTGCCGGGGGTGCCGGCCGGGTCACTGCGCCAGTCCCGCAGCCGCACCTCGGCCACCTTGTTCTGGGCGGTGTACGCCCAGTCGTAGCGGTTGCCGTTGGCGTCGGTCATGGTCGTCTTGTTGCCGAACCTGTCGTACCCGTAGCTGGTTTCGTTGCCCTCCGGGTCGACGACCCGGACCGGCCGTCCCTCGTCGTCGTACTCGGTGCTGGTGACCCGCTCGGGGTCACCGCCGAGCAGGTCGGTGGCGGTGACCTTGGTGGGGTTGCCGTCGGCGTCGTACTCGTTGACGGTTCGGCTCTGGTGCTGCTTGCCGGTGACGGCGTCGGTGGTGACCGGGCCGGTGACGGTGGCGACCCGCGAGTGCCCGTCGTAGGTGATCGTGGTGGTGACGCCCGCGGGATAGGTGTCGGAGATGACCTTCTCGGTGATCCGTCGGCCGAGGGCGTCGTAGGTGTACTCGGTCACCAGCCCGGACGGCTCGGTCACCTTGTACAGGTCACCGTTGGCGTAGTACGCGTAGCTGGTGGGCTTGGTCTGCCCGTTGGTGGTGCTGCTGGCCAGCAACCCGGACGGAGGGATGCCGTTGACACCGGCCTCGCCGCCGCTGGTGTAGGTGTGGGTGACCAGGCTGCCGTCCGGGTTGGTCTGGGTGAGGAGCTGACCGGTGCGGTCCCGGTACGTGAAGGTGGTCCGGAACTTGTTGTCGGTCGGGCCGCTGGAGCGGCCGTCGCGCTGCTCCACCGCCAGGTCGATGCGCGGGTCGAACGGGTCGGTGATGGAAGCCGGATAGGTGTAGTAGTTCGTGAAGCACTGGGTGGACGTACGGCAGCTCTTGCGGGTGGCGAGACGCCCCCTGCTGTCGTACGTCATCTCCACCGTGTCACCGTTCTCGTTGGTGACCTTGCTCTGCTGGCCGTCCGCGTTGTAGGAGAACGAGCGGATGGCCATGCCGTCCAACGGGTGCCGCACGAAGATCGGTCCACCGGCGTCGCCCGGGATCACGGTGCAGAAGGCCGGGTCGTTCGGGTCGGGCTGGGTGCAGACCTCGGTGGGCGGCGGGCTCGGCGTCGGGCTGGGCTGCCCGGGTCGGTCCTCCTCGCGGATCTCCAGTCCCAGCGGGGTGCCGGAGCGCAGCAGTCGACCGGCGAGCGCGTCGTACTCGTACAGGTAGGGGCGGTTGGCCGGGTCGAGGACCTGGACGCTGCGCCGCAGGTCGGTGTCGCCGCCGTAGACGGTGGGCTGACCCACCTTCCAGGTGCCGCCGTTGTCGTCGGTGTACTCCTTGACCCGATCGGTGGCCGTGTCGTACTCGACCTCGGTGGCGACCCGGCCGCTGGGCAGGGTGACCCGGGTCAGCTGCTGGGCGGCCGGCTTCGCGTACTGGAAGTGCGCCTTGGCCGTCTCCAGGCCTATCGGGCGCGAGTAGACGGCGACCTCGTCGATCGTGCCGGCAAAGTACCTCTGGGCGGTGCCGCCCCAGGCCGGCCAGGAACTGGGCGTGGTCGCCGAGGCGAGGCCGACCTGGTTGAAGGTCAGCAGCGAGTGCTCGATCGGTTGCCCGGCCAGGTCACCGACCTTGACCCCGTCGAGGTACATGGTCTGGGTGTTGGCCATCGCGGAGAGCACCACGTGGTGCCACTTGTTGTCGTTGACCGTGATGCCCGAGGTGATCGGTGCGATCGTGCCCGTGGCGAACTGGCCGCGCAGCTTTCCGTCGGTGCCGGTGTAGAGCAGCGGTACGCCGCTGGTCGCCGTGGTGCCGACGGCCTTGTCCTGGTAGCCGATGAGCGGGCCACCGGTCTGCGTCAGACCGATCTTGAACCACAGCTCGACGGAGACATCGCGGCTCTTCTTGACCAGCCCCTTGGGCAGTTCGAGGTAGGCCGAGGTGCCGTTGAAGGCCGCGGCGGTGCCGTTGGTGCCCTCCAGCACGCCGGGCTGGCCCAGGGTGACGTTGTTGCGGTACGTGCCGGCGTCCTTGCCCAGGTTGATCGCCACGTCGCTGGCCGCGCCGGTGCCCTCGGCCTCGCCGAGGTGGTAGTACGAGTCGGGCTTGGCGTCGAGAACGGCGGTGCGGTAGTGCGAACCGGCCGCGTAGGCGTAGTTGGTGCAGGCGGACTCCGGGCCGCAGACCTTGGTCAGCAGGTCACCCTCGTAGGTGTAGTTCCAGGTCAGCTTCGCGCCGTTGACCTGGTCGGTGCTGACCGTGGCGATGCGGTTGCCGTTCCAGGTGAAGGTCAGCGAACGGCCGGCGGTGTTGCTCTGGCTGTTGGAGACCTGGGCCCGGGCGAGCTTGCCGGTCATCGGGTCGAGGGTCAGGTTGACCGAGTGCCCGGAGTTGTCGGTGATCTTCTGGAGTTTGTAGAGCAGGGAGAACTGGTAGGTGCTGCCGGTACGGTCGACAAGCTTCCAGTTGCTGCTGTCGACGCTGAGCTTCGCGACCCGGCCCGGCGGCGGGGCGTACGTGCCGTCCGGGTTCTTGCCGAACCGCACCTCCTGACCGTCCGGGTAGCGGACCACCACGTTGCCGGTGCCGTCGTTGTCGGGAACCAACGTCATGTCGTACCGGCTGGACCAGCCGGCGCCGAAGACGCCGGTCGTCCGGGGGTCGAGGCTGTTGTAGGTGCGGACCAGGTTCAGCTCCGGCCCGACGGTCACCACCGTGGCGTCCACGGCGGAGGTGGCGAAGTTGCCGGTCTGAGCGTCGAACTCACGGCCCTGATCGGCGCTGGGCGACGTGGCGATCCGGGACAACAGGTCCGGTTGCGGCACCGAGCTGAGCATTGTCGAGTACGGCGAGATGACCTCGTTGGCGCTGTCCTTGACGAAGGAGCGCCACAGGTAGCTCTTGCCCCAAACCATCCGGCCGGCGGGCACCACCCAGGACTGCTTGGCCTGGTAGCCGGAGTTGGTGCAGTTGGTCGCCGCACCGGCGTCGGTCTGGTCGCAGATCTCGAACTTGAAGGACAAGGTGGCACCGGGTGCGGCGTCGGTGTCCACGGCCCGCGCCCAGAGCAGTGGGGTGAGCGTCGGGGCCTGGTACCCGTTGTCCGGGTAGAGCTCCTGCACGACCGGCGGAACGTCGAACACCTGGAGCACGATCCGGCCGGGTGGCACCTGGTGGTCGGTGAAGACCGCTCCACCGGTACGCACCATGGTGAAGTCGAGGAAGTAGGAGCCGGGCTCCAACCGCTTGACCGTCGCGTCGAGGGTGACCTTCGCGCCACGGGCCAGGGTGGAGGGCAGGTTCGCCGCCCGCTGCTGGGTCACCGCGGCGCCGGTCTGCGCGTTGTAGACCCGGTACGCGAGGTAGTAGTTCGCCGGCGTCCACGCCTCGGCACCGAGGTTGGTGACCGTCACCTTCACCTTGCCGTCCTGGTTACGCAGGACGGCCGGCTCCGGAGTGGGCTTCGGGATCGCGTACCCGGCGTTGTACGGGCTGTGCGTGACGTAGAGCGCCGGCGGGTTCGCCGTGCCGGTACCGGCGAACTTCTTCCACGCCGAGGTGTCGGTGGTGGACGCGCGCAGCGAGAGACCGTTGTTGGCCTGCTGGCCGTTGGCCCAGCGCTGCACGAGGTTACGGCCGCCGACGCCGAGGTCGAACATCTCCCCGGCTGCCGGGCAGGCGGACTGGGACTGGCCGAGAGCGACGTACCCGTGGGCGAACGAGCGGCTGACCAGCGCGCCACCCACCGCCGGCCCCGGATACGAGTAGCCGGTGCCGGCCGACCAGGACCCGGTGACCGGGTGGACGCTGACCGCGCGCGCCTTGCAGGAAGCCGCGTCGAAGTTGACAGCGGAGAGCGCCGCCCCGTGGATGGTGTGGTTCTGGAGTCGGCTGACCAGGTTGCCGAACTTGAGGTAGGCCGCCGCGTTGGACCCGCCGGAGCGACCGACGAGCAACTCGCTGCTGCCGGACGTGGAGCTGTCTCCGTGCACGTACATGCTGCTGTCGGCGTTGATCGCAGCGACCGGCGGGCCGACGGTCGGGTCGACCTCGACCGGGTACCGCCGGGCCGGGTCGGCCAACCACGCCCGGTCGGGAGTGACCTTCAGCGCCGTCTGCCCACCGGTGGTGACCAGTTCGTACGCGACCTTGGTGGAGGTGGCGGGACCGGCCGTGCCGGTGCCGGCGTCCACCATGTAACCCGCCGGGATCACGCCGCGTTCACGCCCGTCGCGGTCGCTGAGAACGACCTGACCGTCGACCAGCTTCGCGGTGAGGTTGCGCAGGTTCAGCGGGAACACGTACGACGCGGGCGCCTTGGCCGAGTGCAGGACCAGGGTCTCCTTCACGCCGCCGGCCCGGGGCTCCAGACGCAGGTCGACGTCGGGGCGTACGCCGGGGTAGGTGACGGCGTTCCCGTTCACCCGGCCGGGCGCGTTGGTCGCCTCGGCCAGACCGAAGCCGAACTCCGTGTCACCGTCGAAGCTCACCCGGGCCACCTGGCTCGCGGCTCCGTTCCCGGCGAGGTGCAGGCCGACCGCGTCGGCGGCCGTCCCCCATCCGTCGGCGGCGGGCACCAGGGTGTGGTCGATGGGCGCCCACGTGCCGTCCGGCTTGCGGTAGTTGATCGGGGAGGAGGAGAACTCTGTGGTCTGGGTGCCGTCCGCGTTGTCGAACACCCGCTGGTTGACGTCGCGCTCGGCCGGTCGTTCCCGGCTGGTTCGCTTGTCGAAGCCTGGGGTGTCGTCGACAGGTGCGGCCGCCACGGACGCCTTGTTGCGCCCCGGGGCGGGCTTGTCGGCGAGCTTGTGCAGCGGGTACTGCCCGCGCATGGACTTCGGCAGGTCACGGTTGGGGCGCCCGGGTGTCACGTGTGCCTTGCCGGCCGCCGAGCCCCATGCCTGGTTCGGCTTCGCGCCGCCGCCACCCCGACCGGCGGAGGCGACACCGTCCCGGTCGCGGGCACCGCCCGCTGGCAACGCCGTCACCCCGCTGCCGCCCAGGTTGAGCATCAGCACGCCGGCCAGGGCGGCGGCCAGGACCGACCGGGTGGTGCCGGAGCCGAACATCGAACGTTGCCGGGGTAGCCGACCACGCAGATCGGTCAGCCGACCACGCAGATCGGTCAGCCGACCGCGCGGGTCGGGCAGACGGCGAATGCTGAAGGACATGGTCACCCCTGGATCGAGGACGGGCTACGAGGCGGAGACAGGCACGTGCCGGCCGCGAGACCTGCGAGGGCCCCACGAAGCCGGGTGTCGATCGCCGCTACCTCTTGACGGGCACGGCGTTACGACGTCGACTCATCGGTCGACGAGAATGTCAGAAAAGAGAAAGAGACAACTTGGGTGGACGGAATTCACGCGGGAGCGGAGCGCCCAACAATATTCGCGTCGCCTCGGCACGGCAGAATGCCGCCAAGTCAGCGGTCACAGCTTCACACCCCCGTGTGCTGCTACTCATCGATATGCCGCTGTAGGTTGCAGCACGCTCGATCGGCTGTCAAGCCACAGTGGCGGCAACCGTCCTCATTTGCGCTACGACCTGGGGAGACTACTTTCCGTTAAGACTTCGACCATTTGGAGCCTTAAGTCCGTTTACTCCCTGCTCCGACCCGCCCCGAATGTCCATCATGGATGCTCCCGGAGCCCACGAGCCGGGCTGAGCTTCCGCGCTTGGCAGGCGACCCACGGTCGTGCATGATGGGCCGCGACCGTGGCCGATGGATCACTCACCGCGCACAGTGGACCATCTGTGAATGTGGCGATCACCACAGACTAATCAATTCACTGCGGTCATTCTTATTCTTCTCGGGGGAGGATCACACAAACGTGTCCCAGTTCACCAAAGAATCCACACCACGGACGCCTTCCCGGCGTCGGCCGCTGGCGTTGACCGCCGCAGCGCTCATCGGCGCCGCCGGCCTCGTGGCACCACTGCCGGCGTCTCCCGCGCAGGCGGCAACCGACGCCTTCAGCTGTACCGGAGCGGCGGCGTTCTTCAACTCGACAACGGCCGGCACGCTCGCCCGCCGCCAGTACAGCACCCCGGGCCGCGACGGCGGCGTGTTCACCGCCGCCACCACCGTCGGCCCCGGTGGCTGGCAGACGTTCGGCCGCCTGCTGGGTGGGCCGGACGGCCGGGTCTACGGCATCAACTCGACCGGGCTGAACCGCTACCGATGGACAGGCAGCAACTGGGAGACCATCGATGGCAAGCAGAACCTGATCATCAGTTCGAGCTTCACGAACTACGCGACAGCCGCCTTCCGCAACAAGATCACTGTGGACCAGATCGGCGACTTCTACGCCGTCGACGCCCAGGGCAAACTGCGCTGGTACCGGTTCGACGAGCCGACGCGGAAATGGACCATCGACGCACGTGTCATCGACTCCGGCTGGGACCGGTACAACCTGATCGTGGCCGGTGCCCCCGGCACCCTCTACGGCCGCACGTCCGACGGCAAGCTCTACCGACACCGGTTCGACCCGGCGAGTCAGCGGTGGCTCCTGCGGGACCGTCAGGTCGGTTCGAGCGACTGGCAGGGGTTCACCAAGGGGCTCTTCTCCGCCGGCGGAGACACGCTCTTCGGCATTCAGGCCGACGGTGATCTGTTCCAGTACCGCTTCCGCGAGGACAACCTGTCCTGGGCACTGACCGCGGACCAGATCGGCAACGGCTGGGAGGGCTTCCCGAACGTCTTCACCACCACCAACACCTGCCGGCAGGGGGCGATCACCAGCCCCGCGCTGCCCGTCACTCCGGCGCGGCAGAACGCCCCGTTGGCGGTCGTGCAGGCCCCGCCCGCCGGCACCGCGCTCGGCAGCCTGGAGATCGCCTACACCGACAACATCGGTCAACTGCGGCACGGACGCGCGAACCCGGACTCGCTGTATTCGATCCAGTGGTCACCGGTTCCCGGCACCGAGGCGTACACCGGCAAGCCGTCGCTGGTCTCGGACGCCCAGAACAGGGTCACCATCGTTGCCCACGAGACCACCAGCAACGTGGGTTCGTTGACCCAGAAGACGCCGGCCATGCCGGACTGGAACCCGTGGCTCGCCCTCGGTGGGGCGATGCGCTCGGAGCCGACCGCCGTCCGGCTCTCCGACGACACCCGCGTGCTCTTCGCCCTGGACGCCGACGGTGCACTCTGGCACCGGCGGCAGGACGGTACGGCCGGCGACCTGTTTCCGTGGACGCCGCTCGGTGGCACCGGCCTGACCGGGACGCCGGTCGCCGTGCCGGGCGCTGACGGCACCGCCACACTTCTGGTGGCCAACGCCGCCGGCACCCTGCAGGCCGCCACGTACAGGGGTGGCGCGCTGTCCTCCGCCTGGACGGGGCTGGGTGGCGCGGGCTTCGTGGACACGCCGAGCGTGGTGACACTGCCCGGCCGTCGCCTGATGGTGTTCGCCCGCCACACCGACGGAGTGGTCAAGAGCCAGTTGCAGAACATCGACGGCACCTGGCCCGGCACCTGGAACGCGGTGGGGGCCAGCGGGATCACGCCGGTCGGCTCCCCGAGCGCGGTCCTGAGCCCCAACACCGGCCGCGTCTCGGTGTTCACCCGGACGACCGACGACACCATCCAGCACAGCCGACAGACCGCCGCGGGCTCCACCGCCTGGGGCAACTGGGCCACGGCGACGGTGCCGGACGAGACCTATCCGACCGACCCGACGGCATTCGTCTTCCAGAACTCCAACGGCATCCGACTCGGTTTCGTGAGCCGGACCGCCAACGGTTCGGTTCGGCTCTACGACACCGACGAGTCGGCTGCGTCGCTCGCCACCCGGGCCGCCCCGGCGGCGGGTATTCCGTTCACCAGGCAGGAGATCCCGCAGCCGCGCGACACCTGACCAGGACGGGGCCGGCGGCCGTCGGGGCGACACGCTCCGACGGCCGCCTCGGCCTGACTGCTGCCCCTACGTGAAGGCGGCCGCGATGCCACTTCGGCACGTCGGGCCTCAGCGCGCGACGGCCTCAGCGGAGCCGGGTCAGCGCGGTCACCGAGCGGTCCGTGCCGTCGTAACTGCGGGCGGCGTCGAAGTCGCCCGTCGGGCGCTGCCCACCGGCCACGGCACGCGCCAACCGCAGGTCGGCGTCGCGGAACCGCAGGGCCAGGCTCAGGTGCGGCACCCACGCGTCGGGCGCGTGCCACGGGCGGTGTCCGTCGGCATCGGCGAGAACGTCCCAGACGGCGGCGTGCAGCGCGGTCAGCGCCGGCGTGGGTCGGACGAGCCAGACCAGTGGCGCACTGCCGTCCAGGACGACGACCCGGTCGAGCGTCACCGGCACCGGCAGCGCGGCGTCGAACAACTCGGCCAGGCGGTGCTCGACCCCCGGCGCGAACTCGTCGACGGCGGCGAGGGTGAGGTGCGGCCGGTTGGTGGGGTGGATGTTGCGGGCCAGGCTGGGCAGCCCGGCGGCGGCCAGGCGGCCCCAGACCGCCCGGACCGCGACCTCCAGGCCGGGCGGGCAGACCAGTTCCACCGTACGCACGAGCCCACGCTACCGGGGAAGCCCATCCCTTCACGCCTCGTGTCCCCACGCACCGGACACCCCGATTTCCGTCGAGCCGAGTGGATCAGGCTAGGCACCGCTGGTCAGAGCCAGCCGTTGTCCCGGGCGGTGCGGACGGCCTCGGCCCGGTCGGCGGCACCGAGCTTCTGCACGGCAGCGGAGAGGTGGTTGCGCACGGTCCCGGTGGACAGGTGAACCCGACGGGCGATCACCGCGACCGGGGCGCCGACCTCCACCAGCCGCAGCGTCTCCAGTTCCCGAGGGGTCAGCGGGCACGGGGGCAGGGTCAACGCGTCGGCGGCCAGCGTCGGGTCGACGTAGCGCCCTCCGGTGTGCACCCGGCGGATCACGTCGGCGAGCGCCCCACCCGGTGAGCCCTTGGGCAGGAACCCACGGGCACCGGCGGTCAACGCCTGGCGCAGGTGTCCGGGACGACCGTGCCCGGTCAGCACGACCACCGCGCACTCGGGTCGGACCCGGGTCAGCTCGGCGGCCACCGCGATGCCGTCCAGGCCCGGCATCTCCAGGTCCACCACTGCCACGTCCGGGCGGTGCGCCAGCACCGCGGTGACGGCTGCCGTCCCGTCGGCGGCGTGTGCCACCACCTTGATGTCCGGTTCCAGGGCGAGCAGCGCGGCGACGGCGACCCGGATGAGGTCCTCGTCGTCGGCGAGCAGGACGCGGATCACGACGGCACCGGCACTGTGGCTTCGAGGGTGAAGATCGCGTCCTCCCGGCGTACCCGCAACTCGCCCCCGGCGGCGGCGAGCCGGTCGGCCAGCCCACGCAGGCCGTGGCTGTGCGCGTCCGGGCCGCGGTCGTCGGCGCCGTCGTTGGCCACCGTCATCCTGGCCACGTCATCCTCCCGGTCGATGCGGATCCGGCACCAGTCGGCCCGGCTGTGCCGCAACACGTTGGTGCTCGCCTCGCGCAGCACCGCCGCCAGCTCGACGGCGGCGGGCTGCGGCAGGTCCGCCGGCAGCGGCAGAACCGTGCACCGCACCCCGCAGGAGCGCAGCACCCCCACCACCGCGGCGAGCTGTTCGTCGAGGTCGACGGCCCGATAGCCGTGTACGGTCTCGCGTACCTCGCCCAGCGCGGAGGCAGCCAACCGTTGCACCTCGGCGGCCTCCCGCCCGGCCCGTTCCGGGTCGACCGGTGCGAGCCGGGCGGCGAGTTCGGCCTTCAACGCGATCACCGTGAGGTGGTGCCCCAGGACGTCGTGCACGTCGCGGGCGAAGCGCAGCCGTTCCTCGGCGGCGGCCAGCCGGGCCTGGGCGGCCTGGCCCTGCCGGGCCTCCACGAGCAGGTCCCAGAACCAGACCTGGAACCCGTTGACGGCGGCGACCGCCGCGCCGATTGCGCCGGTCACGGCGAGGTGACGCGCAACGGAACCACCGGTCCACCAGGCCACCGCGACCGACACCGCCAGGACGCCGACCGCGACCGCCAGCGCGGCCCGCCACCGCACCAGCAGCGGCGTCATGCCGATCAGCGCCGCGCCGAGCCAGGCCCAGGTCGGCCACCTGCCGGCCGCCACCGGGCCCACCAGCGGGACGGTCAGCACCGCCACCCCGATCAGGCTCAGCTCGGCCCGACGCCGCCAGCGCGGGTCGAGCCACGGCGTCACGGCCGCGTACAGGACGACGGTCTGCGCGATCACGAAGGCGAGGATGCCGACCGCGCCGAGCGTCACCCGGCCCCGGTCGGGCTCGCGGGTCAGGCCGACCGCCGGCAGCAGGACGCTCGCCCACACGCCGGTGGCCAGCGACACCAGCGTCGCCCGTCGGGCGCGACGCAGCCGCCGGTCCGCCCGGGTAGTCACCGCCTCGCTCGCCACGCACCGATCCTAGGACCGCCCGGCGCATGGTCCACCCATGCGAACTGTCACGGTCGAGCCGCGCGGTCAACACGGTTTTTCCGTGACGAACGGGTCTGCCGGCCACACCGGGCGCACCGGCAGGGTCGAGACATGGAAGACACCCGGTTGTACGCGGACGGCCTCACCGCCGTACCGTCGCCCGCGCCCCTGCCCACCGACGAGCCGACCCCCTCGACTGCGCCGCCGAGTGCGGCGGCACCGACCGCCGCGGCACCGGCGAGCAGCAGGCGGCGGCTGCTGTGGCACCTGGGCGAGATGGCCCTGGCGATGATCGCCGGGATGCTGCTGCTCGGGCCGTTGTGGGAGCTGGCCGGCGTCGCCCTGTCCGTCGGCGACACGCTGGCCCGGCCGGAGGTCGCGGCGCTGGTGATGGCCACGAACATGACCGTCGGGATGACGGTGGTGATGCGCTACCGGGCGCACCGCTGGCACGCGGTCGCTGAGATGGCCGCGGCGATGTACGTCCCGTTCCTGCTGCTGCTCGTGCCGTTTCGGGCCGGGCTGATCGACGCCGACGCGCTGATGCTCGGCGGTCACCTGCTGATGATCCCCGCGATGGTGCTGGTGGCTCTCCGGCACCGGCACGAAGCCTCCGTGCCGGTACGCCGAAACCGGGTCGTGGTGGCGCTCGCCCACCGCTGGCCGGCCGGGTTGGCGCTGTTGCTGACCGCGGACATGTGGGTCGACCCGGGCGTGCTCAGCCCGTGGACGATGCTGGTGCTGCCCGGCGGCTACCTGGTGATCGGCATGGCCCGCCGCACGCTGGGCGGGCGGGGCGTGCTCGCCACCCAACTCGCCGGTCTGGCCATCTGGGTCGCCCTGACGCTGGTCGCGGTGCTGGCCGGTGGGCGGACCGCCGCCTGGCTGGTGGCCCTCGGGTGGTTCGCCCACGCCGGCTGGGACATCGTGCACCACCGCAACCGCCGGGTGGTGCCGCGCGGCTACGCCGAGTTCTGCGCGGTGCTCGACGCGGCCCTCGCCGCGGTGATGGTGCTGGCCATCCTGACCACCGACGCCTGATCCGGGCCGCCGGCGGGCTCGCGGAACAGCCGCAGCACGGGCTCGGGACAGCTCTTGTGGCGGTCGCCGCAACGGCCCGGACGGCGTGATGAAAGGCTTGGCACATGAGTTCCGCACCTGCACAGCACGACGCACCGATCGACGCCACCCCCGACGGCACCGACGAGGTGAGCGCCTTCGCCGAGCTCGGGCTCCGCGCCGAGCTGCTCGGCGCGCTCGCCGCGCTCGGGTACGAGGAGCCGACCCCCATCCAGCGGGAGGCTATCCCACCGCTGCTGGAGGGTCGGGACCTGCTGGGGCAGGCGGCCACCGGCACCGGCAAGACGGCCGCGTTCGCGCTGCCGCTGCTGAACCTCATGACGGCGCACCGCCAGGGCGGCGACCCGGTGGCGCTGGTGCTGGTGCCGACCCGGGAGCTGGCGGTACAGGTCTCCGAGGCGTTCCACCGCTACGGCAAGGACCTGGGCGCGCGGGTGCTGCCGATCTACGGTGGGCAGCCGATCGGGCGGCAGTTGCGGGCACTGGACAGCGGTGTCGACGTGGTGGTCGCCACCCCGGGCCGGGCCCTCGACCACATCGCCCGGGGCACCCTGCGCCTCGGCGGGTTGGCCACGGTGGTGCTCGACGAGGCCGACGAGATGCTCGACATGGGCTTCGCCGAGGACATCGAGGCGATCCTGGAGCACGCTCCGGCGCAGCGTCAGACTGTGCTCTTCTCGGCGACCATGCCCTCGCGCATCGACGGGATGGCCCGCCAGCACCTGCGCGAACCGGTGCGGATCGAGATCGGCCGGGAGCAGCCGGTCGCGGGTGAGGCGCCCCGGGTGCGGCAGAGCGCGTACATCGTGACCCGGGCGCACAAGCCGGCCGCGCTGGGACGGGTGTTGGACGTGGAATCCCCGACGGCGGCGATCGTGTTCTGCCGCAGCCGGGAAGAGGTCGACCGGTTGACCGAGACGATGAACGGTCGGGGCTACCGCTCCGAAGCGCTGCACGGTGGGATGAGCCAGGAGCAGCGCGACCGGGTCATGGGCCGGCTGCGGGCGGGCACCGCCGACCTGCTGGTGGCCACCGACGTGGCGGCGCGTGGGCTGGACGTCGAGCAGTTGACCCACGTGGTCAACTACGACGTGCCGTCCGCCCCGGAGTCGTACGTGCACCGGATCGGTCGGGTGGGTCGGGCTGGCCGCGAGGGCGTGGCGATCACCCTCGCCGAGCCGCGTGAGCACCGGATGCTCAAGACCATCGAGAGGGTGACCGGCCAGCGGATCACCATCGACAAGATCCCCACCGTGGCCGACATGCGTACCCGGCGGCTGGAGCTGACCCAGGCGGCCCTGCGGGAGAGCCTGCTGGAGGACGACCTCGACCCGTTCCGGGTGATCGTGGAGACGCTGACCGACGAGTTCGACCTGATGGAGGTCGCCCTCGCCGCCGTGAAGCTGGCCCACGAGGTGACGTCGCCGGGCTCCGACGACGAGGAGGAGATCCCGCAGGCTCCGGTCCGTGGGTCGCGCGAGGGCCGACCGGAGGCCGGCGGCCGGGGCGGCGACCGGCGCGGCGGGGGCCGGCCACGCTCCGGCGGCGGCAACACCGTCCAGGTCTTCGTCGGCCTGGGTCGACGCGCCGGGGTGCGCCCGCAGGATCTGGTCGGCGCCATCACCGGGGAGACCGGTATCCGCGGCCGGGACATCGGCTCGATCGAGATCGCCGACCGGTTCTCACTGGTGGAGGTGCCGCAGGGGGTGGCCGACGAGGTCATCTCCGGCTTGCGCTCCAGCACGATCAAGGGCCGCAAGGCCACCGTGCGCCGCGACCGCGGCGGCGACGAGCGCTGAGAACGCGGTCGGCGAGGCGGCGGAGTACGACGGTCGCCGACGACCCGGCCCGGCGAGGCGGCGGGAGAACCATGGGCACCCGCCGCCCCGCCGCCCCGCCGGTGCTAGCCGATGTTGCCGTCGACGACGTTGTTGGCCCCGGCCAGCGACGCGCCACCGGAGCGGTGGTCGTACGCCCGCATCACGTTGTTGGTGACGATCCAGTTGTTGCTGGTGCCGACCGTCACGATCGGTCGGTCCTGGCGGCGGGGCGTCGCGTCGTCGTAGAACTGGTTGCCGATCACCTGGCACAGGTCGGCGTCGCGGCCGAGAATCCCGTTCGCACCGTTGTCGTGGATGTCGAGCCCCATGATCCGGGTACGTCCGGATGAGGAGACCTCGATGCCGTTGCTGGCGTTGCGCCAGAGCCGCCCGCCGATGAACTGGGTCCCCCAGACCTGCCGCAGGTCGGCGCCGCTGCCGGTGCCACTCGTGCCGTTCGACTCCAGGTAGACGTTCTGGAAGATGTTCCGGTGGGCGGGTTCGCGCACTTCCACCCCGTTGCCCCGGCAACCCCAGACATGCAGGTTGTCGAAGAAACAGGCGCTGTCCAGCAGCCGTATCCCGGTCTGGCACTCACCGACCCAGACGTTGAGGAACTCGTTGTCGTACGCGACCTTGTTCACGAGGATGCCGACGCCGAGGCAGTCCTCGATGTTGATATCGGTGATCTTGTTGGCGTGGGCGCTGGTGTCCGCGTCCTTGCCGAGGAACTCGATCGCGTGGCTGCCCGAGTTGCCGAAGTGCAGGTGGTGGAAGGTCGATCGGGGGCCGCGGACGGTCAACAGCACGTTGGAGGTCCGCATGCCGTAGAAGTGCACGTTGGAGATCTGGTTGTACTTACCGCTGGAGACCAGACGACCGGTGTAGCCCGGGGCCGGCTGGATGATCGCGGCGCCGATGTTCTCGCCGGTCCAGGTCACACTCGTCGGAAAGCGGACCTCCGATCCGAGACCGAGCGCGCCCACCGGTTGGAAGATCTCCCCGCCACCGGCCGGCAGCAGGTTCAGCGCCGTGGTGACCTTGTCCGACTCGTCACTGCCGTCGAGGCGGCAGCCGACCCGGGGGTCCCGGAGGCTGAGCGGGGCCTCCCGCACGGTCGTGACGGGCGGCGATCCCGCCTGTTCCGCACCGGCGAGGGTGGCCACCGTGGTCGCCACCGCCGCGCCCGCGCCGCCGGCGAAGAGCACCCGCCGTCCCAACCGTCGGCTCGGTGGATCCGACCGTTGTGGCGCTGCCGGCGGTACCGCACCAGGTGCGCTCACGATCGGTTCCATGCCTCTCCCCCGTTGAGTGCCACCTCGAGCGGCGGGCAGACTCTACTGTGCATTGTCGCGTGCTCGCCGACGCGGATCAGAGGGCGTACGGGCCGAAACGGCCCCAGGCCACCACGGCGGCGAGGACGAGCAGCACCGCGCAGGTCACCGCGCCCTGGATCTCGGTGCGACGCCCCTGCTGGGTGGTCTCCTGCTTGCCGGCGCGCAGGTGCACCAGGAGGCCGCCGATCATGACGATGACCAGCCCGACGGCGGCGAGCGGGGTGAGCACCGTGGCGATGCCGGTGGCAGCGGGCAGCACGAGCCCGACGGCGGCCAGCAGCTCGACCGCGCCGAGCGACTTGACCTGCGACGGTGGGACGGGGTCCACCCACCGCATCACGTCGCGCAACTTCTCCTTGGGCTGGCTCAGCTTGGCCAGCCCGGCGCCGGCGAAGACGGCGGCGAGCAGGGACTGAATGATCCAGAGCACCACGTTCACGGGGGGTTCCTCCAGGGGCCGCCTCGCGGCGGAGAGGTGGTTGACGGTGCAGACGAGACAGTAGACCTCCCCGCGTACCGAAAGGGCCCCCACCGTCGGAAGACGGCGGGGGCCCGGATCGTCGGAGCGTCAGACCGCGAAGAGCGCCGGCCCGTCAAGCGTCTTCACGTCGGCCGGGCGCAGCGCCAGGGCGAGCACGTCGGCCACGTCGGCCAGGGTGTGCACGGTCAGCGCCTCGCGCACCTCGGTCGGCAGGTCGTCCAGGTCGGGCTCGTTGCGCGCCGGGATGATCACCTCGGTGAGGCCGGCCCGGTGCGCGGCGAGCAGCTTCTGCTTCACCCCACCGATCGGCAGCACCCGACCGGAGAGCGTCACCTCACCGGTCATCCCGAACTCCGGACGGACCGGGCGGCCGGTGACCAGCGACGCCAGGGCCGTGACCATGGTGATGCCGGCGCTCGGACCGTCCTTGGGTACCGCGCCCGCCGGGAAGTGGACGTGGATCCGGCGTCCCGCGAGAGCGTTCGGGTCGATGCCGAACCGCCGCCCGTTGGAGCGCAGGTAGGAGAGCGCGATCTGCGCCGACTCCTTCATCACGTCACCGAGCTGGCCGGTCAGGGTCAGCCCCGGCTCGCCCTCCATGCTGGTCGCCTCGATGAAGAGCACGTCCCCGCCGGCGCCGGTGACGGCGAGGCCGGTTGCCACGCCGGGCACCGCGGTGCGCTCGGCCGACTCCGGGGTGAACTTCGGCCGCCCCAGGTAGCGGGTGAGGTTGTCGGTGTCGACGCGTACCGGCGACGGGTCGGTCGCCAGCGTCACCGCCACCTTGCGCAGGATCTTGGCGAGGCCACGTTCGAGCTGCCGGACCCCGGCCTCCCGGGTGTACTCCCCCGCGATCAGCGCCAGCGCCTCGTCGGCGATCTCCACCTCGTCGGCGGTCAGCCCGGCCCGCTCCCGCTGCCGGGGCAGCAGGTGGTCACGGGCGATGGAGACCTTCTCGTCCTCGGTGTACCCGTCCAGGGTGACCAGTTCCATCCGGTCCAGCAGGGGGCCGGGGATGGACTCCACCACGTTGGCGGTGGCCAGGAAGAGCACGTCGGACAGGTCGAGGTCGACCTCCAGGTAGTGGTCCCGGAAGGTGTGGTTCTGGGCCGGGTCGAGCACCTCCAGCAGGGCGGCGGCCGGGTCACCGGCGTAGCCGGCGGCCAGCTTGTCCACCTCGTCGAGGAGCACGACGGGGTTCATCGAACCGGCCTCGCGCAGCGCGCGGACGATCCGACCGGGCAGCGCCCCCACGTAGGTGCGCCGGTGCCCGCGGATCTCCGCCTCGTCGCGGACGCCACCGAGCGAGACCCGGACGAAGTTGCGCCCGAGCGCCCGCGCCACGGACTCGCCGAGGCTGGTCTTACCCACTCCGGGAGGACCGGCGAGGGCGAGCACCGCGCCGGAGCCGCGACCGCCCACCACACCGAGGTTGCGCTCGGCGCGCCGGTTGCGCACCGCCAGGTACTCCAGGATGCGGTCCTTGACGTCGGCCAGGCCGGCGTGGTCGGCGTCGAGCACCGCGCGGGCCGCGGTCAGGTCGGTGTTGTCGTCGGTACGCGCGCCCCAGGGCATCTCGAGCACGGTGTCCAACCAGGTACGGATCCAGCCCGCCTCCGGGGAGGCGTCGCTGGCCCGCTCCAGCTTGCCGACCTCGCGCATGGCCGCCTCGCGGACCTTCTCCGGCAGCTCGGCGGACTCGACGCGGGACCGGTAGTCGGCGGAGCCGTCCGGCTCGTCCTCGCCCAGCTCCTTGCGGATCGCGGCGAGCTGCTGGCGCAGCAGGAACTCGCGCTGGGACTTCTCCAGCCCCTCGCGGACGTCACTGTTGATCTGCTCGGTGACCTCCTGCTCGGCCAGGTAGTCCTTCACCCAGCCGACCAGCAGCTCCAGCCGGGCGGTGACGTCCGGCGCGGCGAGCAGCTCGGTCTTCTGTTCGAGGGTCAGCCAGGGCGCGTAACCGGCCGAGTCGGCCAGTTCGGAGAGGTCGGTCATCCGCTCCACCGCGTCGATGACCTGCCAGGCGCCCCGCTGCTGGAGCACGGAGGTCACCAGGGCGCGGTACTCACGGGCGAGTTCGCGGGCCCGACCGGCGTGGGCGGGTTCGTCGAGTTCGGTCGCCTCGACCCAGAGGGCGGCGCCGGGGCCGGGCACGCCGGAGCCGATCCGGGCCCGAGACAGGCCACGGATGACGGCGGCGGGCTCGCCCTCGGGCAGGCGGCCGACCTTCTCGATGGTGGCGACCACGCCCACCGGGCCGTACTCGCCGTCGATGCGCGGCACGGCCAGCAGCTTGCGGTCGCCGGTCGCCCGCGCCGCGTCGATCGCGGCCTGGGTGGTGGGGTCGAGGGTCACCGGGATGACCATGCCGGGCAGCAGCACGGCGTCGGTCAGGGGAAGTACCGGAAGAGTTGCCATCGAACACCTCGCGTTAGTTGAGCGTGTCTCACTCAAGTAACAAAGCGTTCCCCTTGTTCCGGCGTGTGAGCTAGGCCACTGGAGCGGTGCCGTACAGGCGAGGGTCACCCGGGGGCAGCACCGGTTCCGGCGCGTTCGCCCGTGGGTTGTCGTCGTACCGGAACTCGCCCTTGCCGTCCGGCGAGGGCCCGGACGCCCAGCGCCCCTGGGCGGCGTCGGTGCCCGAGGAGAAACCCAGGTAGGTGTAGCCGTACTCCTCGGTGAACTCGCCCGAGTCCGGAAACGCCTCCGGCACCGGCATCTCCTCCAGGCCGTCCTCCTTGAGCTGCTCGATCGCCGCCAGCCACATGTTCTGGTGCATCGTGTCGCGGGCCAGCAGGAAGCGCAGCATCTGCTTGACGCCCGGGTCGTCGGTCATGTGGAACAACCGGGCGACCTGGAGCCGACCCTGCGCCTCGGCGGTGACGTTGAGCTGGAAATCGGCCAACAGGTTGCCGCTGGCGGTGATGAACGCGCCGTTCCAGGGCACCCCGTTGGAGTCGGTGGGCAGGGCGCCACCTCCGCCGTGGATGAAGTGCGCCGGATTCTCACCGGCGTAGGTCGCGGCACCTCCGGGATCCTCCGCGATCCCCTCGGTCAGTGACAGCGGCGCGTTGTCCAACAGCCGGGTGATCATCGTGACGATCATCTCGACGTGGCCCATCTCCTCCGTGCCGACGTCGAGCAGCAGGTCCTTGTACTTGCCGGGCAGTCGGCAGTTCCAACCCTGGAAGAGATACTGGTTGGCGACCGTCATCTCGCCCCACTTGCCGCCCAGCACCTCCTGCAGGCGGCGGGCGAACACCGCATCCGGGCCGTCCGGCTTGGCTTCGAACTGCAGATCCTTCACGTGGCTGAACATCCAACCTCCTCGGTACCGGAAAACAGGTAGCGAGGTCGTTCCCGTCCCGATGACCCGAGCGGGCCAACCGGTGTCCCGGCCGGGTCAGCGCACCGGGCGGGCCATCGGCAGCAGCACCTCCAACGCCACTCCACGCGGCCGTAGCCGGTGTGCCCGCAACGCTCCCCCGTCCGTCGCGACGAGCTGCCGCGCGATCCACAGGCCCAGACCGGACATCCCGACGGCCGGCGCCGGACGCCGCAGCGCGACCAGCAGCGCATCGTCGACCCGGCCCTCGTCGGTGACCAGGATGCTCAGGTGGGGGCCCCGCACAGTGGCGTAGAGCCCGACCTGTCCGTCCGGCGGCCCGTGCCGCAACGCGTTCTGCACCAGGTTGACCAGTACCTGTCGGGTTCGTCCGGCCGGCACCGGGCAGGAGGCCGCTTCCCGGGTGGCTCGCGCCCGCCGACGGGCGAGCGGCACCAGCGCGGCGGCCTCCCGCAGGATGCCCGCCAGCGCGACGGCCGGATCCGGCTGCGGAGTCGGCGTCAGCACACCGGTGCCGGCGGTCGCGTCGCGCAGCAGGCTCTGCAGGTGGGCGGCCTGGTCGCGGGCCAGCGCGCTGAGTGCCCGCCGGTCGTCCCCGGTCAGCTCCCGACGCTCGTCGGCCAACGCGCGGGTCAGCGAGGTCAGGGTGCTGATCGGCGTCCGGAACTCGTGACACAGCACCCGCAGCAGCAGCTCCGAATCGGCCGCCGTCGGTCGTTTCTCGCCCGGTGTCGGCTCAATGGGGCGCAACCCTCGCAGCAGGTCCCGCAAACCGTGGCGTACGCGCATCCACCCGAGTCCTCTCGTTCGGTGCGATCCCGCATGATCGGTACCCGCTGGGGAACGGCGCAGACATGCCGGGAGCCTCCACCTTGCGACTCGTCGTCGTGGACGATCACCCCCTTTTCGTCCGCGGACTGGAGTTGCTGCTCCCGATCACCACCAACGGCCGCGTCGAGGTGGCCGCCTCGACCGGCGACGCCGCCGCGGCGGCGGCCCTGGTCAGCAGCTTCCGCCCCGACCTGGCCCTGGTCGACCTGCACATGCCGCCGCCCGGCGGCATCCGGGCGGTGGCCGCGATCCGGCGGACCACCCCACGGGTACGGGTGGTCGCGATGTCCGGTTCCGTCGAACCCGGGCCAGCGGTGGAGGCGCTGCGGGCCGGTGCCGAGGGGTTCCTGCCCAAGACCAGCGAACCGGAGGAGCTGCTGCCCCCACTGCTGGCGATCCTCGACGGCTGGGCGGTGCTGCCGGCCGAACTGCTGCGCGCCATGCTGCTGGGGCCCAACCGCTGCGCGCCCGTCGACCTGGATGGCGAGGAACGGCGGCTGCTGCGGGCGATCGCCGCCGGCCGCAACACCGTCGACATCGCCGAAGAACTGCACGTCTCCGAACGGACGGTGAAACGGATGACCGCCGCGCTGCTGCGCAAGTTGCGGGTCTCGAACCGGGCCGAGGCGGCCGCCATCGCCGGTCACAGCGGCATCCTCGGGGAATGAAGCCTCGCCACCGAAGCGATTCATGGTTTTGCTCGGTAACGGAATCGCGACGCGCCGAATGAATGGAAGGCATATTGTTGCGGATTACCGGGGTGATAGGTCAGACTTTGGACACATCCCGCCGCACACAGGGAGTAATCGGCAATGGCGAGAAAAGTAATCACGGTCCTGACCGACGACCTCGACGGTGGGAAGGCCGACCGGACGGTTGAGTTCAGTCTCGACGGCGTGGCCTACACGATCGACGTCTCCGACGAGAATGCCGGCGTCCTGCGCAAGGCGCTCGATCCGTACATCAATGCGGGTCGGCGGATCGGGCGCGGCCCGGTGGAGAGCGCCCGTTCGATCCGGCGGCCGGGGCGACCCGCCGGCGCGGGAATGGATCGGGAGCAGAACCGGGCCATCCGGGAATGGGCCGTCAAGAACGGCTACAAGATTTCCGAGCGCGGCCGGATCCCGGTTGAGGTCGTCGAGGCGTACAAGAGCCGCTGACGCGACTCGACGGGGCCCCGCCGGAAACGGTGGGGCCCCGTCGTTTGCCCGGGAACCCGAAGCGGGGGGGGGGGGCCCCCCCCGGGGGGCCCGGGGGGGGGGCCCCCCCCCGCCCCGGGGGGGGGGGGGGGGCGGGGGGCCCCCCCCGCGGGGGGGGGGGGGGTGTGGGCCGCCCCCCCCACGCGAGCCGG